>JAFUKH010000052.1 GCA_017467845.1 Lachnospiraceae bacterium | reverse complement strand
GACCAATTCGGGGTTCCCACTAAAATAATGGCGTCCTCATCTTTTTCACGGATGACGCCAATGACTTCCTCCGCGTAGGATTTGATTTCGGACCATGCCACACCACCGTTTGGCTCATTGCAGATTTCGTAGATTACATGGGTCTTATCCGCAAACTCCCCTGCCATCTCATCAAAAAACTTAATCGCTTCTTCCTTGTTGGTATGAGGATTGAAATCCGATAAAATATGCCAGTCCACAATCACATACATTCCGGCCTCTTCCGCGTATTTTACACCATCTTTGATAAGCTGCTTCAGAGTCTCCTTGTCCCCATCGGTGCAATAACCGCTTGGCTCTGCAGTGTACATGGCAAGGCGCACTACATCAGCATTCCATTCCTCACTCATCTGCTTAAAGAAGTCCAAATTAATATACTGTGGAAACCATCCGATACCATGGGTACTGATGCCTCGAAGCTGTACTACGTCTCCTTCTTCATTGACAATAGATGTACCTTCCACATGAAGTCTACTAAGTTTATTTGCCATAATTTCTTCCCCCTGTATTTCCTCACTGCTTTCTACCGGTGTCTCCATGGGAGCTTCCGTTGCTATCAGCTCAGATGTCAGTTCCTCTGCTGCAGAACTCTCCGGCACCTGTGTCGCCACCGGCACCGCTGTAGAAGTAATGACCTCCTCTGACTGTTCTACCATCTGAGACTCCTGCACATCCCCTTGCAACTTCAAATATCCCACCTTAGTAACCAGCAGCAATACAAACATCAGAACGATTGCGTAAAAATATCGTTCTTTTATCTTCTGCTTTTTCATAACCCAATTCTCTCAACTCTGTAACCTTTAGTCGCAAGCATTCATAAACTCATTCCAGTTCTTAGCATGTAAATCCTCTGCCTCTACAGAAATATTCTGGATAATTTCTCCTGCTGCCGCATCCTCAGGAAGCACAAGAAGCCTCTTCATATCCTCGGAAATATATTCCTCAGCTGCCTTATTGGTACAGTAATAACCTAAGTACTCAAAGCACTTTGCCGCGTTTTCCGGTCGGTTGATGTACTCAAGGAACGCATATGCTGCCTCCGGATTGGGTGCTTGGGAAGGGATGAAGCTTGCCATAATACCAAAGCCAAGACCTTCCTCGGGAACCACCAGTTCCAGCTCGGGCTTCGCCATCAGTGCTGCAACAACCTGAGAGGTATACAAAAATCCAACTGCAGCTTCACCACTTAAGATGAACTCCTGGGTATTGGAATCATTGATTACACGGATGTTGGGTGCCAGCTCCTTTAACTTCTCACCGGCTGCCGCAATCTTGTCTAAATCCTCGGTATTCATGGATTCACCCATGGTAAGTAAGGTAATACCGTTGATTACACGATAGTTTGCTGTGATTGCGATATTATCCTCCAATGCCGGATTCCATAAGGACTCATATCCGGTAATCTCTACATCTGTAAGAGTAGGATCGTATACAATCAACGGAATACCTGCTCCATGAGGAACGGTATATTCGTTAGTAGGGTCATAGAACTGTGACATAAATACCGGATTCAAATTCTCATAAGTAGCAATCTTAGATGTATCCAGCTTCTGGGCAAGTCCCTCTGCAATTACCACCTCAATGATGTACTCATCCGCAATAACAAGATCGTACTCACCGCCTTCTGTCTCCTCCAGCTTGGCAAGCATGGTCTCATCATAATCAAAGTTAGAATAATTAATGATATATCCGGTCTCTTCTTCAAAACCATCTAAAATCTCCTGAGGAAACATACCATCCCAGGTAAAAAGATTCAGCTCACCCTTTTCCTCCTGACCACCACATCCGGTAAGGCTCCCCAGAGTAAGTGCTCCCGTTAAAAGAAGTGCAAACAATTTTTTCATAATAGTCCTCCTCGTATTATTGTCTCTTCCATTTTTTGCTTATTATACGTGATGCCACCAAAAGAATCAAGGTTACCAGGAGCATCACCGTAGCAAGCGCATTAATTTCCGGAGTTACCCCGGTCTTCAGCTTAGTATAAATCTTCACCGGAAGAGTATTTACCTTTGCTCCGGTTACAAAGATGCTGATAACCACATCATCAAAGGACATGGCAAACGCCAGCATCGTACCGGAAAGTATCGCCGGCATAATCAGCGGCAATGTAATATCCCGAAACACCTGAAAAGGCGAAGCCCCCATATCCAGCGCGGCCTCTTCCAGCGATTTATCCATGCCCACCAGCCTCGCTTTCACCATAGAGAAGATATAAGGAACGCAGAACGTGGTGTGCGCAATAATCAATGTTAACATACCAAAGGGCAGGTCCATAAAGGAAAACACTGCCAGAAATACCATACCTAAAATAATCTCCGGAATCATGATGGGGAGCATGGCAATATAACTCATAATATTGTTAATCTTCTGAAAACCTCTATACTGCTCCGGCTTCTCGGACATCTTCCAGATACCGATAGCTCCCGTTGTTCCCAGTACTACCGCCAGAAAGCAGCTGGAAGTAGCCAATATCAGACTGTTTATCAAAGCCTCTTTTATCTCCCTGTCACGTAAAAGCTCCTCATACCACTTTAAGGAGAATCCTGTCCAGTTCACAGAAGACTTGGATTCATTAAAGGAATATATCACCGTGAGTAGAATCGGTACATAAGTAATAATCGTCAGCACCGCCAAATAAATTCCGGAGAATGTTTTCTTCTTTTTCATCATCAATAAACCTCTTCTTTTCTCATCCTGCAAACTTTGGACCGAAGGGACAAATTTGCCTGTGAAAAATCTTGCATTTATGGATTTTTCACATTATCCCCTCCAGTTCTGTGGTGCCGGACACCTTACGATACAGTACAATCATAAGATATGTCATAATCATCAGGATGACCGACATGGCCGCCGCAAAAGGAATGTTTCTTCCCTTGGTCATCTGCTCCTGAATCACATTTCCCACAAGTAATATCTTATTACCACCCAAAATATCCGCAATAAAGAAAAGGCCCATGGACGGTACAAAGGTCAATATCACACCGGATAAAAGGCCGGGCAATGTCAACCGGAATGTAATCGTAAAAAAGGCTTTCGCAGAGGATGCCCCCAGGTCTCTGGCAGCCTCCACCAAACGATAATCCATCTTCTCCGCACTGGAGTACACTGACAGTACCATAAAAGGAAAAAGCGCGTACACCATTCCCACTACTACTGCCGGATAAGTATAAAGTAGCTTTAGGGGCGAATCCGTCAGCCCGATTCCCATCAGCACCTTATCTAAGATACCATTGCTGCGAAATACAATAATCCAGCCGTACAAACGAATCAATGCACTGGTCCAGAAAGGAATCATAATCAGCAGCATCATACGCTTTTTCCACTTCTCACTCATCCGCGCCATAAAGTATCCATAGGGATAACCCAGCAGTACAATAATCGAAGTAGATAAAAAGGCAAGCTTAAATGAATCCACAAAAGTCCCTAAATAAAGCGGGTCTAAAATCTTCTCATAATTCGCCAATGTAAAGGTAAAAT
>JAFUKH010000005.1 GCA_017467845.1 Lachnospiraceae bacterium | reverse complement strand
TCAAGAGGAATGGAAAGGATGAGAATATGAAAAGCAATGATAAATTTCCTGAAATAACAGATAAAGAGTTGCAGGAGGCTATGGAGTTTTGTGTAAAGCAGATTGTGCATGTGTTGCCTGAATTTACCGAGAAGTTCCAGAATGCCTACAGCGTGGATAATTTCTACGCGCCCATCGACAATGTGGACTGGACCAATGGATTCTGGACCGGAGAGATCTGGCTGGCTTATGAATATGTGTGTGACAATCCGGAGGCGGCAGCAATGCTTCGTATAGGAACACCTCAGGCGGCGAAGGAAGCGCTTCGCAGTGCCGCAGAGGTGCAGATTGATTCCTTCCTTCACAGAATTAGGAACAAGATTACAGTGGACCATCATGACATGGGCTTCTTATATTCTCCATCCTGCGTGGCCGGCTATAAGCTGATTGGTTCAGAAAAGGGTAAGGAAGCTGCGATTCTGGCGGCAGACCAGTTGACCGCCCGCTTTCATGAAAAAGGGGAATTCATACAGGCATGGGGTCAAATGGGGCACCCGGACAACTATCGTCTGATTATTGACTGTCTGGTGAATCTTCCGCTTTTATATTGGGCAAGTGAGGAAACCGGTGAGGAAAAATACCGCACAGTTGCAGAGAAGCATATTTATACCGCAGTAAAGAATGTTATCCGTGAGGATTATTCTACCTGGCATACCTTCTTCTTTAACCCGGAAACCGGTGAGCCTTCCCATGGTGCGACCTGTCAGGGATATCGAGATGGTTCTGCATGGGCAAGAGGTCAGGCATGGGGCGTATATGGTCTTGCAACTGCATATCGCTATACGAAGCGTGAGGAATATATCGAATTATTCAAGAAGGTAACCGAATACTTTATGGATCATTTACCATCGGATCTGGTTCCTTATTGGGATTTGGAATTCACGGATGGGGATGACCAGCCAAGAGATTCCTCCAGCGCGCTAATCGCCGCCTGTGGAATGTTGGAAATGGCAAAGTATTTATCAGAAGAAGATGCAGCATATTATATCTCTCTTGCCAAGAAATTACTGAAGGCTATTTATGATAACTGCGCAGTAAAAGATATGAGTGAAAGTAACGGTCTTGTTCTTCATACAACCTACTCTAATCACTCGCCTTACAACACCTGCAACCACTACGGTGTGGATGAGTGCAATATCTGGGGTGACTACTTCTATATGGAAGCATTGACCAGATTGATGAAAGACTGGGGACAGTATTGGTAACAATTGGCGACAGCAGAAACAGAAAGGCTGGGGCTTACAAGCTTGCTTGTGTAGGACCCAGTCTTTTTGTTTCTATTGGAGGAATCTCGGGGGCGTGGAAATCCGAAGGATTTTCGAGCTAGTCGCGAATGCATCTCCGCGCGTACACCTCGCAGAGAGCAGGGTGGGTGGAGTACAACTACAAATGCGGAATGCTTGAATAAGAAAAGGATTGTGTTAAAATAGGGAAAGAATGTTGCAAGAAGGAGTAACGGAAATGACGTTTGGGGAACGATTATATAAGATTCGAAAGGAAGCAAATTTGTCCCAAGAGGAGCTTGCGGAACTGATGGATGTGTCAAGACAATCGGTCTCCAAATGGGAGTCGGACAAGGCATATCCGGAGATGACCCGGCTGTTATTTTTGAGTGACTACTTTCATGTGTCGCTGGATTATCTAATGCGTGGGACAGAAGCATCGAAGGAAGGAACGGCAGAACCGCAGAAGTATACTGCCGACAAAATTTGGGTAGTGTGGAATACCTTTACCACGAATTTGTCCGGAGTGCAGAAGGGAATGTTCATCTTGCTGTATGTGTTGACAGTTATGTTCCTATTGGCTGTGGTCGTAATGGCGGTGCATGGACTTGGCTATGAAGTGGGGAGAATGATTGGAGAAATCATCTATAACTAAGGAATTTTGCAGGTGCAACCTAAAGTTTACCTAAGTGCAACCCCGTGTTTATGGTATTTTGTGGACCATAGAAGATAGTATTGTCTTATCAAATAACGGAGGTAAGGCGATATGCAGAAAGAGATAATGACGTTAAAGGAATGGTGGCGGAAATGCCCCTCAAAAACTCTGGTTTTTGTAGTGGGACTTGGGATGGCAGTCCTGATAGGAATAGGTGTACACGAGCTGGGGGTATGCTTTGGCAGATGGATATATCAATTATTATTTTAGATGCAGGATGAAGAAATACGGCGGGGCTAGTGATGGCCTCGCTGTATTATTGTAAAAAAGGTAGTAAAGTGTTATGATTATATTCAAAATGATTTATCAGTATAGTTTTGAGAGGTGAAGCAGATGCCGAAAAAGAAAAACGAGATTACCATCCGCTCCAGCGCGGCGGAATACTTGACCTTTGTTGCTTCCACAGGAAGTGATGAGCAGAGCATTGAAATGCGGTATGAGGAAGAGAATATCTGGCTGACGCAGAAGATGATGGCGGTGCTGTATGATGTTGATGTTCGTACGATAAATGACCATGTTAAGAAGATATATGCTGATTTGGAGCTTTTAGAGGAAGCAACTATCCGAAAATATCGGATAGTTCAAACAGAAGGAAATCGTCAGGTTAGTCGTGAAGTAAATCATTACAACCTCCAAATGATAATCGCAGTAGGCTTTAAAGTAAATAATCAACGTGCAGTCCAGTTCCGAAAGTGGGCAAACACTATCGTGAAGGATTACACCATCAAAGGCTGGGTCATGGATGAGGAGCGCTTTAAAAATGGTGGAACTGTTGATAGATTCTTGGTGGAGGAAAACCACAACTTACTGGGATAAGGGAGGTATTACGAATGGCAAAAATGGTGAAATCAACTGCCGTAGTAAGCGTGCTTGCAACGCTTATTCTAACGGTACTTTACCAGAAAATGAATATAGGTATTCTGCTTACTTTGGCGATTACCGCGGGAACCATCGCATACCATTTTGTGATGCGACTGGCAGTGGGCAGCATCGTCAACGCAATCATGCATAACCATGCAGATTATCGAAAGCCTTGGTATCAGATGCACTCATTTGAGAAGAAACTTTATGAAAAGCTTGGTGTAAAGAAGTGGAAGGGCAAGATGCCTACTTATGATCCCTCTCTTTTTTCGGTGAAAGAAAAAAGCTTTGATGAAATTGTCCAGGCTACCTGTCAGGCGGAGATTGTGCACGAGATTATTGTAGTGTTTAGCTTTTTGCCGTTGGTTGCAGTGATATGGTTCGGTTCCTTTATGGTGTTTTTACTTACGTCCATAGGCGCTGCATGTATGGATTTGACGTTTGTAATGATGCAGAGATACAACAGACCGAGACTGGTGAAGATGGCAGAGAGGATGAAATAGAGTATATGGAATTAAACATAAATACACCGGCATATTTCAAGGACCATTATGGAATCGATGATGAGGTGTATCGGTTTTGTAGGGAGGCATATCAATATTTTAATGATAAAGAATATAGTGATATTTTGCATATCATTGGGATACTGCCTGTTGTGGCGCCACAGGAGATATATGAGAGTGGTGCATGGAAAGAATCTGTGGGATTTCGATGCTATAACAGCTGCGCAAGCATTACTGTGCGAATAAACTTCGAAGACTATTATCATGCGGATAGTAAGGGTAAGATT
>JAFUKH010000051.1 GCA_017467845.1 Lachnospiraceae bacterium | reverse complement strand
TCGTATCACCTTAAAGGGTAAGCGTGGTAAATCCTATAAGCTTCGTTATGGAGAAATGTGCTACCAAAATGGCGAAATCTATGTGCAGAATCTCCGCACCGCTGCCAATACCGATGTGTATGTGTGTAAGGGAGAGGAGCCGGAGACCTACGAGCCAAGCTTGGTATCTCATGGCTTCCGCTATGTGGAAGTCACCGGAAATGGTTATGATTTGGAGAACGGAGAGGACATTCTTTCACTGGAAGGTCTTGTTATCAGCAATATCGGAGAAAAGGTAGGAGATTTCTCTTGCTCAGACCCGCTTCTTAATAAATTGCAGAGTAATATTGAGTGGGGACAGATTGACAATTATCTGTTGACGTTAACCGATTGTCCGCAGCGAAATGAGCGTATGGGCTGGACCGGCGATGCTCAGGTTTTTGCCGCAACGGCGGTGTTTAACAGAGAGGCAAGAGCCTTTACGGAGAAGTGGCTTCAGGATCTTCGTGATGCCCAGCTGATGTACAATCGCGGCGGCGGAGTACCGGATACGGCGCCCTTGGGTGGTGACAACCGCAGACTTACCAGCGGTGGCTGGGGGGATGCTTCTGTAATTGTTCCATGGGAGCTTTATCTGGAATATGGTGACAAGAAGATTTTAGAGGATAATTTTGAAATGATGCAGGCTTGGGTGGAGTACCAGCGTGGGTATGAGTCCGAGCCGGGAATTCAGGGGGAGCAACCAAGGGGCGATCATCTGGCCTATGATACTTCTACGCCGTTTTTGCTATGTGCTACCGCTTATGCAGCATACAGCGCAGATTTATTGTCACGAATTTGTAGGATATTGGGAAAAGAAGATTTGGCGGAAAATTATCTTGCCCGCTTTGAAGAAATCAAAGCAGCATATCAGAGAAAGTGGGTAAATGAGGATGGTACTCTTACCATTCCTACCCAGACAGGGTATGCTCTATCCATTGATTTCGACCTTTTGGATAGTAGCCAAAAGGTCGGTGCGGCAGCAGATTTCCTGCGGACTATAGAAGAGAGAAACGGTCACCTATCCGTAGGATTCTTAGGAATCGCACATCTCTTACCGGCACTGAGTAAGATTGGCAGAGATGATGTAGCCATGAGTATTCTCATGAAAAAGGAGAACCCCGGCTGGCTATACAGTGTGTTAAACGGTGCAACCACTATCTGGGAGCGTTGGAATTCCTACATTGCAGAGACCGATACCTTCGGCGATGTGAATATGAATTCCTTCAATCACTATGCCTACGGTGCGGTGGGTGACTGGATGTATCAGAATCTTCTGGGCATTCGTAAGGAGGCACCGGGTTATGAAAAGCTTATTTTGGCGCCAAAGCCGCTTGGAGAACTGACACATGCAGAAGGCTACCATATTTGTCCTTACGGCAGGATCTCATCTGTATGGAAGCTGGAAAACGGTGTATTTACCTATCATGTAGAGATACCGAAGGGTGTGATTGCTACTGTGATTTTACCGGATGGAACCGGATATGAGAACGTAACAGAAGGAGAATATACATATGTTAAATAATATATTGGATTTTGGTGCAGTAGCAGATGGTATGACCGTTTGTACCAAGGAGATTCAAAGAGCAATTGATTTGTGCCAGCAGGGCGGGACCGTGGTAATTCCCGCCGGAGTGTTTGTATCAGGCGCACTATTCTTAAAGAGCAATATGACTCTCCGTTTGGAAGAAGGAGCAAAGCTTTTAGGAAGTGGAAATGTGGAAGATTTTCCGATTAAAGGTGGTCCTTATGAAGGCTTGGATCAGCTGAACTTTGCCAGTCTTCTCAATACGGATGGAGCACGCTATGAGAATATAACCATTGAAGGAAAGGGTATCATTGATGCCAATGGAAAGGCTCTGTTTCAGACGGAGCTGGAAAAACTACCAATAAAGCGTGGTAGATGTATCTGGCTTCGCAATGTGCAGAATCTGGTGATTAAGGAGGTAACCTTCCGCCAGTCTCCGGCATGGTGTGTGCATTTGATTTACTGCAGAAATGTACATCTGGATGGAATCAAGGTTTACTCTAAGTATGATGAACAGGGGAATGTCTACGGAATGCATAATTGTGACGGCATTGATGTGGATTCCTGTCAGGATGTGCATATTGAGAATTGCATCATCGGCAGTCAGGATGATAGCATTGCAGTGAAATCCGGAAGAGACGCGGAGGGAAGACGTGTGGGCATTCCTTCTAAGAATATTTTGATTGAGAATTGTGAGTTTATCAGCGGTTTCGGTGTTGCTATGGGTAGTGAGATGGCTGGTGGAGTAGAGAATGTAGTGGTAAGAAACTGTACCTTTAAAGATACCTTTAGTATTGCCAGTTTAAAGGCAATACGTGGAAGAGGCAACTATATCCGCAACATTCGTTATGAAAACTGTACCCATGATAACCAGAGTACGGAACATAAGGATACCAAGTGGTTCCGTGGTGCAATCTATCTGGATGGATTCTATGGAAGTGAAGAATTTGATGCAGAAACCCCACTGCCGATAGATGACGGCACCCCTATTATTGAGGATATTTATTTCAAGAATTTGGAAGTCAATACTGTAGCAGGGAATGCGGTTTACCTCTATGGTCTTCCCGAAAGACCTTATCGGAACATCACCATGGAGAATGTCAAGGCTCATGGTAAGCACGGTATGAAGGTAAAAAATATTGATAATCTGCAGTTGATAAACGTGGAAGTAACCTATGATGAAGAAGGCTGATTGTTATGATTTTTGATAATATGTTTGCTTCTCATTGGAGGAATTTGATGAATGATTTGAAAAATTCATGGAATTACTACAAAAAGAGAGCAGACCATTATTCATAAGCAATATCTTTGGAAAGAACGGAACTGAAGATGTGCAAGAGAAAATTCATTCTATACGTCAAATTGTCAAAAAATATGTGGCAAAATTTAAAAAAACAAGAAAAACGTCGTTTTTACAAAGGGTTTACAGTTATTGAATAAACCCTGTTATTTATCTCAAGACCTGACATACTCTAGTATGGAAGGTATCGTAAATAACTTGGGAAATATTATGAAAGAAACAGTATTTTAATAATTGTGTCTGAAAAATCACCAACATAATTTACCTCTTTTTTATTGAAAAAGCAACTATTTTTTACAGTTCGTGCACCGGAGAATACCACTGGTGCACGAATTTTTTATATTGCACGGAAATGTGTTATATTTTATTGTTAAGTAATGGAAAGAAGGTGTGACGCATGCGGATTGCAATTTGTGATGATGAGCCGGTTCAGCAGGATTTATTGAAGAATTATATAGAAGACTGGGCTGTGAAAAATGCAGAAAAAGTGATAATAAATTGTTTTCAGAGTGCAGAACAGTTTCTTTTTGGATGGGAAGAAGACAGTGCCTACGATCTGCTGATTCTGGATGTGGAAATGGGCGAAATGAATGGTATGGAGCTGGCGAAGAAGCTGCGTAGTCAGAAATGTGAAGTCCCTATCCTATTTGTAACAGGATATGAGAAGTATATGGCCATGGGTTATGAGGTATCAGCACTGCATTATCTCTTGAAGCCGGTGCTGAGGGAGAAATTATGGGAGCAACTGGAGCGTACTTACAGAAATCGGAAGAATATAGAGAAGATGTGGTTTCAGACGGCGGAAGGAAGTATTGTGGTGCCGGTGGAGGATATCTGGTATATTGAAGCGGACAGGCATAACTGTATTTTACATTGTGCGGACAAGAAGCAGCAGATAAAGCACACGCTGAGTTACGTTACAAAGCTTTTGGAGCATCGGAAGGAGCTTGTAGCATGTCATCGAAGCCTTCTGGTGAATCTGCAGCATGTTTCCATGATTGTAAAGAATGAGCTGGTGATGGATAATGGTGAGAGATTACCTATCAGCAGGAGTCTTACAGGAACTGTTAATCAGGCATTTATTCGCCTGTTTCAGAGGAGATAAGGACAAGTAAAATGAGAGAATTGTTATTAATAATAGGGGGAGCAGTGCTTGCCGGAGGGCTTGTCTGGGTGGTTTTGCTACCATGGTATGTAAATCGGCAGATTAAGAATTTTCAGGATGAGTTGGTGGACAAGCACTATGCAGAAGTGGAGAATATGTATCGCAAGATGCGTGGTTGGCGTCATGACTACCATAACCACATGCAGGTGCTTAAGGCGCATATGGCGTTACAGCAGTATGATCAGGCGGGGGACTATCTGGACAAGCTGGAAAGCGATTTAACTACAGTGGATACTGTGCTGAAGACCGGAAACGTGATGGTGGATGCTATTTTAAACAGCAAGCTTTCCTTGATTGGAGAGAAAAATATTGCGGTGGACGCTACTGCTCTTGTACCGGGAGACATCGGAATCTCCGGAGTGGATTTGGCGGTAGTTATTGGTAACCTTTTGGACAATGCCATGGAGGCATGTATGGAAATCTCCGATGAGAGCCAGCGTTTTATCCGAATTTATATCGATATTATGAAAAAGCAGCTCTACATTTCCGTGACCAATTCTACCAAGGGAATTGCGTCAAAGGTAGGTAGCAGCTTCGTCACCACCAAGTCCGGCAACCATGGTTATGGTCTGCTGCGCATCGACAGCATCGTCCACAAATACCACGGGTACATCAATAGACAGGCGGAGGACGGCATCTTTGCGACGGAGATTACGCTGCCGCTGGAATAGGTGTAATCTGGGACGTGGAGATTATACTAAGGCTGAAGTGAGGGAAAGCTGGACTATGGAGAACACACTGCTGCAGGAGTAGAGGAGGCTTTGGATTGCCGAGGTTTACGAGATTGACAGATTGGCGATTATTCACGAGAACTTTTTCTATGGTGACGGTGGAACAATAAACGGATATCACTGTCACGAAATAGCATTTTATTACCTGATGAAGCCAAGAGGTTCCAAAGAATTGCACAGCAACAGTTATACCTGCGGTGTCAAAGAAAGTATGCACTGGATTCCAATAGAGGATTTGAATAAATACAGAGCTTTTCCCACGTTTATCAAGGACTATTTAAGCAATACGCCGAAGGAGATTGTGCATATTGTTACGGATGAAAGGAAGTAAGTTTTGAAAGTACATATTATTGGTTGCAGTGGCTCCGGTAAAACCTATTTAGCCAAGGCACTATCAGAAAATTATAATATTCCACATTTTGATTTGGACGATATACAATGGGACAATAACGCAGAAGGTTACGGTGTTAAGACGCCTATCGAAAGAAGAAATGCATTATTGCAAGAGATATTGGCCAATGAGAATTGGGTTATTGAGGGTGTGTATTATGCATGGGTGCAGCAGAGCTTTGAAGATGCGGATATCATTTATGTGCTTGATATGCCAAAGTACTTGTACAAAACAAGGATTATCATACGATCGATAAAAAGAAAATTAGGAATAGAGAAGGGAAAGAAAGAGACCTTGAAATCGGTATACGACCTTTTAAAATGGACGGATACTTTTCAAAATAAGAATTTGGGAGAAATACGGCGCATTTTGGAAAGATATGGCGATAAAGTGGTATGGATTTCGAAAAAGAAAGAAATACGAGAATTAATTGAGTCAAGAGTTGACGGAGGTATTTATGAACACACACGATAATGAATTCTGGAGTGCGCTGGATGAATTGGTCAGCAATTCTGAAATTGTAATCGATCGGCCCAAGGGGACGACTCACCCAAAGTATTCGGACTTTATTTATCAGCTGGATTATGGATATCTGAAAAACACAACTTCCATGGATGGTGGCGGAATAGATGTGTGGGTCGGCTCCGGAGAGAAGAGGGTTGTTGCAGTTATGTGTACGGTGGATTTGATGAAGAGAGATTCCGAGATTAAGATTCTGATTGGGTGCACGGACGAGGAAATGGATATCGTGTACGCAACTCACAATGAGACGCAGTATATGAAGGGGGTATTGGTGCGTAGATAGGACTTTTGCCTAGGAAAAGGGAAAAGTAAGAAAACCCTCGGGGAAGTCAAGGATAAACGCCCCCGGGGGGAAGGAAAAAATAAAGAAATCCTTTGGAAATTAAGGATATATTACCCCGAGAAAAGAGAGGCAGAGATGAATGCTACGGATAAGTGACAACCAATCATTTCCAGATACTGTTATCTTTCCCACTTCCCAATTCAAAATGATACTTTACAATCCCCAGGTCCATTTTGGTGTAGAATCCCAGACCGGCCTTTGCAGATACTTTATCACCTACGAACTCTAAGCGGAACTTCTGCTGGTTCATGGCTGTGGGCGCAAGTAAAGCCGCTTCCACACCTGCCCGGAACCAGTCCGGTGAAGAACTACTCAGATTGCTGACTTCGGAAGTTTCTTTGGATTTATGTGCCACACCAGCGGTATTTCCGTATCCAACAGCGATGACTACAGCTAATTTTTCCCCGGCAGCAATAGTAAACGCGTTTGGTACTTTCTTATATGTCAGGGCTACCCAGCAGGTGTTCAGTCCAAGGCGCTGCGCCTCAAGAACAATTTTTTCGCCGTAGTATCCGCATAGTTCCTCCAGCTTTTCGCTCTTTTTGCCAATCAGGGCAATGTAATTGGTAACACCGCTGAAATTTCCGTAATGGGCCATGGTGCTGTCAAAGGCTTTGGGCTCGTTGGTTACCAGCTGGATATGCAATCCGCTTTCTTTGTTGCATTCGGAGATTACATCTTCCAGTGCCTGAAGGGTATCTCCTTCGATGGTCTTTGGACTATAACTTCTTACGGAATGTCTTTGCTTCATTGCTTCTGAAATGTTCATGTGTACCACCTCTTGATTCGAATATTGAAACCATTGTACCACAATTTGAACATAAGTAATCAATGATAGAGAAAATTATATAAGAAACTATTTGGGTATTTACTTTTCGTATTTTGCATGGTATACTTAAACGTATCTGGAGGCATATGGTCAATTCCCGCTAGGAGGGAGACTATGGCCGAAACGATTCAGTTTATTTTTGATAAAATCTTTAAGCGTATTCTTACTCTTTCTTCCAAAGCCGTTATAAATCTCATCAACGGACTTTTTGGAACGAACTATCCCGAAAGCAGTGAAATTGCATATAATTGGACAGAGTTTGAAGATGAGAATCTTCGGAAAACGCTGGCCGATACTATCGTTACCATCAATAAGGTTTACAGTTACCACATGGAAGCTCAGATGGAGAATGATTCGGATATTGTGCTCAGAGAGTTTGATTATGGCTTTCAACACGCTAATCGGGAGCATATCTCAACAGATAAGTATTATCTTCTTAATTTCCCGGAACCAAAGATTATTTATCTTTATTCCTCAACCCCCGTACCTGAAAAATATGTACTTCGCCTGAATTTTGGAAGGCAGGGTGTTTTTGATTACGAAGTTTCCACCTTCAATTTTTTAGCAACCTCCTTGGAGGAGCTGAATCGGAAGAAACTGATTATTCTGATTCCGTTCCAGTTACTTAAGCTGCGTGACCTTTTAGAGAAAACGCGGACGCCGGAGACAATTGAGCAATTGAAAAATCTTATTGAGTGTGATATACTTGACAGTATAAACATGAATTTGTCTGTTGGGAATATCAGCCAAAATGATGCCAGGAATCTATTTCTGCTTACGCAGAAACTTCTGAAGCATCTGTACGCCGGCTATCCGGAAACGAAGGAGGTCTGTGATATGTATGACCAGTCTTTAGAACTGAAATGGGACCGTTACATGGAACAGTGGGAGAAACGCAACTAACGAATTAACAAAAGAGAATTGACCAATACCTTCAGATAAAAAGGGGTGAAGTATGCAATTCGTGCACGTAGAGCGACATCTCGTGCACGAATTGTTTTTTTATACCGGAATATTGTATATTTAAGAGAATTACTTAAAGAAGAATGGGGGGAGAATTATGAACAACATGTATCATATCACTGCTGACAAGCAGAAGCGCAAGTACGGCTATGGCAGCAACGTGATTTACTTTTTTAAGCAGATGAAATCGTGGAATAAATGGATGTTTTACTGTGCGTTCCTGGAGATTATTCCCCAGACGTTGGCGTATTTTCTGGGGGATTTGCTTCCGGCCAGTCTGGTGCATGGATTGGAGAGGCAGGGCACAGTGATGCAGGTGCTGGGACCACTTTTTGGGATTGCGGCAGGGATGCTGGTTCTCAATGTGCTCAGCAGTGTCATCATCAATTATTACTATGAGCAGACCGACTATTTTCACCTGCATTTCGTGCGGAAATACATACATAAGGTGGCAGAAATTGACTATGAGCGTCTGGAGGATAAGGATTATAAGGATATCAAGGACAATGCCTGGGGGAGTGCCCGCTTTGGTAATGATATCTATAGGGCTACGGGAGCTGTGACAGCGCTTCTGACAGGACTTACTACGGCGGTGATGTACGGTGTAATTCTGGGAAGCAAGAGTATCCTGATTCTCTGTGCGGCATTCCTCAGTATTGCCATTAACCTGTATCTGCTGGGAGTGGCCCGCAAGCAGCACGGAAAGTATTTCGGTAAAATCAGCAAGTACTCCAAGGGCGAGGCCTATATCACTGCGCAGTGTATGGACTCGGCAGCAGGGAAAGATATCCGAATCTACAGAATGCTGGACTATATCCTGAAAAAATACGACGAGAATCTGGAGAAAATCGGTGGTCTTTACGGGAAAATCCATAATTGGTATTGCTTCCGTAATGTGACCGGCGCAGTGCTGGAATTTGGAAGAGATTTGCTGGCGTTTCTGCTTCTTGGATATTATCTGTCCCAGGGAAGCATTACCGCAGCGGAATTTGTATTTTACATCGGCGTTTTCTCCAGCTTTTCCCAGAGTGTGGAGCATGTGCTTAGAAATGTGATGTTTATCAATGCCATCAATACTTCTATCAGCTATTTTAGGGAGTTTGAGGAGACGGAGAGTGTATGGCGTCAGGAGGGTGGCGTTGGAAAGAATTTGGTCGAAGAGTTCAAGAATAAACCGGTGAAGCTGGAGCTTCGTAATGTGACTTTTACTTATCAGGGGAACGAAGAGCCCACCATTAAGGACCTGAATCTGACTATCACACCGGGAGAGAAGCTGGCACTGATTGGACTGAACGGTGCCGGAAAGACCACGCTGGTGAAGTTGATTTGTGGATTATATATGCCGGAGCAGGGAGAAATCCTCTTAAATGATAAAAAAATGGAAGAGTACACGAGAGAGGAGTATATGGCTTTGATTTCCGTGCTTTTCCAAGACAGTACCCTGCTCCCACTGTCTGTGGATGAGAATATCACCGGAGAAAGAACCTGGGATAAGGAGCGTCTGGAGAAGGCGCTGAAGCTGTCCGGCTTCTGGGAGAAATACAATACACTTCCAGAGAAGGGTGAAACTAGATTAGTGAAGAAAATCGAAGAAACTGCAGTAGATTTTTCCGGCGGTGAGAAGCAGAAGCTTTTATTTGCAAGAGCACTTTACAAGCAGGCTCCACTGGTGATTTTGGATGAGCCTACAGCGGCACTGGACCCCATTGCAGAGAACGAGCTGTACATGAATCTGGGTCCTGCTATGGAGAATCGTACCTCCATCTACATTTCCCACAGACTTTCCAGTACCCGTTTCTGCGACCGCATCATTTTGCTGGAGCATGGGCGTATTATTGAGGAAGGTACTCACGAAGAGTTGCTGGCAGCAGGCGGCAGATATGCCGTTCTCTATGATATGCAGAGCCAGTACTACAAAGACGAAGAAGAACGTAAAAAACGCAGTGCAGCAATGGGAGACGAGCATGTAGAAGGCGAGAAAGGGAGGATTTTCCATGAGTAAGAAAGAGTGGAAGGCGATATGGAGGCTTCTGTGTGATTATTCTAAGGGGCGAAGCGAAGTGATCATTTCCATGATATTTCATGGAATCATTCCCGGCATCCGGCCATTTATCTCCGTGATTCTCACCGGTAAGCTGATTGATGCGGTATATAACGGTGCAGATTTTGTGACGATTGCAAGATATTCACTGATTGCGGTTTCAGTATATGGAATTTTGTCAGCGATTGATGGAATTCTGGTAAAAATTTACAATCAGAGCATGGAGTATATGTTTGAGATACAGAATGGTCCCATCAACAAGAAAAGTATGGAGATGGACTTTGAGTATCTGGAGGATGCGCGGGTGCATGAATGTACACAGAAGCTTAGTCTGAACAATTCCAGATTTGGTGTCATTGGTTCAGCACTGTCCCATCTGGAACAGTTGCTCCTCAGTGTGACTTCCTGTATCTGTGCTTTTATTATCGTACTTCCCATGTTCCTGACAAACGGTGACGAGAAGGCAGGATTTATCGCTTCGCCTTTGGCATCCGTGCTTTTCCTTGTTATCGTGGGAGCGTTAATCTGGGCAAATTACAAGGTGCTGACCTACTACAATGCAAAGCATCTGGAGATTGAGAGACAGGCAGCTCCCTTCAGTAACCGCAGAAGGTTTTATTTAGACCTCTTAGGTGTTACAGAGCAGCAGAAGGATATCCGCATTTACGACCAGAGCAAACTTCTCTTTCAGGAGCTGGAGAAGATCATTAAGAATGAAAATGAAGTGGGAAAGAAATGTACCGTATGTATGGTAAAGAACGGTGTGGCAGCCCAGGTGGTTGTGGCACTGCTATCCATCGTGGTATATACCTTCTCCGGACTTCGCTGCTACGCAGGAATGATTACCATCGGTAATGTGGTGACGTATGCCGCAAGTATTTCCAAGGTGTCCGAGGCGGTGCGACTGTTCGTGCAGAGACTGGGCTGGCTGAAATACACTGCCAATAATACGGAGAATTATATTGAATTCATGGAACTTTCCCAGCGCAAGTATGAGGGAACCATCCCTATGGAGAAGCGCAGGGACAATAAATTTTCTGTGGAGTTTGAGCACGTTTCTTTTAAATATCCAGGTTCAGATACCTATGTTATCAAGGATTTGAATTTATCCTTTGTCATCGGCGAGAAGATGGCCATCGTTGGAAAGAATGGCTCCGGCAAGACCACATTTATCAAATTATTGTGCCGTCTGTATGATGTGACGGAAGGGTGTATCAAGGTCAACGGCATCGATATCCGCAAGTACGATTATCAGGAGTACTGTGATTTGTTCGCAGTGGTATTCCAGGATTTCTGCATGTTTGATTTTCCGGTAGGAGAGAATCTGGCGTGCTCCATGAATGTGGACGAAGAGAGAGCCATGGATGCGCTGACCCGTGCGGGCCTGGGAGAGCGTGTGAAGGAACTGCCGGAAGGGCTTAATACTTACGTGGGTAAGGGCTTTGATGAAAGCGGTGTAAATTTTTCCGGTGGTGAGAAACAGAAGATGGCCATCGCCAGAGCAATTTATAAGGATGCACCTTTTGTCATCATGGACGAACCTACCGCTGCACTTGATCCTGAGGCCGAGTGCCAGGTGTTTGAAGGCTTCGATAAGATGGTAGGCAAGAAGACTGCGATTTATATTTCTCACAGATTGGCATCCTGCCGCTTCTGCGAAGATATCCTTGTCTTCGACAAAGGACAGGTGGTACAACGCGGAAGCCACGAAGAACTGGAGAAACAGGACGGCTTGTACAAAGAACTGTGGAATGCCCAGGCGGTTTACTATGATGCATCGTAGATACACGGATTTCTTCGCATTTTCATGCTCTCGAAATCCTAAAAACATTCGAAATTCGCCCTGTTCGGGCTACTTTCTCATGTTTTTGCGGGTCCCAAAGTCATGTTTTTTCGTGCAAGCACGAAACACATGACCTTCTGACCCTGGTATCATACTATGGATAACCAAATAAGCCGTGCGTAAAAAAGAGACAGAAGTTCGTTGAAAGCTTGCTTTCATAAGAACAGCTGTCTCTTTTTGCATAGGGCGCCTTGGCGCCCAGCGAGATTTACAAATGCGAAGCATTTGAGAGCGGCGAAGCCGCAAATCGAGCAGCGCACGGCGTATCCTCGGCGTGAACCGGCGAAGCATTTGAGAGCGGCGAAGCCGCAAATCGAGCTGCGCACGGCTTATGTGCAACCCGCACGGCGTAACCAACTGTGATTTCCCGAGATGGGTAAATTTCAAGAATTGAGATAGATAGGAAAGTAAGATATAATGTTATTGTCTGAATGAAGGTTATTGGTGCTGTGAGAGACTATGGAGAAGCTTTGGAATTAGAAATACTGCCATTTAGGGAATGAAAGATCCGGAGGTGCATATGAAGAAAAAAGTAAATATCAATTTCATTCTGGTAATTGTATTGGTGGCAGCGATGATGCTGGTGCCGATTGTACTTGGGGTGGCATATGCGGAGCTCAACAGTGAGATGGTTAGTTTGAAAAGTAGTATGGATGCTACTTTGGAGAGTAATGATGAAATCGAGGACGTAGAAGGCTATGGGCTGATTGCGGAAAGTATCGGTTATGGATTCGGAGCCTTTGCAGGGATACTGGTGCTGGCAATGATTATAATAGTAGCAGGCTATGCGCTTCTTTTGTTTGTGTTTGCATTAATTGCAAGATTAGTGTTTGCCCGGGAAGGAAAGCGGCTTCTGGCCTATCGGATTTTGATGGGAATTGATTATGTATTGCAGGTGGGGCTCGTCCTCTTTTTGGGGGAGATGTTGTTAGGAGAATTCAATGTGGGACCGCTGGTTCTGATGCTGCTGGTGCTGGCAGGGCTGGTGTACAGCGCGAGGAATACATATACGAAGAGGATTTGTGAGTAAATGAAGAGATTAGAACTAAACCTACCACTAGATATACAAAATTTTATCTCCGGAAAGCCTTATACCATGGACGACATCGGAATGTCCGGTTCTCGTATTCTCATATTTGAGGACATGGTTCTGAAAATCCAGTCGGAGGACGAGGAGACCAGAAGTGAAGCGGTGATGATGAAGTGGCTTAAAGGCAAGCTTCCTGTACCGAAGATTTTATACCATACTGTGGAAAATGGGATGAATTATCTGCTGATGTCCAAGATGTCGGGCGTGATGTTCTGTGACGAGAGCATCCTGGAGAATCAAGAGCAGGTGACGGAGCTTTTGGCAAATGCACTGAAAAAGCTTTGGGAAGTAGACATCACTGATTGTCCCATGTGCTGGGATTTGCCGGTGAAGCTGGCAGCAGCCAAGCAGAGTGTGGAAAACGGAGAAATCGATGTAGATAATGTGGAGCCGGAGACTTTTGGTGAAGGAGGATTTAAGGATCCTCAGGAATTACTAAACTGGCTCATAGAGAATCAGCCACCACTGGAACCGGTACTTTCCCACGGAGACTTCTGCCTACCCAACATTTTCGTGAAGGATGGCGAAGTGTCCGGCTATATCGACCTTGGAAAGACCGGGATTGCAGATAAATGGCAGGATATTGCGCTGTGTTACCGGAGTCTGAAGCACAATTATACCGGAGTCTATGGCTCGGAGGAACGTACGGATTTTCAAGAAAACTTACTTTTTGAAAAGCTGGGCATAGAGCCGGATTGGGAGAAGATTCGGTATTATATGTTGATGGATGAGTTGTTTTAGAAGAACGATTCTTTTCGGAAGGATGACAACCTAGGGAGCGGAGAGTATGCGTAATTTATATGTTTCAGATTTGGATGGGACCTTGTTAAGAAGCAACGAAACAACCTCGGAATACACAAATTCTGTGATAAATTCCTTAGTGGATAAAGGGATGATTTTCTCGTATGCCACTGCACGTTCTTTGATTACAGCTAAAAAAGTGACGAAAGGAATAGAAGCGAAAATTCCGTTGATAGTGTACAATGGAGCCTTTGTCATTGATAATGTCACAGAGAAAATATTGGTGGCCAATTATTTTGATGATTCCGTTCATTCGGTATTGGAAGATTTGTTTTGTAATGGTGTGTATCCGATTGTTTATGCGTATATTAACGGCGCGGAAAAGTTTTCCTTTGTACCGGAATTGTGTACAAAGGGTGTGGAGATGTTTCTCAATAGTCGCAAAGGCGATATCCGTACCAATGAAGTGAATTCCTTGTGTGATTTACATGAGGGGGACATATTTTATATTACGTGCATTGACGAGCCGGAAAAACTTAAGCCGCTGTATGAAAAATACAAAGACAGATATCATTGTGTATATCAGACAGATATCTATACAAATGAGCAGTGGTTAGAAATCATGCCGTTAGAGGCATCAAAATCGAATGCGGTAAAACAATTAAAAGCAATGTTGGACTGTGAAAAGTTGATTGTATTTGGTGACGGTAAGAATGACATCGATATGTTTCAAATGGCGGACGAAAGCTACGCTGTTGCGAATGCACATGACGATTTGAAAAAATATGCAACAGAGGTCATATTATCGAACGATGAAGATGGTGTTGCTAAGTGGCTGGAAGATAATTTCCGATAAAAATGAGAAGGAAAAGGAAACAACTGCAAAGCAGGTATTTTCTGGTGTGACACTGATAAAATCAAAAGGACGGTGTGCGACGGGCACGAGGCGGCAGGTTCTTTGTGGATGAAATAATAACTTTAGAAATTGATAAATTTTGAGGTAAAATAAGTATGATGTGCAATATCTTGAATTGTATAGATGCCGATGCAGAATATATTTGTGATAAATTAGTTGAATATAATTTAGGGCAAGTACCTAAAACACAAAGATTAGATTTTATAAATATCAATAAAAAAATAGTTGATGAAAATAATGAAATCATTGCCGGATGTTTAGCGAAGATGTATTGTTGGAATGTCATTTATATAGATATCTTATGGGTGGATGAAAAGTATAGAAAGTGTGGATTAGGAACAAGGTTATTAAATGAAATTGAAAAAAATGCTTTAGAAGAGAACTGCTCTTTGATTCATCTGGATACGTTTGATTTTCAAGCAAAAGACTTTTATACAAAACATGGATATAAAGTGTTTGGAGTTCTGGAAGATTGCCCAGCAAATCATTGCAGATATTATTTAAAAAAGAAATTGAAATAGATACATCCCAATCTATCAAGAAGACTATGCATCAAGAACGTTTTGCGAAATAAAGAGTTGCGAAAAGAGCATATCAATGTTATAGTATAGTCAAAGAGTGGTACTAAGTTGTACCCCTTGGTAATAGTGATTAAAGAATAACCGCCAAGATTACCAGTCCGGGGCGGTTATTTTTTATCTTTATGATTTATCTGGTATACCAGACCTATTAAGTTGTAGCAGTTCAGCTCGCGCTATTCGCAAAGGCGTCTTCGTCGCTTTATCGCTACTTCTTAGCTAACTTTGCTCATAAACATGCGCTCAGTTCATGTCTATGCTTGTTCACAAAATCTTGCGAGCAAGATTTTTGCTCTCGTGCAAGACATGGCTGAACTATAAACATACATAGGCATCAACCCCCTTTCTCAAGGGGCAACCGTTCCCACTGAAGATAATTATACTACAGAATACAAAATATATCCATAGATAATTAGAATGGAAGGAAATTTTATCAGGATGATTTAAATTGAGAAGATTCGGCACTATATGTTGATGGGTGAGTCATTTTGAAACAAACATATTTATGCTACGGGAGGAAAATCAATGCGGTATATATACTGTCCGCTGTGTGGAGCGAAACTGATGGAAAAGAAAGCGGGAGATGATGGGGATGTCCCCTTTTGCGAACCTTGCAATTAATATTGGTTTGACAGTTTTGCAAGTTGCGTCATCGTGCTTACCTATAACGAGTTTGATGAAATCGTTCTATGTAGACAGGGTTATCTTTCCAATAAATATACTTCGGTAACCTCCGGTTACATTACTCCGGGTGAGAATGCGGAGGAAACTGCATTACGGGAAGAAAAGGAAGAACTTGGCATCGAATTAGAAAGTCTGGAGTATGCGGGAACCACATGGTTTGCGAAGAATGATATGCTGATGCACGGATATGTGGGATTTGTCCATAAATGCGATTTGAAGTTATCGGAAGAAATTGATTCTGCGGAGTGGGTGCATTATGCCGAAGCACCTAAGACCATGTTCCCGGATAGCCCGGGAAATGCACTCCACGAAGTGTATAGAATAACCCTGACAAAAAGGGAAACATAAGGGATTATGCGAGTATTACTGAATTAATCTGTCTTTCTAATATGGAAAATATCAATGCGATATTAATTGAGGATGGATTAAGTCAGAAAGAGCGATTGATAAAGTTGAATAAGATTGCGATACATCAGATGTCTATTTTGGAAACTCAGACAACAACAGTACTAAAATAGTTTTAATTCCCCCGAATTCGGGGGAATTAAAATCTTAGGATAGAGGACATATAATGTTGATGGTCGAAAAGGCCTACTAATACTGGAAAGTTGGAAAAATATACGAACTAATTTGAAGTTGTAGGAGCGTCTAACTATATGAACAAAGTAAGATTAAGCGACGGTGCAAATTTATCGAAAGATAAACGAAAAAGAAGGATATTTACGATAGCGGTTTCGATTATTCTTGCACTTGCAATCATCGTGGGGGCTTTTGCTTACTATGTCGGTGATTATTACAGAGCAGACCAAGAGGCGATAGGGGCTTTTGCATCAATGAATGCTGCAGACGGAATACAGGAGCAATATCCCGAAATCGAAGATTGGTACATAGGCGGTCACTCGCTGGGCGGCTCCATGGCGGCATCCTACCTGGTAGATCATGTTGATGATTATGAGGGACTAATTTTGCTTGGATCGTACTCCACAGTGGACTTGTCCGAAACGGACTTTGATGTGCTTTCCGTATACGGTAGCGAGGATAAAGTGCTAAACCGTGATAAATACGATGAGAACAAGTCAAATCTGCCAAGTGATTTCATTGAGGTGGTCATTGATGGCGGTTGCCATGCGTATTTTGGTATGTATGGTGCGCAAGACGGTGACGGTAAGCCTGCAATCAGTAACGAGGAACAGATTTATTTGACGGTTGAAAATATCGTTAAGGTGATGGAGTGATAATAGGTGAAGTAGAAATAGAAAAATCTTCCGAATATTTATCAGGATGACATTGCATCGAGAATGGTTATTGGTTTGATAGTTTTGCGAGTTGCGTCATCGTGCTTACCTATAACGAGTTTGATGAAATCGTTCTATGCAGACAGGGTTATCTTTCCGATAAATATACTTCGGTAACCTCCGGTTACATTACTCCGGGTGAGAATGCGGAGGAAACGGCATTGCGGGAAGTGAAGGAAGAGCTGGGTATTGAATTAGAAAGTCTGGAGTATGCGGGAACCACATGGTTTGCGAAGAATGATATGCTTATGCACGGATATGTGGGATTTGTCCATAAATGCGATTTGAAATTATCGGAAGAAATTGATTCTGCGGAGTGGGTGCATTATGCTGAAGCACCTAAGACCATGTTCCCGGATAGTCCGGGAAATGCACTTCACGAAGTGTATAGAAAATTCTTGGAGATTAGAGGATTGTAAGATAGATTCACCGAGAAATTGGAATTTTCGCTCGAGGTATTTTTAAGGACTTAATAACTGTTATGTTATATCGTTTTACCTTTGGTTATGACTTCTAATAAGAGAAAAACTTGACATGATAGTGTCAAATGACTTATGAAAAAACTGAGCAAAGAAAAAAGGCTCAGATGAACCTTGAAAACTGTAAGTATATTAGGTTGTGGTAGCGTGCCGCCACCCTTGATAGCATCAAAAAGAACCGCTGTCAGATAATCACCGACGGCGAAGAACTCAAGAACAGATACTTTTCCCGTCGCTCACAGCAGTGTAGCAGTTCTTTTTGATGTTATCAAGGGCAATGCCGCTTATGCGGTGGCTGGTATTATTACCTCAGGCTTTGAATCTAAGAACAGTTAGCGGCTTCGCCGTTTTGCAGATTTAAGATAGTCTGCTGTCCGAGGAAAATGAGAAGCTGCCATTTGCCGGGCATGTTTTCAGCGCCTTTTAAAATATCCACTTCATTCAATACTTTGAAGTTATTGTGTTTATGAGGGCGCAGAAAGTTATAATAAGCTACCCAGAGAGCTAAATCGTAGTTGGCACCGTCAATGTTATGGAATCCGTTGGTAGGTCTGTATGAAGCTTTGTATGTGCGGTTTAACCGCTCAATCATCTGCTTATACGGACGAAACTCCTTAGATACTTCATCGTCGTTGGTAAGTCCGATTACCTGAGTGATATCAAACTTGAACTCATCACCAAATTCCCGAAAGAATTGTTGTGCAGCTAAAGGATACGCACTGTATCCATCAGCTATGAACTTGAACTTTTCAGGTAGTTTTTTGAAGCGTTTCAGTGCCATTCTCATAGCAAGGATACAGGGACCAACACCACGGTTATCAGATACCTGATAGCCGAGGATAGAGCGAGAAACAGCATCCATGATGAACCAAATATAAGCTTTTACACCACGGATTTTGATATAGGTTTCATCGCCAGTCTGAACGGTTCCAACCTTGTAATCATAGTTATCAACGAATGGTTTGATACAGATGGCTGCTGTCTTGGAGTAGTTGGCTATCTGTTGATGGGAAATGGAGATGTTATACAAATCCTTTAATGCCTGCTTGGTCTTCCTTAGAGACAGACCAAGATTCACATGCAGGGTAAGGCACAGGGACATAACATTGGAGTCAAACTTGCTGAATTTAAGAGAAGAAGCATTTTTAGGAAGAGAGTTCAAATCCATCTTAAAAAAATCTATCTGGAATTCCCGGTAGATGTAGTGGAGTTTGTATTTATTTTTACCAAACGCTTTAACTAAATCCCTTTTATCAACCTTTTTAAGGTTGTGTAGATAGTAAGGACATTTATCATTTACACATTTATGTACAATGAAGTGCTTACGATCCTTTTTAGGAACAAGGATATGCGAGCAGTGAGGGCATCGAAGCTTGGTTGTTTTAGAAAAGCGGTTATCTTTCGTTGGGGAGAAATGAGTCTGACAGACTTTACAACGAATCTGCGACTTTTTCTTACCATCATTCCAAGAAAGAGAACAGGAGCGTTACAAGCCGGGCAGGTACAGTCTTTTGGGATATCACATTCAACACGGCGAAACATGGGCTTGATTTCTTTGCCATAGCGAAGCTTGTAGTAGGATATAAGGTCATTCCAGTCCCAGTCCTGCTTGAAGCTGTGGATTCTGGGAAGTTCATCAATTTTAAATTTTTGGTACTTTGGTGAATGAGAATCATCGTGAGTCCACTGCTTAAGAGGAATATATTTACAGATAAAGATAATAAGCCAGCAGTTTTGCTGATAAAGGTATTGAATTGTTTGAAGTAAATAAAGTATAATGTCCATGAGCAATGACTCCTTAGGTTTTGTTGGTTGTGGTGACTTACATTATACCTAAAAAGGGAGGACATTGCTCTTTTTATTTGCAAATTCCCGAAAATAAAGGTTTTAGAAAGAAAAATAGGTGGTAAATTTGACACTACCCTTGACATGATGGAGGTATTTGAAATGGGAATATTTGATGTTTTTAAGAGAAACGAAGATTTTTCAAATGTTACAGAGGATAATATTGAAGGTTTTTTAGCTAGTGGTAAGCTAGTAACAATCTACTTAGTTTCTCCGAGATTTGGTGGTAGTGAAGGAATGGACAACCAAATCGTTGTAACGAAAAAGGCAGCAATTGAAAAAGACAAAATAGATGATGAATTGGCAGGATTTTTGATGGATGGAAAATCTGTTCAAAAATTTAATGTTGATTTAGAATATAAGGGTAAATCAATAGTACCGACGAAGATAAAGGTATCAGCTGTTGTAACGGGAGATGCTTATAGCAGGGTAGTGGAAATTTGGTAAGATAGCAATATGAGAGGAATATATCCAAAGCACAAGAAGATATTGATGCATTGGATAAAGAATCTGCAAGTGGGAAAATTTAGAATTTGTAAGGGCAGGGTACCATGAGATTAGAAACGAGTAGGTTATATATTCGCCGTCTGCACGAAACAGATTGGCAAGAAATGAAAAATATTTTTATTGATTTTAATAATTCCCAATATGCTGTTTATGATATGCCGTTACCAACAAAGGATGAAGAAGCGAAGGCACTGACAAAAAGATTTGCAGACAGCAATTTGTTCTTTGTGGTTTTCCGAAAGGAATCAAGCGATTTGTTGGGATATGTATGTTTTCATAAAGATGGGGACAATTATGATTTGGGGTATTGCTTTCATTCTGCATATCACTCAAAAGGGTATGCCTATGAAAGTACAAAGGCACTTATTGAATATTTTGCAACTAAATGTGGCGCAACTGGTTTCACCGCAGGTACAGCAATTGACAACATACCATCTTGCAGATTGCTAGAAAAGTTGGGGTTTGTTTGTGTTTCAACGGAAACAGTATCATTTGATAAAGTTTTTTCATTTCAAGGTGGTAACTTCGAGTTGAATGTGAAAACAGAATAGTTATTGAGAGGATAAAGAATATGATTCACTATTCCATCGATGATTTCATCAACGCGTTTTTAGATTTATCCGAAAATAACTATCACAGCATCTGGGAGCAACCGACGTTTGCGCGTTTCAAGGAATTGCATGACACTTATGGAATGTCATTTTCCGGCTATGCGTTTCTGAGAAATGACCGTGGTTCCTTGCAGCAGGTGCCTGCAAAGTATGCAGAAGAATTCAAAGAGGCTTCTGAGTGGCTGAAATTCGGCTTTCACGGAATTGAGAACGCAACCAACTACGGCTCAAAGAAGTTCCCCTCCCCGGATGCCATCGATGATTATGAGACAGCGAAAGCGGACTACGGGCAGGTAATCACCGAACTGCTCCGTATTACCGGCAGTGAGGCGTCTATCGACAGGTGTCCGAGAATTCACTATTATGCGGGGACATTGGCGGATTGCCGGGGATTTAAAGATGCGAAGTGTGGCATCACGGGGCTGATTAGTGCAGAGGATGACAGGGAGTGTTATTATCTGGATGCAGAAGCCCATACGCAGCTGAACCGGAGCAACTATTACCATGATGGTAATTTACAACTTGACTTCTACAGAACCTCCATCCGTTTGGAGAATGTGGCAACCTTGGCAGAGCTGGAAGAGATGCTACAGGCTCTGGATAAGAGCAAACCATGCCTTATTTTTACCCACGAAAAGTTCTTGCAGGAAGAGGAGATGTGGGAGAAGTTTGTTCTCTGCGGGAAGGTGCTTGGATAGTTATTCAGAACCATTCGCAAAATCGTCGCTCTGCGACTTTTCTTTTGCTCATTATTTGGCTTCTCGCCAAATAGATTTATGGAAGCAGGCCATCGCAAGTAAACTTGCATGGCCTGTTTTCATAAATCTGCTTGGTTCTGAATAGTTAAAAAAATTACCCTAAATCATCTTTAAATTTAACATATTTTGTTCCCCGCCTTTATGCTATCCTATAGGCAACATGGGGTAGGAGTCTGCCCTAAACGTAGATGACGGAGGGAAACCGAATGAAATTTAGTAATGGATGTTGGTTACAGAAGGAAGGTTGTGCATGCTTTGCACCCACCGAAGCGTATTTCACTAAGGTGACAGACACCAGTGTAACCATTTGTGCACCTACTACACATATAACAAACAGAGGAGCAACCTTAGGAGGAATCAATTTAACCGTTAAGATTACTTCTCCGAGAAAAGATGTGCTCCGTGTGCAGACCTATCATCATTTAGGTACTGTGAAGAAGAATCCGGAATTTGACTTAAATATCGAAGATATGAAGCTGGATACCGTAGAGACAGATGAGATGATTGCCATCACCAGTGGCAATCTTTCCTTAGAGATTACCAAGAAGCCTTGGTCTATGACCTACAAGAGAAACGGTAGGGTCATCACCAAATCTTCCGGAAGAGATTTGGCAATCATGAAGACCGACTGGAAGGGCGACGCTTACGATAAGGGTGATTTATCAGAGACCTATATGCGCCAGCAGCTTTCTATCGGTGTGGGCGAGTTATTGTACGGTACCGGAGAGCACTTTACACCATTTGTTAAGAATGGTCAGAGCATCGATATCTGGAATGCGGACGGTGGTACCAGTACCGAGCAGGCATATAAGAATATTCCATTTTATATTTCTAATAAGGGATATGGTGTTTTAGTAAATCATCCGGAAAATGTATCTTTTGAGCTAGGTACCGAGATGGTGACCAGAGCAGAGTTCTCTGTAGAGGGCGGTTATCTGGATTATTTCCTTTTCAGTGGTGAGACCATGAAGGATGTGCTTGTGGAGTATACCGATGTGACAGGTAAGCCATCCTTGCCGGCACCTTGGACCTTTGGTCTGTGGTTGTCTACTTCTTTCACTACCAATTATGATGAGGACACCGTTATGAGCTTCATCGATGGTATGCTGGATCGAGGTATTCCCCTTAGAACCTTCCACTTCGACTGCTTCTGGATGAAGGAGTTCCACTGGTCTGACTTTATCTGGGACGAGAGCGTATTCCCGGATCCGGAAGGACTTCTTAAGAGAATCAAGGCGAAGGGTTTGAATATTTGTGTATGGATTAATTCCTACATCGGTCAGGAGTCTGCACTGTTTGAAGAGGGTATGGAGAAGGGCTACTTCTTAAAGCGTCCTACCGGCGAAGTATGGCAGTGGGATATGTGGCAGCCGGGCATGGCAATCGTAGATTTCACCAATCCGGAGGCTTATAAGTGGTTCCAGGATAAACTGGAAGTGCTTTTAGATATGGGCGTTGACTGCTTTAAGACTGACTTCGGTGAGAGAATTCCTACCGATGCGGTTTACTATGATGGTTCCGACCCTAAGAAGATGCATAACTACTATACATATCTTTACAACAAGTGTGTATATGAGTTATTAGAGAGAAAGCGCGGCAAGGGTGAGGCAGTGCTCTTTGCACGTTCTGCAACCGTGGGCGGTCAGAAGTTCCCTGTACACTGGGGCGGTGACTGCTGGTCAGATTATGAATCTATGGAAGAGAGCTTACGTGGAGGATTGTCCCTATTAATGAGCGGTTTCGGTTACTGGGCGCATGATATCGGCGGTTTCGAGCATACCTCTACTGCAGATGTGTATAAGAGATGGGTAGCCTTCGGTCTCCTTTCTTCTCACAGCCGTCTCCATGGTAGCCAGTCCTATCGTGTGCCTTGGGTATACGATGATGAAGCAGTTGATGTTGTAAGATTCTTCACTAAGTTCAAGGCAAAATTGATGCCTTACCTTTACGAGACTGCTGTCGCAACCTCCAAGACCGGTATTCCTACCATGAGAAGTATGGTTCTGGAATTTACCGAGGATAAGAATTGCCAGTACTTAGACAAACAGTATATGCTGGGTGACAGCCTGCTGGTAGCTCCGATTTTCAATGAGGAGAGCACCGCAGAGTTCTATTTACCGGAGGGTAATTGGACCAACCTTTTCACCGGTGAGAAGTATGCAGGCGGTAAGTGGTATACCGAAAAGCATGATTACTTATCCATTCCTTTGATGGTGAAGGAGAATTCCATCGTGGCAATGGGTAGTCATGACGATAAGCCGGATTATGACTATGCTGATGGTGTAGAGTTAAAAATGTATGAGCTTTGTGAAGGTGTGAAGACCTGTAAGACTGTTTATGGCATGACAAATGAGGTTGACTTGACTGTAGAGGCAGTAAAGGCGGCAGGAACAATTACGATTGATGTGGAAACCGCCAAGAGCTATACCGTACGTCTGGTAAATGTTAAGGCTGTTGCAGCAGAGGGTGCAGACATTGCCATTGATGGTAACGATACCATTCTTGCACCAAATGCAGCACATATGGTAGTAACTTTGTAATATATAAAGAATGTGTAAGGGTGTTGTATGTAAGTGCAGCACCCTTTTTCTGTTATGGCGACGAGGAAAATGGGCACTGTGCTTGCACGAGTAAACATTTGACGACCGCTAATCGGAGCGAGATTCGCAAAGCATATCTCGACTCTGTAAATGTGGGGCAGAGTGTGGTATACTTCACTCAAATCCTTTTGGGAGGACACGATATGAATAAGAAGCACCGGTTTATTACCGGGTTTTTGAGTAAAAAGAAAATACGAACACAGCTTTACATGGTATATGTAGTGGCTGTGTTTGTGCCGATTACCATAGTGGGTATTTACCTGCTTACCTATGTATCCGACCTGTTGACCACTTATTATAAGGATTCTCTTCGGGCGGAAGCTATCCGAATCAGAACCCTCTTTTCGGAGCTTACATCGGATGTGTACGACAAGACCACGGATCTGATGTTTGACGATGAAATAAACCGGATTCTGACCACTCAGGAATATCCCGCAGATAAGGTCAGCAATTCCGTATACTACTGTCCGGCTATTAACAACCTGGTTTATGCCAACGTGGATATTGAGGATATCACCATCTATACGGACAATTCCTACGCAGACAACTACCTGCACTTTGAAGCGATTACAGAGGAGTTGGAGCAGGAAGAGTGGATGCAGAGGGCTCATGAGAGCTATGTCAGCTTTTGGACTACAATGGAAATGGTAGACTCCAATGGGAAGTCCTATTGGAATCTATGCCTGGTGAGAAGAATTGCAGGAATCGGCGATGACAATATGGCGGTGATGGTAATCAAGGTAAAGGACGGCTATATTAAGGGACGTATCAGCAGTAAAGAGTATGGTATCCGTATCCTGACAGATAATAATGTCACTTGTTACAGTCCAATAACAAGTGAATATGGTGAATCTGTGGATCTTAGCATTGATTGGGAAGATGATTATTTTTTTAGCAGTGGTACTTATTGGGAAGATGGAAAGCAACTGTTTTATAGTGTGACGGGGCTCGGTATGTATCAGTCTACCAGCAATACCTATATTGTTACTACCAGTGATACAGCTTATTACGAAATCCGGAAGATTGTGCTGACCTGTTCCTTAATTTTATTTGCGGCGTTGACATTACCGCTTTTACTGATTCTCTTTTTTACGACCCATTTCTCCAGCCGTGTGATGACTCTGCGTCAGGAGATGAAAAAGGTAAGTAATCAGGATTACGATATTATACCGGAGTTTCATGGAGAGGACGAGTTATCGGAGGTTTTCTCGGACTTACAAGTGCTGGTAAAGACCATTGAAGAGAAAAATGCACAGGTTTATGCCAGTCAGCTTAGGGATGAGCAGTTGCAGAATGAGCAGCAGAAAATGGAGATGAAGATGCTGGCAAGCCAGATAAATCCCCATTTCCTGTACAACACTCTGGAAAGTATCCGTATGCAGGCATTGACTGCCGGAAACAAGGAGGTGGCCAACAGTATCAAGCTGCTGGGGAAATCCATGCGATATGTATTGGAGAATACCGGAACCGGCTTTATCACCCTGCAAAAGGAGATGGATTATATCGAAACATATATTGCCATACAGAAAATGCGTTTTGGTGATCGTGTAAATTTTGAGGTGGCAGTAGAGGCAGATATTGTGTTGGAGGAGTATTTAATTCTTCCGTTCCTGGTGCAGCCGGTGATTGAAAACGCCATTATTCATGGTCTGGAAGGCATTACGGAAAATGGCTGTATAAAGATGAATTTGTCGGTAGTCCGCGGATATCTGCAACTTTCCGTGACGGATAACGGAATTGGCATGAACGAAGAGGAATTAAGCAGACTCCGTGAGAATATAAATAAAAATACCCTGAATGCAAGTACAAGTATCGGTCTGGGAAATATCGACAGACGCGTGAAGCTTTGCTACGGAGAACAGTATGGTCTGTCTGTACGAAGTAATGTAGGAAAGGGTACAACCGTAGTAATTCGTCTTCCGCTGGAGAGAAAAGAAGTATAATTTTTATGTAAAATAATGAGTGTATTAAATGTAAAAAATCAGCGGTTTATTTTTGAACAAAATATGGATAAAATGTGAATTGTAATCTATAAAAGAGCTTAATCGTTTTAGGGCGATAAGTGAAATCTAAGGAGGGTTATTCATGAAAAAGAAAATGAAAAGATTGTTTGCTTTTCTTCTTGCCAGCATGATGATGTTCTCTACTCTTACTTTCACCTCTTCAGCAGCGGAAGAAGAGTATCTTATGTTCTTAGCTTACGGCGGAGAATATACAGAGAACGCATGGGATATGTGTTGGGCTAACGAAGCAGACAACGCAAGTGGTATCGAAGCAACTACCGCTATGGCTAAGGTTGGCGATACTGTAACAATCGGATTAAAGATGCCTCAGGAAGTATTCCATACATGGTATATGGCTCCTGTTCTTGTAGCAGAGGGCGTTACCGATATGGCCTACACTATTGACAGCATTACCATCGATGGTGAAGAAGTGTTAGATACTATTGATTTAACTGTTGGCGAAGATGAGTGGTGGTACGAGGGTACCGGTACATATACTGCTGAGCAGTCTATCCGTTTAAAGGGTGGTTACAATGAGTGGGCAGCGCAGGCATTCTCTGCATCACCTGTTGGATTTACCGAGATTATGTACACCATTACCTTAAGCAGCTTAACTCAGGCAGCTCCTACATCAGGAACTCCTACCGATATGGAAATGTTCTTAGCTTACGGCGGTGAGTACACTGAGAATGCATGGGATATGTGCTGGGCTAACGAAGCAGACAATGCAAGTGGCATCGAAGCTACTACGGCAGTTGCTAACGTTGGTGATACCGTGACAATCGGATTAAAGATGCCTCAGGAAGTATTCCACACTTGGTATATGGCTCCTGTAATCGTAGCAAGTGACGTTACTGAATTATCTTATACTATCGACAGCATTACTATTGATGGTGAAGAAGTATTAGATACTGTCGATTTAACTGTTGGTGAAGATGAGTGGTGGTATGAAGGTACCGGTAACTACGGTGCTGAAGAAACTATCCGTTTAAAGGGTGGTTACAATGAGTGGGCAGCACAGGCATTCGCTACCTCACCTGTTGGATTTACCGAGATTATGTATACCATTACTATTAACAGCGCAACCGCAGGCAGCGTAGCAGCTGGTGCTCCTACTCCAAGTACCGAGACCTATCCTGCATACATTGCAATCGGCGCTGATAAGGAAGCAGAAAATGACTGGGGCTGGGGATACTCAGGCGAGGAAGCGGCTCCTGAGGGAATTACCGTTGTTAACGGCGAATTAAAGAATGGTGAGACCACTACTCTTTCTGTAACTTTCGACAGCCCTGTAGTTTATACATGGTATGTAGCTCCTTTCTTTACTTGTGATGACAGTTCAGTTATTTCTGAAGAGTCTACCTTTGATGTAAAGGTTTACTTAGACGGTGTTGAAGCTACAACAGACCTTTCTGTAGGCAAGTCTTGCTGGGCAGAGGGAACCGGAGCTTTTGCAGCTGAGCAGTGTGTACGTATTGCCGGTGGTTACAATGAGTGGGGCGATAAGTACTTGGCAGAATCTCCTAAGGGATTCTCTGAAATTAAGTTTGAGATTACTCCTAACATTTTAGTAGCAGCTCCTGCAGCAGCAGCTGAGCCTGAGAACCCATTTGATCCTAACGGAACTTATCATGCATACATCGGTGTTCAGACTCCTACCTGGATTTTCCGTAACTCTTGGGACGATGCAACCTATGGTAAGGATTCAGGATGCTTCGACCAGATGGGCTTCATCGATGGCGAGTGGATTGCACAGGGTGGTTCTTTCAAGGATGTTGAGATTACCGGAAATGGTACTTACACCGTAGCTGTTGAAGGATATGACTTCTCAGGTCAGTTCGATGGCGCAGCTATCCTTGGCGAAGAAGGATTATTCAACTTATTATTCGTATCTACAGATTTACCTGTAAACGATGATGTTGTTATTTCTAATGTAGTTCTTAAGATGGACGGTTCTGAGATTGTTACTCAGGAGACCGCATTCTTAGATGCAGACTCTAAGGAAGTTCAGAAGGTATTGCTTGCTAACATCTGGAACAACGAGATTTCAGCACTTCCTTATTATGCAGCTCCTAAGCAGAGCATCGAAATCAGCTTCGACGTAAGCGGATTTGCTAATGATGCAGTTGTAGAAGAGCCTGTAGCAACCGAAGCACCTACTGAGGCTCCTACCGAGGCTCCTACTGAAGCACCTGCAGCAACCGAGGCTCCTGCAGCAGCTCCCGCTGAAGAGGGCGGTTCTACCGGTCCTGTTGTGGCAGTTGTAGTAGTTGTTGTTATCGCAGCTGTAGCCGGTGTAGTAGTAGCTAAGAAGAAAAAAGCTGGTACTGACGCTAAATAATCAAATAAAATGATTACCTAAGGGACTCCGAAAGGGGTCCCTTTTTTGGTTGGAACACTTCAGAGCCCATTCGCAAAATCGCCACTTCGTGGCTTTTCTTTTGCTCATATTCGGCTTCTCGCCGAATGCTTATAATTTCGTATTTGTCTTTGCAAGCGAGCTTGCAGACAAAATGAAATTATAACCGCTAGGCTCTGAAGAAGAGTAAAAAATGTACTGTATTTTGGGTTAAGTAATTGCGGTATCTTTCGGGGGACCTCTTTTGTATAATAATATCAAGATAAAAAGTATGAAAAAAATTTTAAGAAAGTTCGAAAACCGTATGAAAATACGGGCAAGGGAGGTAACAAATGAACAACACAAAATCAGGAAAGGAACGCATAGCGGATAAGATATACTATATCAATCGAATTAGTATCTTATTGTCTATCGTGCTAATGTTTTTCCCGGCAGCGAATCCGGCGAAAATCTGTGGCTACATTAACAAGAATATGTCATTGCTCACCAGTGGCTTGTCCTATAACAGACTGGTAGAGGATTGTGGCAGAGCATTCCGTCAGGGATGGATTGCAGAGTCAAGCTTCCAGCTCTTATTTGCAGCAAGCTTGATTGCGTGTTTAGGTATTTTGATTACTATCGTATGTGGCTGTATGTCACTTGGTAATGTAAAGATGAAAAAGACGGGTAACCTGTTTGGTATCGTCGGTGCGGCAGTTCAGCTCCTCGGTATTGTGATGATTTTTGCGGCATATACACAAGTTGCAGCCACCACCAGACCGGAGAAGGTAGAGCCGGCACTTAATGTGACAGGCCTCTTATTATTTACCGTTGCAGCAGTTGTATTATTAGTTTCCACTATCGTGATTCAGGTATTATTGCCTAAGGTAGGTAAGGACGAGAAGTTTGAAATGCAGTCCAAGTTCAAATTGTTCCTGATGTTTTTACCATTTGCCGCATTATGCTTCGTATTTAGCTATTTACCGTTATATGGCTGGAGATATGCATTCTTCGATTATAAGTCAGGTGGTACACTTTCCTCAGATAACTTTGTAGGATTCAAATGGTTCTTGCAGCTTTTCCAGAATGAAGCAACCAAAACCGATATTGTAAGAGTACTTCGTAATACCCTTGCTATGAGTGGTCTTGGTATTATTACCAGCTGGCTTCCTATGGCGTTTGCGATTTTTCTTTCAGAGATTAAGAGCGCGAAAGTAAAGAGATTTGTACAGACATTTTCTACTATTCCTAACTTTATCAGCTGGGTACTTGTATATGCGATTGCGCTTGCTATTTTTGCATCCGATGGTTTTGTCAGCAGTATCTTATTAAATACCGGTGTGGTTGATAAGGGTGTGAACTTCCTTATGTCCACCGACCATATGTGGCTTAAGATGTGGTTGTGGGGTACTTGGAAGGGGCTTGGATGGAGTGCAATTATCTACATATCCGGTATTGCCGGAATCGATCAGCAGCTCTATGAAGCCGCAACTGTAGACGGTGCAGGACGTTTCCAGAAGATGTGGAATATCACCGTACCGGGTCTGGTTCCTACTTTCATGGTAATGTTACTGATGTCCGTAGCAGGTATCTTAAGTAATGGTATGGATCAGTACTTAGTATTTGAAACAGCAAACAATATCGAATGGTTGAACGTATTAGATTTATATGTATATAAGCTTGGTATCGGCAATGGTATGATTCCGTTATCAACCGTAGTCGGTATGTCTAAGTCGATTATTTCAGTAATACTTCTCTTCCTTGCGAACAGCATTTCTAAGCTGGTTCGTGGTGAAAGTATTGTATAAGGAGGTGAGGATAGATGGCTAAGACAAAGCAGGAAAAACTAGACGCTAAAAAAGAAAAAGAGTATTATAAAACACATAAAAGACAGTATAAACTGACTCTCGGGGATATTGTATTTAATGTAATAAACTATGTATTCTTTATTGCATTTACAATTACCTGTATCTTCCCTTTCTATTATTTGTTTATTAACACCATCTCCGATAACGATTTGGTTCGAAAGGGTGCAATTAACTTCATTCCTCAGGGAATACATTTAAGCAACTATACCTCCATGCTGCAGGCAGGAGAAATCAGTCAGGCGTTTTTGGTATCTATCGGAAGAACACTTCTTGGTACCGCGCTTATGGTTCTCGCATCAGCATTTGTAGGTTATCTGGTAACAAAGCAGGAAATGTGGCACAGAAAGTTATGGTATCGTTTCCTTGTAATTACCATGTACTTCAACGCAGGTATTATTCCTTGGTACCTTAATATGTCAATGCTTGGTCTGACCAACAGCTTCATGGCATACATTATTCCGGGTATCGTGGCTCCGTACAATATTATTTTGGTAAAGACTTACATAGAGTCTATACCGGCGGATTTGGAGGAAAGTGCGTTTATGGACGGAGCGTCCTATATGACCATTTTCCGTAAGATTATTTGGCCTTTAAGTAAGCCGATTTTAGCAACCATCGCAATCTTTGGTGCGGTTGGACACTGGAACTCATTTACCGACTCCCTCATCTTAATGCAGGGTGCTCCTGAGTTCTACACCTTACAACACAGATTGTACAACTATTTAAATCAGGCTTCCAATATTCAGGCAATTGCCAACAGTGGTCAGATTTCAGAGACAGTAGCAAGTAGCCTTATGAACACCAAGGTAATTAAGTACACAGTTTCCATGGTAACGGTTATTCCGATTTTATTGGTATATCCATTCATGAACAGATATTTTGAGAAAGGTATTATGTTGGGTGCTGTTAAGGGTTAACCCACATCATATAAAAGGAGGAATCATTATGAGACTTAAAAAAGTTATTTCTTCTTTATTAGTTGCAGCATTAACTACCGGTATGTTAACCGCATGTGGTGGCGGCAGTTCTTCTACCGGTGGTGAAGGAACCTCTGCAAATGCAGGTGGCGATGGTGGTAATGTAGCTAATGAAGAAACCATTACCCTCACTTGTTTTAGTGAGTTGGCAAACTATTCCGGCGAGATGCAGGGCTGGTTTGCAAAAGTTATGTTAGACAAGTTCAATGTAAAAATCAACTTAGTTGCATCCGGTGACGGTGTATATGAGACCCGTATGGAGGATGGAGACTTAGGTGATATCGTTGTATGGGGTTCTGACGGTAAGAACTATATGCAGGCTGTAGAAGCAGGACTTCTTTTCGACTGGGAAGAGGATGATATCCTTGCTGAGTATGGTCCTGATATCAAAGAAAATATGCCTTACGCATTAGAGAAAAACAGAGAAATTTCCGGACAGGATACCATTTATGGTTTTGGTCATAATGTAGCTTCCAGCTCGGATAGTCACGAAGCATTCTTCTATACATGGGATATCCGTTGGGATTTATATGAGCAGTTAGGTCATCCGGAAGTAAATAACCTGGATGATATGGTAGAGTTATTTAAGCAGATGCAGGAGATTTGCCCTACTGATGATAGTGGAAACCCTACCTACGCAATGAGCTTATGGCCGGATTGGGACGGTAACTATGTAATGTACGTTAAGTCTATGGCAACTGCTTACTATGGTTATGATGAAATGGGCTTTGGTCACTACAATCCTTCTAATGGTGAGTGGTACTACTCTATGGACAACGACAGCCCATATCTTGAGATGTTAGCATTCTTCAATACCTTATATCGTGAAGGCTTATTAGACCCTGACTCAATGACTCAGAACTACGATAAGATGATTGAAAAGGTTCAGAACGGTGGCGTATTCTTCTCTATCTTCAACTATGCAGGTAGTGCAGGCTACAACAGTGAAGAGCACATTGCAGAGAACAAGATTATGAGAAGTTTAGTTCCTAGCGAAGCATCTCCTATCGCTTATGGTATGAGTGTATACGGTGGTAATCGTATCTGGTCTATCGGTGCAAATACTCAGTATCCTGAGTTATGTATGGAAATCCTCAACTGGTTATGTACTCCGGAAGGAAGAATTACCATGGATTACGGTCCACAGGGACTTTGCTGGGATTACAATGAAGATGGTAAGATTGCATTCACTGAGTTCGGTAAAACCTGTGATAGCGATAGAACTACTGTAATGCCTGAAGAATGGGGCGGAGCTACCTTCAATGACGGTGCATTCCAGATTAATAATACTACTTGGTCTGCAAACGATACAAACCCTGCAACCGGAGAGAAGTACAACAAGGAATTCTGGGCGAGCTTCCAGACTCCGGACGGCTTAAACGAAGCTGATAAGGATTGGAGAGAAACTACCGGATGTACTACTGTTGAAGAGTACATGGAAAGCGGAAACTATAAAGTAGATATCGCTACTACCTTCGCTGAAGGCTCCAGAAGTGCAGAGCTTGATGTAATCTGGAACCAGGTTAAGGAATGTATCGTTCAGTACTCTTGGAAGGCAATTTATGCGGAGACTACTGAAGAATTCGATGCAATCGTAAAAGAAATGCAGGGTAAAGTAAAGATGTACGATACTCAGGATCAGTGTAAGAAGTGGTGCCAGGAAGAAGCAGCTAGAAAGAACGAGTTACAGGCTCCTCTTCGTAAATAATGATAATATAGGGGCTGTCCGTAAAAGGGCAGCCTTTTTAAAAACTTGGAAGGTTATTGATAAAATGAAATTTTTTAGTGTAGATGGTCCCTTATACAGATTCATGTCCAGTTTATGGGATGTGTTAAAGTTAAACATATTGTGGCTGATTTTCAGTCTGCCGATAGTCACCATTGGTGCCTCTACAGTAGCGGTATTCAGTGTGACCAATAAGATGGCGGAGGATACGGAGGGCTATGTAGGCCGCCAGTTTATCCAAGGCTTTAGGGAAAATTGGAAGCAGGGAATTCCAATGGGATTATTAGCTCTGTTCTGTGCCTATGTGGTTTATCTGGATTTTGAGTTGCATAGGGTGACGGATTCTATGGCTACATTGGTGTTCGGACTTATTGCATGTGTACTGTTTATTACTGCGTTTATCTATTCTTTTGCACTTTTGGCGCGTTATGAGAACACCGTTGTTAATACCATAAAGAATTCCATACGCATTACCATTAAATATTTCCCAAGAACCATTGTATTGGTATTGTTTTTAGCACTGGAGATATTGATTTTTATGTTTAATAATATTACCGTGTTTTTGGGAATTTTAATTGGACCAACCTGTATCATGTACACTATCAGCGGATTTGCCATGTATGCATTCCGAAGAATTGAAAGTGAAAATAACAGCGAAGCTTAAAAGCAGAAATGAGGAAGCTATGAAAATAAAAAGCTTTTTGGGAAAGGTTATGGCAGGTGTGCTTTGCGCAGGACTCATTCTGGGTAATGTTCGCAGTGTAGCAGAAGCGGCGCCTGTAGAAGGAACCGGAGCTACCCAGACTGTATCTGCGCAGATGCCCTTCCGTGATATGACAGCGGACGAAATGGTAGCAGAGATGGGTACCGGCTGGAACCTTGGTAATACCATGGATGGTCACACCGGCTTTACTCCGGGAGAAACCATCTGGCAGAATGTAGAGACAACCCAGGCACTGATAAAAGCAGTGCATGATGCGGGATTTAACACCGTACGAGTACCTGTAACCTGGGGTACCATGATTGATGATAGTGATAATTACACCATCGATGACAAGTGGATGAGCCGAGTGCAGGATATTGTGGATTATTGCGTAAATATGAATATGTACGTTATCATCAATATTCATCACGACGGTGCGGAGCAGTCAGGATGGCTTCGTGTAGGTGCAGAGGATATCGCACCGGTAAAAGAGAAGTTTGCGGCAGTTTGGCAGCAGATTGCAGAGAGATTTAAGGATTATGATGAGCATGTGATTTTCGAATCCATGAACGAGGTGGTTGGTCCGGAGGATACTATCGAAGGTATTATTAAGGATACCCAAGTAATCATGGAATTGAACCAGATTTTCGTGGATACCGTACGTGCTACCGGTTCCAACAACGAAGTTCGTTGGTTATCTGTACCGGGACGTTATACCAATATTACCAACATGACCCGTGAAGAGGCAGCGTTCTGGATTCCCGGCGATATTGTGGAAAATCGTCTCTTTGTAGCGGTTCACCACTACGATTGGCTCTTTGGCCTGGCAGAGAACACGACCAATAAGACCTGGAATCTGGAGAATTTTAATACCATTATTCAGGAAATGGAGAAGGTGGTAACCAAGTTCACCGCTCAGGGAATCCCGGTAATCATGGGCGAATACGGTGCAATCAACAAGGATAATACGATAGAGCGTGCATATCATCTGGAAGGTATGAACAGACTTTGTAAGCTCAGTGGCGTGGTGCCGGTATACTGGGATCAGGGCTGGTATGATTTATCCATGAGCCCGGACTTCAGTTTTACTCTCTTTGACAGAGATACCTGTGAGGAAATTTATCCGGAAATTATCGAAGGTATTTTAAGAGGTTATTATTTTGATGGTAGTGCGGACTTAGCAGATATTGCAAAAGAAGTGACGGTTACACCGATTACGGATATGGGTACCTACAAAGGTGTGGTATCCGCTACGGTTGGTGAAGTTGTAGACATTAATCTTGCGGATTATGTGGATAAAAGTGCTTCCAATGATGTAATCGTGTGGAGAAGTGGTGACGAAACCGTTGCAACTGTAAATGGTAACGGTGCAGACCCTTCAGTATGGGCGGCCAATATCCATGGCACCGGTATCGGAAAGACTGTAATTACTGCATACGCACATAATGGTCAAGCTCTTTTAGAGATTCCGGTGGAAGTACATGCTCAGGAAACCTCTAATCCATGTACCGATATCACTTTGGAGCAGGAAAGCGTAGATGTAATTGTAGATCAGTATTTCTATGTGAATGCATCAAAGGTGCCTGCGGACAGCGATGCATATTTGACCTATCGTTCCTCTAATCCTGATGTTGCCACTGTTTCTAAGATTGGTAAGGTGGTAGCAAAGGCTAAGGGAACTGCTTATATTATGGTTAGCTCTTCTGACGGACTTACCAAGATGGTAAGGGTAAATGTCAGTGAAGGAGAGGCAAAAGCAGAAATCGCACTGGCTTTAAATGTATATTTTAATGACAGTGATGCAAGCTATTTCAGCAATGAGTATGGTTCCGATATTACCATTTCCGAGGACGGAACCTATACGGTAGAGTTTGATTGCAGTAAGGATTTATCCGCAAATGCAAAGAATGCCGGTGTTACGGGGCTTAACAATTTGACTGCAATCTATATCAAGGATCACAGCGTAACCAAGGGTCTTGCGAAGAAGTCTCCTCTGGTAAGCTGTAACATTATCTATGATGAAGTTGTGGTAGATGGTAACTCTTATAAGGTGAATATGGATGAGCCAAAGGCGGCTATGAAGGCATCCGGTATCTTCGATACCAATGACCCGATTAACTCTTGGGATGGCTCCGTAATTGAAGAAGTTACTGTATCGAATCATGTACTGAACTTTACGGGAGTGGAGAATCCTCAGAAGGTATCCGTGACCTTTACCATCAGTGACTTAGTATTTGAAGAGGGGGCTACAGCAGTAGCGGCACCGGAGGCAACAGAGATTGCCACAGAAAGCTCTACTTTATCCATTAACGATACAGAAGAGTGGGTCGCAACCTTTAAGATAGCTCCTGCAAGCTGTGGAAAAGTGGCATTTATGTCTTCTGACAGCAGTGTAGTGGCTGTAGATACCAGTGCCGTTGTAGATGAAAATGGTGTGGCAGCAGTGAAGCTTACTGCACTAAAGAGTGGCAATGCAACTATTACTGCCATTACTGAAAACGGTCTCACTGCATCCATGGGTATTTCTTCTTCTGTAGCGCAGGTACAGCCTGAAGCAGAGGAAACTCCTGCACCGGAAGTAACCGAAGCACCGGTAGAGACTCAGGCTCCTGCGACAGAGGCATCGGCGGCAGAGCCAACCCAGCAGCCGGCAGAACTGGAGCAGACCGCATCTGCGTCCGGAAGCAGCGCGATTCTTATGTATGTGGGAATCGTTGTGCTTGGCGTAGTTGTATTTGCCCTTACCCTGTTTATCGCAGGCGGCGGATTATCAAAATCTAAAAAGAAAGACTAGGATGTACATTTATTGGTTCCCAAGGGGAGCCATTACCTAGTGACAAAATAAAAGCTTCCCCCAAGGGTGACTTGCCACTGCATCGGAACCCTTGGGGGAAGTTTTTATTTCGGAACGGAAAGTCGAATTACTCTTCGCTGCCTTCATCGATAATACTATTTTGTTTACGGAATTCTGCAGGACTTAATCCTACATATTTACGGAATTTTTTGTGGAAATAATCTACATTGCGGTAGCCTACCCGTTCTGCAATCTCATATACCTTCATGGCCTTATTTAAAAGCAGCTCCTTGGAATGCTCGATTCGCATATGATCCACATAGGAGTTGAAGTTCTCACCTACTGTTTTGCTGAAAATCTTACCCAGATAAGCGCTGTTGTATCCAAATAAGGGAGCAATGGTCTCCAGCTTAATATTGTTCTGATAGTTGTGATCAATATAAAAGAGCACATCATCCAGTACGCTGTTGCGGGACGGATTACCGGTGGAATTCATAATCATCTCGAACTGTTCTGAGAAAAACTGAATAATCTCATACAAATAGTGTTTGTCGGTAATCAGATTGATTACAGAAGAATTGCTCTCAAAAGGAATGGTAGCATTGTTATAAACCACGCTGATACCTTCCTTAATGCTAAGATACATGTCGGTCAAAAACAGTTTAACTTCTGTAATATCGTTTTTTACATCATATAAAAAGTCTTCTAACTCAGAAAGAGTGGAGATTACTTTCTTACGGTTAAAGGTTTGTAGATAGTCGATAAATTCGTCGGCATACTTTTGCAGGATGTCCGGGCTGATGGTGTGGGACATGGCTTCTACACCCGGAAGTTCTTCGTAGCCTAAGGTGTGCTGACCGTTCATACAGAAGAAACGGCGGCAAATCAGAGTCCGTGCCTCTGCGTATGATTTATGTACTTCCTCCAGAGTGGCCACAGGTCTGCCGTAGGCTAAAAATAAGGTGTCTAAAGGGCTTCCGCTCTGAGGTGGAGTAGAGGACTCGTATTTGGAAAGGAAGTCCTGAAAACGATTCAGCGCATAGGTCCCCTTTAGTAAAATAACATTCTTTTGATCTTTTTCAAAATAATTAAAGGTATGTTCCCCCTTGTTTGTCACTTTTAAAAGATCTGCAAAGCTGTAGGAGGCACTAGTGGGTATCATGCTGAAATTCTCATATATAACAACCTGATAGATGTCTGCATCCAACTCTAATTCATCAATATCGTCCTTGGTAAGAATGCTTTCCAGCGGTTCCTTGCCCTGTACGATTTCCTGAAGAATTACATCCTTCGCTTTGCGGCGGATCTGCACCAGATGATTGGAATTGCGATTTTCTCTGTCCATAGCTTCCTTGATGGATTTTACGGTGGGAATCAGCTCGTCTTCATCCACAGGTTTGGTAAGATAGTTTTCTACACCATAACGGATGGCCTCTTGGGCATAGGTAAAGTCGGAATAACCGCTAATGACAATAAAACGGCTGTTTACGCCGGATTCACGGCATTTTTTTATGATTTCCAATCCGTTCATTCCCGGCATTTTGATATCCATGAGAATCAAATCCGGCTTGAACTGCAGAATTTTCTGTAGCGCTTCCTCGCCACTGGCTGCGTCTCCGCAGATAGAAAAACCAAGTGCTTCCCAATCGCAAATCACTTTTAATCCTTCCCGGATTAAGGCTTCGTCATCAACTATCAATACTCGGTACATTCCGTTACCCCCTATACGTGGTACAGTTCCTTCGCGCCATTCGCGTAGAACTTACAGTTCCCCTGCGCCATTCACGTAGAACTTACAGTTCCCCTGCGCCATTCGCGTAGAACTTACAGTTCCCCTGCGCCATTCGCAAAGGTGCCTTCGGCACTTTCTCGTCGCTTCGCGACTAACTTTGCTCATAAGATGGCGCTCCTTCCATCTGAGAATAAAGAAAATCTCGTGCGAGCACGAATTTTCTCCATTTTCAGATGGAGGAACTGTAAATAAAGTATATTAAAATTTGAAAAAAGCGTCAAGTTTACTTGCAGTACCAAAGGGAATTTACTATAATAAAGTCATGAAGAATTTTCGAAAAATTTTAGCGATAATATTAATAATTGTGTCAATTCTTTTGGTTATACTGTTTTTGATGTTACAGTACGGCAGTGGAGGGGAATGTGTTCCGGAAGAGTCGGATGTGGCAGTAGCAACTCAGGTACCGGAGCCGGTGGGAACATCAACACCGGAGCCAACAGCTGCCCCGACACCTACACCGAAGCCAACGGTGGAACCTACAGAGGTGCCCACCCCGGAGCCAACACCTACGCCTGTTCCTTTGGTGGAGAATCCTTACAAGGAGTACTTCCTGGCAAATGAGGATATGGCGGGCTGGCTACAGATTCCGGATACCAATATTGACTATCCGATTATGTGGACGCCGGAGAATGAAGAGTTTTATCTTCGAAAAGGGTTTGACGGTGAGTATGATAAGGCAGGATGTCTGATTCTGGATACCGACAGTAAGGTGGAGCCTGCCACAACGAACCTGATTATTCATGGGCATAATATGAAGGCGGGTACCATGTTTGGTAAACTGGAGAAATACGAGGATGCAGAATATGGGGCTTCCCACAGCACCATACACCTCTATACACCGGAAATGTTAAGAACTTATGAGGTAGTGGCTGTATTCCGCTCTCAGGTGTATAAGAAGAGTGATACTGTATTCAAGTTCTACAAGTTTTTTGAGGCAGATTCCGAGGAGGAATTCCTGGATTTCTATGATAATATCAAAGAATTGTCTCTCTATGACACTGGTGTCACGGCAGAGTACGGAGACCATTTTATCACCCTTTCTACCTGTTCTTATCACGTGGACAACGGAAGATTTGTGGTGGTAGCAAAGGAAGTGGAAGAACAGCATCTGTATCAGCCACTGGAAGAAAGTGAACAATAGAGAAGAGAATAAAGGAGGACATGAGTATGAAAAGAATGAAGAAGGTTTTTGCGGTAATCTTAAGTTTATGTATGATGTTCACTGCATCCTGCATCACAAAGTTGACAGTAGAGGCAGAAGGAGCAACCACGTATACACTTAAAGTAGTGGATGATGAGTGGCGTTACCAGCCCAATTACCCATGGGAGGATACCGTGCAGCACAGAGAGTTATATTATATGCACCAGAATTTTAAAGATGGTGATAAGGTTGTAATCATGGAGTCTGATAAGAGATTGGAACTAGAGTTAACAAAGACGATTTCTAACCTGACGTTCATGAATGCCGGTACAGCTGTTGTCACTGCTCCATATGTGGAGGAGTGTTACGTTTTACGTGGCTCTGTCGGAGTAATTAATGCGGATATAAATAAAGCGTATGTATACGATACCACTACCTGTAACTTTAATAAAAATGTACAGTACCTGGAGATTACCACCGACAAGCCGGAGGCAAAGCTTTCGGCAACAATCGGCGCGATTGGCGAAATTGCTCACGTATATGCTCATGAGGGAGATCATTTGGTGTTTGATATCTATGATGTAAAGGCAGGAACATTCTCCTTGGTTGAGGGTGCGTTCAATACTGCGGAGAGTAATTTTTCCAGAACGCCTTCTTCAAACACCGTTGTTAGTGCTCCTGCACAGACGACTACAACAGCTCCGGCGACATCTTCGTCTGCAACAGATGAGCTGGATGATGTACCTAAGACCGGTGATATCGTAAGCTATTATTGGATGCTTGGTCTTGCTGCTGTATGCATGACAGGAGGATTATATCTGAAAAAGAAAAATGTGTAGCTATCGTACAATATAAGACGCCCAGAGGAACACTTCCTCTGGGCGTCTTATGCTGCGCGCAACTTTTCTACTTATTTTTCCGGGAACATCCATCCGGCATATTCCAGAATGGACTGATTCTCGGCACGTTTGTCAGTTTGAATCATTTGCTTGCGGTATTCTCTTGGAGACATCTGCATAACCTTTGTGAAATACCTGTTAAAGCTGGATACAGAGTGGAAGCCTACCCGTTCGGAGATATCCAGAATAGACTCCTCGGTACTGCGAAGTAGGTTGCAGGACTTCATAATGCGGGTGTTGTTGATGAAGTCCAGTGGTGAAGTGCCCATGATGTCGTGAAATACACGACGGAAATGGGTGGGACTCCAATGACACAAATCTGCAAGTAGGTCAATGGAAAACTGCTGCATGTAGTTTTCTTCGATATAGTCCAGTGCAGGAGCGATTACCAGAGAATTGTCGGGACCTTCATCATCAGAAGCTGTCAGAGTCTTATCCTTTCCTTCCATGGCCTGAATGCGGTAAAGCTCAATGAAGAGAGAGAGGAAAAGTCCTCTTGCACTGATCTGATAGCTGGGTCTTTTCTCCTCCATCTCCGCAATAATGCTGATAATTAGCTGATAAATCTGCGGGAATTCCTCTTTATGCATAATATAACGATGAACCGGGAAGTCGCTCAGAGACAGATCAAGTGTCTTCCAAGTGGATGGAAGCATGGAGCCAAGCAACTCCGCCGGATCAAGATAGATATATGACCAACGGCTTTCCGTACCCTTTGTACTATAGGTGGTATGAGGGATGTTTCGCGGAACAACCGTAATGTCACCTGCTTTAAAGAAAGAGGGTTGTCCAAAGAATTCCATGATACCGCTGTCGCTGTGGCAGATTCCGATTTCGAGACAATTATGAAAATGGAGACGTCCGCTGGGAACATCTGAAATCTTCCAATAGTCTCCTGAAAGAAGTAGTGCAGGAAAGTTAGGGGGAAGATAATAATTTCGATATTCTGTTACGGTGCTTTTTGGCTTCGACACGTGAAACTCCTCCTATGTGTTGTGGATTTTTTGTCATATATAACTATTCAGAGCCACCATTCGCAAAATCGCCTTAATCAGGCTTTTCTTTTGCTCATGTGTGCTTCTCACCATGTGAATTTGTGAAAACAGTCTCCTGCAAGCACGCTCGCGGAGCCTTTTTCTCACAAATTCGTATGGCTCTGAATAGTTGCCACTATGCAAAATGACGAAGAAAGGTCCAAAATCAAGTACTAGTATTGTACAAAAAACTCCTACTACTATATATAGCAATTCAACTGAAGAAAATCAACCATTTCTTTTCGAAAAAAAATGTAAGCCCTTACATTTTCGTGAATAAAGTGTAAATATCTGTGAACAAACTGTAAACAACGGGGTCATTCTGCCTATGAATCCCACAAAAAACAACGCTTTTATGTACAAATAGTCAACAACAGAAATTAAGAAAATAAAATAAATGGTTGAAATTGCGCAGTTTTCATGTATAATTGAATAGAAAAGAGGCGTGAGATGTACGATAATAGACCTAACAAAGAACAGTATGCAAAAAGTGTGTAGGGAGGTATTGAAATGGCAAAAGAGAAATCTGCAGCCAAGCCCCAGGTGAGAACAAAGACAACTTGGAAAAGTGCTTTAAAGAGAGACTGGCAGTTATATCTGTTGCTCTTATTCCCAATCGTTATGGTAGTTGTATTCAACTATGCGGCATATCCGGGTCTGCGTATGGCATTCATGGATTACAAGCCTGCAAAGGGATATGACGGTAGTGAATGGGTAGGAATGGAGACATTCATTAAAATTTTTAAGGATAGAGACTTTGTTCGTGCATTACGTAACTCTATCGTATTTAACTTGGCTGATTTATTAGTGGGATTCCCGATGCCGATTATTCTGGCATTAATCTTAAATGAGCTTCGTTATCCTAAGTTCAAAAAGATTACACAGACTATTCTGTACTTGCCTCACTTCCTTTCTTGGGCGATCATCGGTAGTGTTGCTCTGACAATGTTCAGACCTTCCTCTGGTTTAGTAAATATCGCACTTATGGATGGGGGTATCATTGCAGAGGGTATTCCTTTCTTAAATGAGAAATGGCATTGGGCAGTGACTTACCTGTTAATCGGTGTATGGCAAAATATGGGATGGGGAACCATCATGTATCTGGCAGCGATTACCGGTATCAGCGGCGAGCTTTATGAAGCAGCTATGATTGATGGTGCGGGTAGATGGAAGCGTATGTGGCACATCACTCTTCCTGGTATCAAGAGTACCATCGTTACATTACTGATTATGAACCTTGGTCGTGTAATGGGAAGTAACTTAGAGCGTCTGACAGCATTTGAGAATACTCAGGTTAAAGAGTTCCAGTATCAGCTGGCAGTATACATTTACAATAAGGGTCTTGGAACCGGTAAGTTCAGTATGGCGACTGCCGTTGGTCTGTTCCAGTCCTTGATTGGCCTTATCTTAGTTCTTTTATCTGATAAGGTTGCCAAGAAGCTTGGCGAAGACGGATTATTATAGGAGGTGAGCAGAGTGGGTAAGAAAAAAGCAGTAGCTGAAGAATCACATTCAGCAGGCGGTGCGCGTGCCATTAACAAGTTCCGAATCGGCGACGTAATTATGATGGCAGTTATCGTAATCCTGTGTGCGACCTGTGTACTTCCTTTCATTCATGTAGCTGCAAAGTCCGTTTCCGGTACTACGGCAGTTATGTCAAAGTCAGTTTATTTCTGGCCAAAGGATTTGAACTTTGACGCTTTTAAGAGAGTTTTTGGAGATTCATCCATGACATATTCCATGGGCTTCTCTGTAGTGGTAACCTTAATCTTTACTTTACTTGGTATGATTGTATGTACTTGTGCAGCGTATCCTCTTTCTAAGAGAAGATTAAAAGGTAGATCTTTTATTACTTTTATTCTGATGGTGCCTATGTACTTCGGTGCAGGTTTAATTCCTACATATTTATTGTTATCCAACATCAAATTATTGGATACCATGTGGGTACTTATTTTACCTTTGATTTATTCGCCGTACAACATGCTTATCATGAAGAACTTCTTCATGAGTACCATTCCGGACAGTTTGGAAGAGTCAGCATTTCTTGATGGAGCTACCAACTTCCAGATTTTAAGACATATTATTCTTCCCTTGTCTAAGCCGATCATTGCAACATTATCATTGTTCTATGCGGTAGGACGTTGGAATTCATATTCCGATAATATGTACTATACCAGAGATGCTAAGCTGAAAATGATTCAGTTCAAGCTGTACCAATTAGTAGCATCCGCATCTGAGGCTCAGACAGCATCCTTAGCAGATACCGGTGGTGTGGCTCAGTCGGCGCCTGAAGTATTACAGGCAGCAAGTATTATGTTCGTAACTGTTCCGATTATCATCATTTATCCTTTCTTACAGAAGTATTTCGTACAGGGTACTATGATTGGTGCGGTGAAAGGCTAAAAAGAACTTCTAAAGCGTCAAAGGACGCCGCTTAAGAAGTGCTATATTTTAGCCAGGGAGCAAATCGCGTTGCGATTTCTCCAAGGTTATTTATTTCTTGGTATCAGCCCCAAAGGGGTTATACATAAAACAGAACTTTAAAAAACTATATAATTAAAGTTTTTTCAATGAAAAGGAGGATTTCATTATGAAGAAGAATACTCTTCAGAAACTTCTTGCTTTGGCACTTACTGGTGCTATGGCAATGGGTACTTTAACAGCATGTGGCGGTTCTGAGGAACCAGCAGCATCTTCAAGCGAGGCAGCTCCTGCACAGAGCAGTGAGGCAGCTCCTGCACAGAGCAGTGAAGCAGCTCCTGCAGACTCAAGCAGCGAAGCAGCTCCTGCAGTTCCTGGCATCGAAGGCTGGCAGCCATTTGCTGAGCAGGTAACTTTACAGATTCCTGTATATGACCGTGGTGACTCTGGTAACGGTTGCTCAGATGTTGAGAACAACTACTGGACCAATTGGGTACAGGAGAACTTTGGTGACAAGTACAACATCAAGGTAGAATATGTTGGAATTACCCGTTCTGACGTTATGACTGACTATGCTTTATTAGCAGCAGATCAGGCTCTTCCTACAATCTGTGCAGAGTACGACTATGATAAGTTAGCTACCTGGCAGGCAGATGGTTATTTACAGACTTATGATGTAGAAACCTTCAAGCAGATTGCTCCTACTTACTGGGCTCAGATGGAAACCGAAGGTCTTACCGGCTACACCAAGTTAGCTGACGAAGATTACTTAGTAATGGGTAAGAGACCTTATGGTAACACCAACTATACCTTCGTTACCTGGTATCGTGAGGACTGGTTAAAGGAAGCTGGTTATACCGAGTATCCTTCAACCGCTACTGAGTTACTTGACTTATACGCTAAGTTAGTAGAGAACGGACATGAGTATCCACTTTCTGGTTCTAAGGTATCTGGTGCAGGTGCTGACCAGAACTATGGTTACAGAGCATATCCTCAGGATGAAACCACATGGGCTACCACCGGTGACTACCAGATTCCTGCTCTTTCTACCGAAGCTCAGAAGAAGTTATTAAAGTTTGAGAACACCTTATACAACTCTGGTTACAAGAATCCTGAGTACTACTTGAGAGATGCATCTGAAGTAGAAGCAGACTTCATCAATGGTAAGGCATTTACTTGGTCTGGTTATGTATCTTCTACCATGAACGTACTTAACTCATTCTATGAGGCTAATCCAGATGGAGATCTTGGTGTTATCGTATGTTCAGAAGATTGGGTTCAGGATCCTACTTATGGTTCATCTAACTCATTCCGTCCTAACAACGTATTTGGTGCAATGGTTGGTTTCTCTACCACTGCTACTGAAGATGAAATGAAGGCTGCTATGATGTACTTAGAGTGGTTATGCCAGGATGAGAACCTCTTCACCATGACTTGGGGTCTTGAAGGCGTTAACTTCAACTACGGCGAGGATGGAAATCCTGTAGCAGTTGGTGATCAGACCGGTCTTGCTGAGCAGCAGGGTCACAACAACAACGTTGACTACTGGATGCTTGTAACTGCTTCTAAGTCCTTTGGTAACATCGAAGCTGATATCGCTGCAATCAATCCTCAGGGATTACCTGAAGACTTCTATGATGATATCTTAGCTAACTACTATGGTCAGCTTGCTCTTTACAACAATGGTTATGCAAACGTTGACTGTCTGTTCGCAGCTTCTATCGACGCTGTAACTGAGTACGGTACAACTCTTAAGGAAGAGGTATATCCTGAGTACAGAGATCAGTTAACCATGTGTGCACCTGAAGAATTCGATGCATTATATGAGACCTTAAGCCAGCAGTACTTAGACGCTGGATACCAGGCAGTTATCGATGAAAGATTAGAGAAGTTCAACGCTGGTTTAACCACCAAGCTTAACTAATCCATAAGATAATTAATAGCATAAATTGCTAATGGACAGCCCCCCGGCTTGGCTGGGGGGCTGTTTTAAAAAACTTTAGTGTTTTCCTATGTGGGAGCATTTCCTGTAGAGGAAAGTATTAAAACAACAATAAACCATAAATCACTTCAAAACGGAGGAGCGATATGTTAAAGCTTGAATATGACAAAAAGCAAATTGAAGAAGTAATTGACAAAATTGTGAAGAAGACCATGAACATGGATCTTACTTGGGATTGGCCTTGTGGCGTGGCTTACTACGGAATCAGCCAGGCATATGAGAAAACCGGTAAGGAAGAGTATCTTACCTTATTAAAGGATCGCGTAGATGAATTAATCGAGCTTGGTCTCCCTAAGGTTTGGACCGTAAATGCTTGTGCTATGGGTCATTGTCTTGTTTCTTTATATCAGGCAACAGGTGAGCAGAAGTATTATGACATCTTAATGACCAAGGTAAAATATATTCGTGAAGAAGCTCTCCGTTTCGGTGACAATGTACTTCAGCACACTGTTTCTGCCAATAATGATTTCCCGGAGCAGGCATGGGCAGACACTTTATTTATGGCAGCACTTCTTATGCTGAGAGTGGGTGTTATGAATAAAGATGAGGATATGATTAATGATGCATTAAATCAGTGGTATTGGCACATTAAGTTCCTTCAGGATTCAAGCAGCGGCTTCTATTATCATGGTTGGGACAATATTGCAGGTAACCACATGTCAGGTATTTATTGGGGTAGAGCAAATGCATGGGCAGCTTACACTATGTCACAGGTAGGTGGTATCTTACCTGAGTGCTATTTATATCCTAAGTATATGGACGTTGCAGGCTCCTTAAATGAGCAGCTTGCAGCACTGAAGACTGTTCAGACTGAAAATGGTCTCTGGAGAACCGTATTAAATGATGAATCATCTTATGAAGAAGTATCTGCATCCGCAGGTATTGCAGCAGCAATGCTGGAGAGAGGTAATGTTCTTCATACAAAGTATATTAACAAGTCTATCAAGGGCTTGCTTGATAATGTAAGTGTAGATGGCAAGGTAATGAATGTTTCTGCTGGAACAGCAGTAATGAGAGACGTAGAAGGCTACTGTGGAATCTCAAGAGATTGGATTCAGGGCTGGGGTCAGGGTCTTGCATTAGCATTTTTCTCAACCTTATTAGTATCTGATGAAATTCAGAAGGATGGAGCTTTATAAAAATGTTTCGAAGGAATTTCCTATTTGGCGTAGATTCTGCAACTGCCAATGTGATAGGTGTTACAGCCGAGGATCTGTATCAGCCGGGTAAAGGCTATGGATTTGTAATAGAATTGAATAGACGTCATCAGGAACTTCTGAAGTTTCCGGAGCTTAACTCCGGGTTTGATACTATGTATTGGTATCAGGATAAGAACCTGACTTACATTCAGAATGATGTAAACGGATGCTTTGTGGATTCCAATGCAATTGTAGACGCATTGGCAGAGGATGAAGGAGCACATTATCCCGGTGAACATCGTAGAATTCCGTTGTCTTTTAAAATGGATGTTCCCAGACAGGGTAATTTCCTGGCGACTATTACCATTCGTCCGGAAGAGACTATGGAGGATGTGCTGATTTTCACAGGAAGAAGGCGTCTTGCGTATAAGGGAACTATTGAAGCTGGACGGGAGTTTAGCTTTGTAACTGTGATTAATGTGTGTGATATTGTGCCTCGCGGACAAGAGCGTATCTATTCAGATACCACAATTGATATCACTATAGTGGCAGATAAGCCAAGATTGACGGGCGTGTCAGTTGTAGAAACCAAGTGTCCCACCATTTATATTGCAGGTGACTCTACTGTAACGGACCAGAGCGCAGAGTATCCATATGCTCCGGGAACCAGTTATTCCGGTTGGGGGCAGATGTTGACAGCATACTTAAATAAGGATGTGGCAGTATCCAATCATGCACATTCCGGTCTGACAACAGAGAGCTTCCGTAAGGAAGGTCACTACGCAATCATCGACCAATATAGTAAGCATAGAGATTACTATTTCATTCAGTTCGGTCACAATGATCAGAAGTTGGAGGAGTTAAAGGCCAGGGGCGGTTATCGTATTAACATGCTGGGCTACATCAACGAATGCCGAAGCCGCGGAGCATATCCGGTTTTGGTGACTCCGCTTGCCCGTAATTCGTGGAAGGGTGATGGCACCTATAACGACTTACTTATCGAATATGCGGAAGCAGTGAAGGAAATCGGAAAAGTGACCGAGACACCTGTACTTGATTTGCACGGATTAAGTAAGGATTTTATTGTTACAAACGGACTGGAGGCCTCTAAGGCGTTCCTTTTCCCTAACGACTTTACACATAGTAATGACTTCGGAGCCTACAAAATGGCAGGCTTTATCGCACAGGAGATTAAGAGAGTGTGTGGGCAGCACAGCAGTCCATCCTATCGTTTCCTTGCGAAGTGTGTGACAGAAGGCTTTGGGGAGTGGGTAAATGAGGAAGAAATTGTTCTTCCCACCAAGCCGGAGAAATATGAAGGCATTACCAATCCAAATGCGGGAGCACTTCTCCTTTCAGAAATTGAGGAGCTGGATACAAATGCAGACCGCGCTGCAGTATTGGATATGCTGATTAAGACAGCAAGATTTTTCCCTACCAATGTGTACAATGATATGTTTGAAGATATCGTGGGACATGAATGGTATGCGGGAACCATTGAAGTGGCTTACCAGAATGGTATGATTCTTCCGGAAATGGTAGAGGATAGCAAGTTTTTCCCCACCAAAGAGGTAACAGTGGAAGAACTGATAGTGTTTGCTTTGAATGGTTACAGTAGTCGTAAGACTCTTCCGGAGCAGGAGCCATGTGCATATGATGACAGATGTGCAGATTATGCAAGAAAGTATGTGCGTGCAGCATGTAGTCTTGGTTTACTTGCAAAGGACGGAAGTGAAGATTTAACAAGATTAGTTACGAGAGGTCAGGTTGTAGAGCTTTGTAGAGCTATGAAAATCTAACCTTTTGAGGGAGGATAGACAATGAATATGGAAAAGGGCGGATTTACCCTTCCGGGCGAATCCGGTTATGAAAAATTAACATTAGAGATGGCTGAGAAATGGGGAGCAGACGTAATCCGTGACAGTGATGGTACCGTTTTATCAGATGAGATTACGAATTCCGGCTATGGGATTTACTCTACTATCTGTATTATCCGTGATCATAATGCATGGGCGAAAGAGAATATGGATAAGCTTCAGCAGACATTTCTTTGTACCCCGGCTACTGTTGCAGCAGAGGATACCATTGCCATTTCATTAATGGAGAGCTTCTTTGACGAGCAGTTTAAGATTAATGACACCGATGCGGCCTTTAAGTACTGGGAGGTTTATGACAGAACCACCAATACAAAGGTAGAAAACGATAAGTGGATATATAATAAGGAAGAAGGAACCGTAACCGTTAAGGGAATTACTCCTTTCCATAAGTATACAGTAAGCTTCCTTGCATATCGTATCTGGGAAGAGATTTCCATGTACAACCACACTACCAACAACTGGCAGAAGGAGCATCTTCTCCAGATTGATCCCAGATATCCGGAAACTCAGGAATATATGCTTTCCTGGATGAAGAACTGGTGTGAGACCCATCCGGCGACTACTGTTGTTCGTTTCACTTCTATGTTCTACAATTTCGTATGGATTTGGGGCAGTGATTTAAAGAACAGACATTTATTCTCTGACTGGGGCTCTTATGATTATTCCGTAAGCGACCTTGCACTTGATGAATTTGAGAAGCAGTATGGCTATCGTATGACAGCTGAGGACTTCATCAATAAAGGGGACTTACATGTGACCCATATGCCGGGCAACCAGAAAAAGGCTGATTGGATGGCATTTATCAATGATTTTGTGATTTCCTTCGGTAAGAAGTTGATTGATATGGTACATGAGTATGGTAAGAAGGCTTATGTATTCTATGATGACAGTTGGGTTGGAGTGGAGCCCTGGAATGGCAGATTCCAGGAATTTGGCTTTGACGGACTGATAAAGTGTGTATTCTCCGGTTACGAAGCAAGACTTTGTGCAGGTGTAGATGTACCTACCCATGAGCTGAGATTACATCCTTATCTCTTCCCGGTAGGACTTGGCGGAGCACCTACCTTCAGTGAAGGCGGTAATCCTACCTTGGATGCCAAGAAATATTGGAACAGTGTAAGAAGAGCACTTCTTCGCGAAAAAATTGATAGAATCGGTCTGGGTGGATATTTGAGCTTAACCCTTCCATTCCCTGACTTTAATGATTATATTGCAAAGGTTGCGGATGAGTTCCGTCTTATCAGAAGCTTCCATGATGCAGGCAAGCCATATACTATTAAGACAAAGGTAGCTGTGCTTCACAGCTGGGGCAAGCTTCGTTCATGGACATTATCCGGACATTTCCATGAGACCTATATGCATGATTTGATTCATGTAAATGAGGCTTTATCCGGACTTCCTATTGATGTGAAGTTTATCTCCTTTGAGGATGTGAAGAATGGTGCACTTTCTGACGTGGATGTAGTAATTAACGCGGGTTATGCAGGCAGTGCATGGAGTGGCGGTGATGCTTGGAAGGATGATGAGCTGGTAACTGCTTTAACTAAGTGGGTTTACGAAGGCGGTACCTTC
>JAFUKH010000050.1 GCA_017467845.1 Lachnospiraceae bacterium | reverse complement strand
CAGTAGTTGCTCGTGGTATGGGTACCTGCTGTGTATCCGGTTGTGGCGACATCAACATGGACGAAGAAAACAAGAAGTTTACGCTTGCCGGTAAGGTATACAAGGAAGGCGATTGCATCTCCCTTGACGGTTCCACCGGTAAGATTTACGATGGTATCATCCCGACCGTGGACGCTTCCATCGCTGGTGAGTTCGGCAGAATCATGGCATGGGCTGACAAGTTCCGTACCTTAAAGGTTCGTACCAACGCTGATACTCCGGCTGACGCTAAGAAGGCTCGTGAGCTTGGTGCAGAAGGTATCGGTCTTTGCCGTACCGAGCATATGTTCTTCGAGGAAGACAGAATTGCAGCATTCCGTGAGATGATCTGCTCTGATACCGTAGAAGAGAGAGAAGCAGCTCTTGAGAAGATTCTTCCGTATCAGCAGGGCGACTTCGAGGCTCTTTACGAGGCTCTTGAGGGCAACCCGGTTACCATCCGTTTCCTGGATCCGCCGCTTCATGAGTTCGTTCCGACCGAAGAAGCTGACATCGAGAAGCTTGCTAAGGCTCAGGGTAAGTCTGTAGAGGCTATCAAGGCTATCATCGCATCTCTTCATGAGTTCAACCCGATGATGGGTCACAGAGGATGCCGTCTTGCAGTTACCTATCCGGAAATTGCAAAGATGCAGACCAAGGCTGTTATCCGTGCAGCTATCAACGTTCAGAAGAAGCACTCCGATTGGACCGTTAAGCCGGAAATCATGATTCCGCTTGTATGTGAAATCAAGGAGTTAAAGGTTGTTAAGAAGATGGTAGTTGATACCGCTGAGGCTGAAATCGCAGCAGCTGGTGTTAAGCTTGACTACCAGGTAGGTACCATGATCGAGATCCCGCGTGCAGCTCTTACCGCTGACGACATCGCTAAGGAAGCTGATTTCTTCTGCTTCGGTACCAACGACTTAACCCAGATGACCTACGGTTTCTCCCGTGACGACGCTGGTAAGTTCTTAGACGCATACTACGACAGCAAGATCTTCGAGAACGATCCGTTCGCAAGACTTGACCAGACCGGTGTTGGTAAGCTTATGGAAATGTCCATTAAGCTCGGTAAGCCGGTTAACCCGAGCCTCCACATCGGTATCTGTGGTGAGCACGGTGGTGACCCGACCTCCGTTGAGTTCTGCCACAAGATCGGACTTGATTATGTATCTTGTTCTCCGTTCCGTGTGCCGATCGCTAGACTTGCTGCTGCACAGGCTGCTATCAACAATAGGTAGGACTTTTAAGATTTACTATAGGATGACACTGGATGAAACCAGTGCCAGAGCCTATCGTGAGTCCCGAGGACAATACCTCAGACATAAACAATGGGAAGATATTTCCGTGAATGTTTATGTGATTTAAGAATGATTTCCCCTCGCAATTTCGGTTGCGAGGGGATTTTTTTTATGGTAAAATTTATTTGATGAAATAGAACGGCAAATTTGAATTTATACAGATGAAGGAGGTATTTATTATGGGGTTTCCAACACACATCGTTGCCGCTGCAGGCTATGTTTTTGATGCAAAAGGTAACATCTTAATCATTAAAACTCTTAATCGTGGTTATGATGCTACAGGCGGTCAGATTGAAGAGGGAGAAGATTTGGAAGCAGGTGTTTTACGAGAAATTATGGAGGAAAGCGGTATTAAGGCCAAGATAAAATGTCTTTGTGGGGTGTACTCTAATGTAGGGAAATATACATTCTATGATGGTGTTACACCTGTTCCTACGAAGGTTATGTTTGATTTTATCTGTGAGTACGAAAGTGGAGAATGTTGTACATCTGAAGAATCGAGCGAAGTCATCTGGGTGCCTAAGGAGAAGGTGTTGGATTACATCAGTTTTCCTGTTCTGCGTTATCGTTTTGAGAAAATGTTAAACTTTAATGGAAAAGTTACTTACGCCTCCTTTGTTACTAGGCCAGAATTTCAAGTATTAACAGAACGACATATTTAGTTCTTTATACAAATTCCAATTTGTAGGGAACAGAAACTTTGAAGTTGACGCATTGATTAAGCCCTATAGTTTGATGCAACTATAGGGCTTTTATGTTAATTCACGAAAATAATTCTGTAATAAGTGTTGCCATTTCTTCCGGAGTTTTTCGCGGAGTTTCCTCGCACCACATAATGGTTGCTTTCCATAAGCCTGCCAATTTAATGGAAAATTCATATTTATATTTTTCGTACATTTCTTTCAACATTTCGGCAGGCATATTGTCTGGAACATGCTTTACTTTTTTTGCGACATTGATAATATGTGATTCCAGATTATCTTCAATAAAATAGAGAAGGTGCGCTTTCTTTAAAAGAAGTAAAATATCGATATATTGTTCCCAAAACTGGAAGTATGCAATAGTTACAGTTTTCATGTCGGAGGCATGATGTTTCATTATTGTACTTGCAAACTGCTCCATCAAAAGTTTTGTGATATATTCCATAGCCTCGTCTTTCGTACTAAAATAGCGATAAAAGGTTCGCCTGCCTAAAGCAGCACGGTCAACAATCATGTTAATGGTAATAGAAGCATAGTTTTTCCGTTCTAAAAGTTTCAGTAGACTGTTTATGATTAGCAGTATTGTTTTATTTTCTTCAATTTCCTCAAAAT
>JAFUKH010000004.1 GCA_017467845.1 Lachnospiraceae bacterium | reverse complement strand
TAGAGAACTGGAACTTTTACAGCAGGAGACATATCAGAGACAGGTCGCCTGGGCAATTTATATGGGAATTGAAAAATATTTAAATGCCGGCAGTGAAAACTGACGGTTTTTCTTTTATTTGGGATTAAAGTGTGATAAAATTATGGCAGAGTGTAAAAGTATGTCCAGAGGATGGAGCAACAGTGGAAACAAAATTAATTTCCGTTATGGAAAGTGAAATAGAGGAAAAGGATTCTCTTCTGCGTGAAGCAGGTGAGATTCTGAAAAATGGCGGTCTTGTGGCGATTCCTACGGAAACCGTTTACGGGCTGGGGGGAGATGCATTAAATAAAGCATCTTCTCAAAAAATATACGCAGCAAAGGGAAGACCATCGGATAATCCTCTGATTATCCATGTGGCAGATATGGAAAGCGTGGAGAAAATTGTGACCGGGGTTTCAACCCAGGCTCGCAAGGTTGCGGACGCCTTTTGGCCGGGACCATTGACCATGATATTTCCAAAAGCGGAGATTGTACCTTACGAGACCACAGGTGGCCTTGATACGGTGGCAGTGCGGATGCCTTCTCATCCGGTGGCACGAAGAGTAATTGCTTATGCCGGAGGATATGTGGCGGCACCCAGTGCCAATACCTCGGGAAAGCCGAGTCCCACTCTTGCTAAGTATGTAATGGAAGATATGAATGGTAAGATTGATATGGTGATTGATGGTGGCGAAGGTGATATCGGTCTGGAGTCTACCATTGTGGATATGACGGTTTCACCACCGCAGATTCTACGCCCCGGATATATAACCAAGGAGATGCTGGAGGAGCTGCTGGGAGAAATCGATGTGGACAGGACTATTCTTCGGAACGATACCGGTGACAGACCTAAAGCACCCGGGATGAAGTATCGTCATTATGCGCCGAAGGGAGAACTGACAATTATTTCCGGTTCTCAGGACGCAGTTATAGAGTATATTAATGATAATGCAAGAAAGGCTATGGCAGAAGGAAAACGGGTGGGAATCATCGGCTCCGATGAGGCCATTGCCGGATATGTGGGAGACTCTGTAAAAAATGTGGGAAGCAAGTCGGACGAGCTTTCCATTGGAAGGAGCCTGTACCGCATATTGCGAGAATTTGATGAAGAGAATATAGATGTCATCTATTCAGAAAGCTTTGGCAGTGAAGGCATGGGTCAGGCAATTATGAACAGGCTGCTGAAGGCAGCAGGACATCAGCTTATAGAGGTTTAGGAGGTAAATTATGATTTCAATCGGATGTGATCACGGCGGATTTGCATTAAAGGAAAAGGTGAAGAAATATTTAGAGGATAAGGGATATGAGTGTAAGGATGTAGGCTGTTACAGCCTGGATTCCTGTGACTATCCTACTTTTGGTCGTGCTGCAGCTCAGGCGGTAGCAAGCGGCGAATGTGAAAAGGGTATTGTAATCTGTACTACCGGTATCGGTATTAGTATCTCGGCAAATAAAGTGGCCGGAGTAAGATGCGCATTGTGTAGTGATACCTTATCTGCAAAGATGACAAGACTTCACAACAATGCCAACGTGCTGGCACTTGGAGCCGGTATGATTGGTGACAATCTTGCATTTGATATTGTGGATACTTTCCTTGGAACGGAGTTTTCAGGTGAGGAAAGACATCAGAGAAGAATTGATTTAATCGAAGGTTAATAGTTAAGGGGAAACTAAGGAGGGGCATTATGCAGTACAAGGATTATAAGAATGTAACGATTTTGGAACATCCGCTGATTCAGCACAAGATTTCCATGCTTCGCGATAAGAATACCGGAACCAATGAGTTTCGTAAGCTTGTGGAAGAAATTGCTGTATTAGAGGGGTATGAGGCGCTTCGTGATCTTCCTTTGGAGGATGTGGAGGTGGAGACTCCGCTGGAGAAATGTATGACACCTATGATTGCAGGTAAAAAGCTTGCAATTGTGCCCATTCTCCGTGCAGGTCTTGGAATGGTAGAAGGAGTGCTTACTCTGGTTCCCACCGCAAAGGTTGGTCATATCGGGCTTTGCCGTAATGAAGAAACACACGAACCGGAGGAGTATTATTGTAAGCTTCCAAACCCGATCGACCAAAGAACAATCGTGGTTGTAGATCCTATGCTGGCCACAGGTGGCTCCGCAGTTTCCGCAGTTGATTTTATTAAAGCACGCGGCGGTAAGAACATCAAGTTTATGTGTGTGATTGCGGCACCGGAAGGCATTGAAAGACTGATGAAGGCACATCCGGATGTACAGCTTTATGTGGGACATCTGGACAGATGCTTAAATGATGCAGCTTATATTTGCCCGGGACTCGGTGATGCCGGAGATCGTATTTTTGGTACAAAATAATGATGAAAAGAAACGACTATATTTGTTGGGATGAATATTTTATGGGAGTAGCACATCTGTCGGGGATGCGTTCCAAGGATCCGAATACCCAGGTGGGCTGCTGCATAGTCAGTGATGACAATAAAATTTTATCTATGGGCTATAACGGTTTTCCTAAGGGCTGCTCCGACGATGAGTTTCCTTGGGACAGAGAGGGAGACGAGCTTCATAGTAAGTACGCCTATGTAACCCATAGTGAGCTGAATGCGATTTTGAATTACCGCGGTGGCTCTTTGGAGGGAACGAAGCTTTATGTATCCCTATTTCCTTGTAATGAATGTGCGAAGGCGATTATTCAGGCAGGGATTAAGACGGTTGTTTATGATAGTGACAAGTATGACGGAACTCCAATGAATATTGCGTCAAAGCGTATGTTTGATGCGGCGGGGGTAAGGTATGAGCCATATCAGAGAACCGGAAGAGAAGTATCAATGAAATTGTAAGGATTGGATATTCCATTGAGAAGAGAAAGACTTTATCGGAAAAAATCATATAAAGCCTTGCTTTTGTCCATTGCTGTGCTGGTATGCAGCGTTCCCACCGTTTCCTATGCGTCCAGCTCTACCCTGCAGCAGATTCAGCAGCAGGAGCAGATTAAGGACAATCTGGAAAAGGAAAACGAGGAAAATAAAGAAGATTTGGCGGATTTGAAGGGAGAACAGAAATCCCTGAAGGGGGCACTGGAGGATTTGAATGCGGACCTGCAGGATATCAGTGAACATCTGGCAGATTTGGAAGAACAGATTGACGCTAAGGAAGCTGAGATTACGGAGATGCAGAATCATCTTGCGGAGGCAAGAGAAACAGAAAGCTGGCAGTATGGCTGTATGGAGAAGCAGATACAGTTCAATTACCTGAGGGGTGAGACTAGTGTATTTGAGTCCATTCTCTCAGCGGGAAGCTTTGGGAATATGCTGAATCAGGCAGTATTTTTTGAAAGTATGGCGGAGTACAATGCGGATATGCTGGACGATATCATCGCCACAAGAGAGTACATTGAATCTGAGGAGGATAGGCTACAGAAGGAAAACGAGGCATTAAGTGTACTTAGGCTTCTGGCGGAGAGCGAGAAGAATAAGGTGATGGAGCGTATTACCCAGACAAGTAATTCCATTGCGGATTATGCAGACCAGATTTCAGATGTTGAAGCGGATATTCAGGCAAGAGAAGACGAACTTAAGCAGGTGGAAGAAGATCTGGAAGCTCTTAGAGAAAAATACCAGGAGGAGCTGGCATTGTCCCAGTTGGCAGCCAACTCTGCATGGAGAGATATTTCAGAAGTGGAATTTGCAGAAGGGGACAGATACCTTTTGGCGAACTTGATATACTGTGAGGCCGGCGGTGAGCCTTATGCAGGACAGCTGGCGGTAGGTGCAGTAGTAATCAACAGGGTGCTTAGCAGCAGATATCCGGACACAGTGGTGGGAGTGATTTATCAGAACAAGCAGTTCTCGCCGGTTCTGAACGGTCACCTGGCATTGGCACTTACGTACAATAAGGCTACGGCGAATTGTTATAAGGCGGCAGATGAGGCCATGTCCGGCGTAACAAATGTGGGAAGCTGTGTATATTTCAGGACACCTATTGAGGGACTTACCGGTATTTCTATCGGAGGGCATATCTTCTATTAATTCAGAACCAAGCGGTTTTCGAAAATAATGGACGTCAAGCTTGCTTGTAAGGCCATTATTTATGAAAACCATTTGGTGAGAACCAAATGATGAGCAAAAGGAAAGCAGCGCAGCTGCGATTTTGCGAATCGGTTCTGAATTGGCAAATGATAGTAATAATACGATGCGAGGAATGCGTATGACAGACACAATGAATAGTATACAGAGAAAAGGTAAAAACAGAATATTTGACTGTGAACTGCACGTTCGTCAGGATATGACTGTGGCGTATGCTTCAGAGGGGTATTATCAGTTCGTCGATACCAAATCTATGCTCCCTGTTACGGATTTCCTGGGCCGGGAGGCAACAGAACTGCTGAAAGGAATCAACGGATTATTAAAAGAACCTATTGAGTGTATCACTACCATCGATAACCTGAATGGCAGAATTCACCATATTTATATGCGTGCGGAAAACTCTGCCCGTATCGAGAGTGAGGGTGAGCATCTTTATAGACTGATTATGTATGATTATAAACAGCTGAAAGCCCGTAATGATAAAGCGGAGGAGTGGCTGATTAAATATCGTAATTTCCTTAGCTGGTCAAAGCTGTTTTTCTTTGAGTATAATATTGCCAGTAACAATTTTATCGTTTACAGATATGCCAATGAACAGGCCGCTAAGTTGGTAGATGTTGATTTGGACGAGTTTTTCATGAATAGGAAGGAAAGCCTCAAAAGAGACCTTTCTGAGATTGAGCAAATGAACCGGTTTGTCACATATCTCAAAGAGGGAAGCATGAGCTTTGAAATGGAGTTTACCAGACCACAAGGGGAAAAGGAAGTTGCTTGTAAGGTATTTGGTGCACAGATGAGAAACGATCGTAATTTCATGATTGGTGTGTTCCAGCCGGTAAATCAGAGTGAAGAAGAGGAACAAGAATACTTTATGAAGACTTCCTCCAAGGATGCTGCGACCGGCCTTCTTAATAAGAGTGCAGCGGCAGAGTTTTCTTTGGAGCAGCTTCGTAAGAAGGATGGCAAGGTTCGTTGGATTGTAATGATGGACATTGATGATTTTAAATTCATCAATGACACCTATGGTCACTTGTTTGGAGATGAAGTAATCAGCCGTATGGCAGCCATTGCCAAGAAGACCTTGGGAAGGCGTGGTATTGTAGGTAGATTCGGTGGCGATGAGTTTTATCTGTTTATTGATGGCATTGAAGACAGAGAAGAACTTCGGAACTTCCTAAAAACCATGGTACGCAGCTTCTACTATGAGTTTTCACCTAATTTAAAGGTGACAGCATCTATCGGTGTTTCAAAGTATCCTGATGATGGTACGGATTATGAAGTGTTGATGAGTAAAGCGGACAAGGCACTTTACATTGCTAAGGAAAAGGGTAAGAACCGCCATATTATTTACGATGAGCAGCTTCACGGTTCCTATGAGCAGAGCGATAAGCATTTAAATGCTGTAAAATATACGATTTCCAAGGAGAAGAAGACCAAGGCATTAAGTGAACTCTTCTGCGGGCTTACTGTAAGTGGAATTGAGCATTTAAAAAATAATGAAGTGCTTACTACCATTTGTCAGGTGCTGGATATTGATGCAATTTCTGTTTGTAGTGATTTTGGTACAAGATATATCTGTGGTACAGAAGGTCATCTGTTGGGTAAGAACGGTGTACATAATTTGCTGCAGAATGAGAAATATTTGCGAATGTTCGGTAAGGACGGTGTATATATTGAGAATAAAGCTGCAAAGCTTATCTCTGTATTGCCGGATATTTACGTGGAGTTTAAAAAGAGCGATATCGGAGCGACCATTCAGTGTATCGGCAAGGTGGATGGCCGTCCTCACTCATGGGTATCTTTCGATGTTCTTGGAACCAGCCGCAAATGGAATGATGCAGACGTAGAGCTCTTTACCATTGTGGGGAAATGTATTTGTAATCTTTTGGATAGAAAAGCATAAGCTTGTATTAAGAAAACCTCGGGACTAGAGCCCGAGGTTTTCTATTATCGCCTGTAATTGGTCGAATTTATCTTTGTATATATAAGTTAGGAGATTATTTAATTGATTTAAGGAGGCGTGCAGCTGCTCATCAGAAATCATGCCGTCTTCGTGCGCCTTAGAAAGCTCATCAAGATCCACGACTTTATAGCGCCCGTCAGGATAAACGATAACATCCGCCAGAAGGTCAGTCATGGTAAAACTACCCACAGAATTGTCAAATTCAAATTGGGCAATATCGCAGTACCAATAGAGCAGAGAGTCATCATGGCGATATATCTTGCTGATTTTATATCCTTCCTTCAAAAAATAGCAGGATACACCTCGGGCAAAGGTGATTTTGGGATTTAAAGTCTGCCATCTGGTAATAATATGCTCATCATCCCTGTGTATGATGACGTCATCCTTTAATAAAATACATTCATTGGGAATAAATCGTTTTCGAAAAATCTGTAGCTCTTCCATGGGACATTCCTCCTATGCAGTTGTATAATAAAATACTATCCTCTTTGCTGGAAATTTTCAACAAATTAATGGAAAATTCACGAAAAAAGACGTGTTTTGCTAGACTTATTTGGCAAAAATGAGTATAATTTAGGTTATGAGAAAAAGAAAAACAGACTATCGGCCCGTATATCGGGCAATTGCAATGATTAGCCAGTGCGGCGTTAATATGATTGTTCCTATCTGCCTGATGTCGGCTTTGGGATTATGGCTGGATAAAAAGCTTGGAACCTCTTACCTGATGGTAGTTCTTTTCTTTGTAGGGGCGATAGCCGGATTTCGGAATGTGTATATTGTGATGAAAAGCTTTTGGAAGACACCGGGAGAAGATAATACAGAAGGTTTTGGGGAGCGTAAGCAAAGAGATGTTGGAAAAGATAAAAGGGATTAACAGAGCGCTGTTAGAGCTTGTTATGGGGATACTGTTTCTGGGAATTATTATTCAGATTGCAGGATTTTTTCTGGCAGAAGCCCCATTGAAGTTCTCGATTGCCATGTGGCTGGGCATAGCGGCGGCGATTGCCAGTGCTGTTCATATGTATGTCTCGCTGGATAGGGCGTTGTCCATGGGAGCGGGAGCATATGGGGCGGCCACGAAATCGGCGATGATTCGCTATTTTTGCTGGGCGTTGTTTTTAGGGATTATGATGGCAACGAAGGTACTAAATCCCGTGCATGGGTTTATTGGCTTGTTAACATTGAAGGTGGCGGCATATTTACAGCCGTTTACTCATAGATTTTGTAATTTTATTTTTCAGGAGACGGACCCGATTCCTGAGGCAATTCCTTGGGAGGATGAGAGGTAATCTGAAAAATGCGTTTAAATTTCATATGAAGGAGGTGAGACAATGGGACATGGACTTTTGTTATCTGCCGCGGAAAACATTGATTTCATGGTGCATGGAATCTTCAAATATAAGTTTTTCGGTCATGAAGTGTGGATAACAACGACACATGTGTCGATTTTGTTTGTCATGCTGATTCTCATCGGTTTTGCAATCGCTGCAAACATTACAATGCGCAAAGCAACGGAAGTACCCGGCGGGTTTCAGAATGTGGTGGAGCTGATTGTAGAGAAGCTGGACGGCATGGTGGAAGGAACGATGGGAAAAGCAGCCCCAAGGTACAGAAACTATATTGGAACAGTATTTATTTTTATCCTGTTCAGCAATATATCCGGACTTCTGGGTCTCAGACCACCGACAGCGGACTATGGTGTAACCCTTCCTTTGGGACTTTTGACATTTATTCTGATACATTTTGCACAGTTTAAATATCATTCCCTTAAGGAAATCTGGGTGGGAATGTGTTCTCCTCTGCCGCCGTGGCTGCCAATTTGGTTTGTGGTCAGCCTGATAGGCGAGATTGCAGTTCCGATTTCCTTATCCCTGCGTTTGTTTGCAAACATATTGTCAGGAACCGTAATGATGGCTCTGATATATGGCTTGCTGGGATGGATTGCTACCGCGTGGCCGGCAGCACTGCATGTGTATTTTGATTTGTTCTCCGGAGCAATTCAGACATATGTATTCTGTATGTTAACAATGACTTATATTTCCGACCAGGTTGGAGATAATTAGTAAATTTATTTAAAGGAGTGAATTATAATGGAATTTAATACAAACTTTATTTTAGGATGTTCAGCAATTGGTGCAGGACTTGCAGTTATCGCAGGTATCGGACCTGGTATCGGTCAGGGTAATGCAGCAGGACAGGCAGCAGCAGCAGTAGGACGTAATCCGGGCGCAAAGGGTGATATCATGTCTACCATGTTATTAGGTCAGGCCGTAGCAGAGACTACTGGTTTATATGGTTTGTTAATCGCAATGTTACTTTTATTCGTAAAGCCTTTATTACCTTAATTCTAAGACAATTACTTAGAAGGAATGGAGGTTTTCAATGATCATATTAACCGGAGCAGAGTCCATGGAAAGATTGTTTAACCTGGACATGCAGCTTGTGGCGGATGCTACGCTTATGATTATTGCCATTTTCTTCCTGTTTATCTTGTTAAGTTATCTTCTTTTTAATCCTGCACGCAAAATGCTTCAGGACAGAAGAGATAAGATTAAGCAGGAGCTGGAAGAGACTGCGCAGAATCGTGATGCAGCAGCAAGCTTAAAAAGTGAATACGAGGCCAAGCTGGCAGAGGTAAATAAGGAGGCGGAAGCAATCCTTAGTGATGCCAGAAAAAGAGGTCTCGAGAATGAGAATGCAATTATTGCCGCGGCAAAGGAAGAAGCTGCTCGTATTATGGAAAGAGCCCGCACCGAGGCACAGCTTGAAAAGCAGAAGCTGGCAGATGAGGTGAAGACGGAGATTATCACAGTAGCTTCTGCAATGGCAGGTAAAATTGTGGCAGCTTCCATGAATGCACAGGTTCAGGAAGAGCTGTTAAATGAGACTCTTAAGGAATTA
>JAFUKH010000049.1 GCA_017467845.1 Lachnospiraceae bacterium | reverse complement strand
CATAAACACCCAACCTAATTTATTCTTCTTTCTCTCCGCCATCTCAGTGGTTTGTGTATAAAAGTCACCTAACACATGTCCTAATAAAAATAGTAAAAAATATTTCTAAAACACGCTAATTCCCTATCTCCCTCAGTACCTTACTCACCGATTCTTTTGCCTCTTTATATGCATAATAATTACTGCTTGTCAAACTCCTTTGTACAGTGGACTGACTGATATTCAATCGCTCCGCACACGCTGCTTGACTACATTCTCTTCTTTCAAACTCCCATATAATTTCCCTTTGTCTCGGTGACCAATCTCTTTGTATTACCGTCATCAACATAAAAATAGTATTAAGTGTCACAGACAATGATTTTGAGTCCTGTTCTATCTCTATCCTGATATCAGAAGACTGAGTTTTACTTCTCTGTTCACTACGCTTCACATATTCAATTGCAGTTCTGGCATTATAATAGCCGGGACCATCTGCGCCGATAGCCATGTTTGGATTGATGTCCGTCGTAATTCTTCCGATACCGATTCCAAAACGAATCTGCTGAGGATACATGCTCATCTGTATCTCCTCAATAATATCTACAACCCTCACGCCTTCCAACAGCAACCCTTGAAACTCATCTCCCAAGGTTATCATAAACTTCGACGCAATCATAGAATTATATTTTTCATTAATGGTACCTAATACGCTATTAAGCTTATTTTGAACCTCTCTTCTATGTCCAATTTCCCGAGAATCCCTCATATCACCGATTATAGCTATATAAGATCTACATTCCATAACAGAAGACATAACATCACCTCCACATGTGATATTATAACTCAATGCAAATACGAAATCAATATTTTATGCATTATAAAGCGCATTTTTTTGTTTTATGCATCTATAGATGCTTTTTTTGCATTTATGCATCTACTTCTGCATAAATTTATTTTATTCATTCCTTATCTGGCACTCATGCTTCTCAAAGAAATCCACTCTCGGCTCTAAAACTTTTAGCTCATGAGAACTTAGATCATTTACATAGAACGACAGGGGCTCCAGAATATATTCCCAGTTCCACAGCTCTTCTCCAAGATTCAGATACTCTCTGAACATCTCACAGCCCTCCGGTGCAATAGGATGTACTAATACAGCCATAACCTTACATGCGTAAAAACAATCAACAACAATCTGCCTTCTAAGTTCTGCATCCCCCATTGTATCTGCTTTTTTCACATTATTTACCCAATGCTTGTTCACTGCCCGGATAAAATCATCCAGGACATAGGAAATCCTGTGAAAATCATGATTGTACATGTGACGTTCATATTCCAGAACTGTTTTCTCTGCAAGTTCCTTAAGTTTGGAATCCACATCACCCCCCGGAATTTTCCCGGCATGATTATTCTGTACCGCATAGAAGCAAGAACGAATCAAACGATTAAATACATTGGTAATCAGATTACCATCCTTCAATACCATATCCACACCTACCTGCTCTTCTTTTGGCATTTACGCTTCTATTAATTGTTTGTTGGGGAAGCTCTGACTGTTCCGGCATAATATCCCTCCCTTCCATTATCAATTTAAGTAATAAAAAAAGACTGAATACTCACTTTTGAGTTTCCAGTCCTCTTTACACTACGAATTGAAATGAGAATACTGTTATGAATGCAACTCAAAAAGTCCATTATCAAGTTTGATAATAAGCTGCTGTTGCTGGTTCATATTGGTCATATTCATTACATGATAAACCATACAGTTTCTCCTTTGCTAATTTTGAATAATCTTAACACTAAGACACTCAATTGTCAATTAAAAAGAGAAATACAGCCGCCGCCATATTTCTCTCTCAATACTACTTATTATTGATATAATTAATCAGTCCTTCCGCAGCAATAATCTTCTGCATAAACTCCGGGAACGCCTGGCCCTTGAACTCGGTGCCCTTGGTACGGTTGTAAATCATACCGCTGTCGAAGTCCACCTCAACCTCATCGCCTGCATCAATGCCCTTTGCAGCCTCCGGACACTCAATAATCGGAAGACCGATATTGATGGCATTACGATAGAAGATTCTTGCAAAGGTCTCTGCAATAACACAGCTTACGCCGGCTGCCTTGATGGCGATAGGTGCGTGCTCTCTGGAAGAACCGCATCCGAAGTTCTTATTGGCAACAATGATGTCACCCTTATTAACATTCTTAACGAAATCCTTATCGATATCCTCCATGCAGTGGGTTGCAAGCTCCGCAGGGTCTGAGGAATTGAGATATCTTGCAGGAATGATTACGTCAGTATCTACGTTATCACCATATTTAAAAACTGTTCCTTGTGCTTTCATCTATTTACACTCCTTCTTACATTCCTAATTCATATGGGCTGGAAATCTTACCGGTGATGGCACTTGCCGCAGCCACAGCAGGACTTGCCAGATAAACTTCAGACTTCACGTGACCCATTCTACCTACGAAGTTACGGTTGGTGGTAGAGATACATCTCTCGTCCTCTGCAAGAACGCCCATATAACCACCAAGACAAGGACCACAGGTAGGAGTAGAAACTACTGCACCGGCCTCGATAAAGGTCTTCAGTAAGCCCTCTTCCATTGCCTGCATGTAAATCTTCTGAGTCGCAGGAATAATAATCACGCGGATGCCCTTCTTCACCTTCTGCCCCTCTAATACCTTAGCTGCAACGCGAAGGTCGTCGATACGTCCGTTGGTACAAGAACCGATAACCACCTGGTCGATTACTACATCTTCGGTAATCTCGTCGATAGTATGTGTATTCTCCGGTAAGTGAGGGAATGCAATGGTAGGACGAAGGGTACTTAAATCGATGGTATACTCCTCATCATAAACCGCATCCTCATCAGCTTCAAAAATCTTGTAAGGTCTGTCAGAATGCTCCTTCATATATTCGATAGCAAGGTCATCTACAGGGAAAATACCATTCTTTCCACCCGCTTCAATCGCCATGTTAGCGATGGTGAAACGATCATCCATGGAAAGATTCTTCACGCCCTCGCCTACAAATTCCATAGACTTGTAAAGAGCACCGTCTACACCAATCATGCCGATGATATGTAAGATTACATCCTTACCGCTAACCCACTTGTCCATCTTGCCAACTAAGTTAAACTTAATGGCAGAAGGCACCTTGAACCATGCCTTACCGGTTGCCATTCCGGCAGCCATATCGGTACTACCAACACCGGTAGAGAAGGCACCAAGTGCACCATAGGTACAGGTATGTGAGTCCGCACCGATAATAACGTCACCGGCTACAGTTAAGCCTTTTTCCGGTAAAAGCGCATGCTCGATACCCATCTCACCAACCTCAAAGTAGTTGGTAATCTCATTCCTTCTTGCGAACTCTCTTACGCACTTGCAGTGCTCAGCAGACTTAATGTCCTTATTTGGTACAAAGTGATCCGGAACCAGCGCAATCTTATCCTTGTGGAATACGCCATCCACGTTCATCTTCTCCATCTCTTTGATTGCAACAGGGCTGGTAATATCATTACCAAGCACTAAATCTAAATTCGCCTCGATTAACTGACCTGCCTCTACTTTCTCAAGTCCTGCAGCTGCCGCCAGAATCTTCTGCGTCATTGTCATTCCCATAATATTTTCCTCCATAACTCATCCTGCTTAGATGTTCTAAAAGCATATTATCACAAATGGAGATATTCTACAAATACATATTAATTATGCTGATTATAACCGCAAGTTATAATCAGCATATTATATTACTTATTTTCATCCACATAGAGCTGTGCACGATTCTGGATTATCGCCACAACCTCATCAAGACTTTTTTGTCCGGAGAAATAGCTTTCTGCTTCCTCCAGAATCAAATTCATCATCTGATAATCATAGGAATTATTTCTGGTCACACCATACACCATATCTCGAAGAGTCTGGGCATCCTCCTCACTTAGCTGTTGTTCCTTAAGCATGATGTCATAGAAGGAACCACTAACTTTATCATTTATTTCTTTGTTCATGGCATCCATCAATTGCTGTTCAAATGCCTTTTTGTTGATAGGAATACTAAGGGCAATCTTATTCTGATACTCCTCTAATAAGAATTCCCGGATAAACTGCCATGCCTCCTCCTTATGCTCTGAAGCTGCATTGATGGTATATACCCCATTTCCTACCCCTGCCACATTTCCGCTTCCTGTGGAGGTTGGATAGCCGATAAATGTAACATCCTCTCCAAACAATGCTCTGTAGCTATACAGGCTATCTTGTCTTGGACAGTATTCCAATATCAGAAGTATTTCATCCTTCGCATATTTTGAACTTTGAAAATCTTCATAGGTGCTACTTATAGGGAAACAGTCCACAACCTTTAGTAAATTCCTAAACTCTTCCCCATCAAAATTACATTCCCCGGTCGTCACATCATAATAGGAGTCCATACTGTATTGTAAAAAAAGCTTCAGTGCGTTTTGTTTGGTATAATTAGCCAGTAGTAAAGAATCCTTATGCTCCTCCAAAACTTTAATGACGTCATCTGTTGTCCAGCTTGGACCTTTTCCTACAACAGAGGTCTTTCCCACCAGCGTCGTAACTGAAAAACCGGGGACAATTCCATATAGCTTTCCGTTTACAGATAAGGTATCCACCAGGTTTTCAATAAAATCTTCTCTATGTACCTCCGCATCTTTCATTAAAAATTCATCCAAATCTGCAAAGGTTCCCTTCATTGCAAGATTGTTATAATCCATTTCCGCAGATACAAATATAATATCTCCCAAATCACCGGATATTAGATCCAGCTGAAATTCCTGAATCCCCTTTTCTAAATCCTCCGGAGACGGAAACTCCTCTTCTACATAATACTTTGATTCTAAGCGGATTTCCTGATTTTTACGGTTAAAATCCGTTATCTGCCCAAGAAGGTAGTAATCCTTTTTCAGCATGGTAACGGTCAGTATTTCCTTTTCCTTTACCTGAGATGCAGGAATTTTACTTAGAACAGCAACTTCATATGCAAAATATGCATATTCCACAGTGACAATCTGCCCATCCAGATACAGGCAATGATGTAATCCCAAGCCGTCCATATCTGCATCCAGCCACTTTAATTCCTCAGACCATTCCCCGATAGATGAATCATACCTCCATAAAGCATCTGCAGTGGAGAAATACAACTCTTCATCCTCTCCCTGAAAAAGCTTTGCCCAATATCCGCTATCCGGAACGTTACCCAAGGTAGGTCCAATGCAGTTATTGTTAATGTCCACCGGCGCAATCTGCGACTGATTCCCCGGGTCAGTATATACGATCATCATCTGACCGGCAGCAAATTCCATGTCCAGTATTTCCCCCACATCCGGCTCAATTTCTGCAATTATTTTACCGTCCATTCCAAGGACGAAAATGGTTTCTTTAAAATAGAAATATACATTTCCATCATCGTCCGTCGCAGCATCCTCGAAATAAAACTGGGAAAAACCACTTTGGGTAGCCACAAAATCTGTGATATCAGTTTCCATTATGAAAGCGAATGACTCGTCATAATAGGTCAGATAGGCACAGTTCCAATTGTATCTCCCATAGCTGCTCTCTGATTTATCACGTACATACTCTTCAGAAAATACCACATATCCATTTTTATTCTTTAAAATCTTCCCTACATATCTGCTCTCCGAAAGTCCGATATGAAATTCTTCTGAAGCCCCGGTAGTTGTATTTATCTTCATAAGCGTAGAATATGGACGATTATAATATCCACTCTCTACAGTTAATAACTCCCCGTCATTAGCTACGGCACTACTCACCCATGTTGCATCTGTTTCATATTCATAAAAACCGGGAACATATACGAATCCTTCCGTCGCAGATTCCACCTCATGACCACATCCACCTAACATAATACATAATAATATAAACAGTCCAATATGATTAATCCTTTTCCTCATTACGATTACTCTCTCCTGCCTCCCTCAATGCCTTCAATGCAATCATATGATGCCGAAACTCTTCCATACTGGTATAAGTCTCCTTATAAGGATACTCTGCAAAGCTGTAGGTATCGTATGAAATGAGACGAAAACCATAACTATACTCTTCCTTTATAGGAAAAGTATTCATCTCCTCCTCTGTCAGGGCACCATAAATGATGCCACTTTTCAAGCAATACACATAAGCATCAGGAATGGAATAACCTCCCGGGGCAATCCAGCTTAAATCATAACCGCATTCCTCAGTCAACCGTTTGTACTCTGCTTTATAGATTTCATTATCTGCATACCAGGCTACATCGGGATACTCTGCATGTGGCACATATATTTCAATCTCCACCAGATATTTGATTTCTTCTTCATACTCTTCGTCACTCAGTTCCCGGATTGCCTTTTTTAAGTAAGTTGAGCCATTGGTGCCGATTCCAATCTGAGGAACCAAGGCGTCATCGTATACACCATTTACCGGCTGCATCTGAACGACTCCGTCTTCTACCACATATGGTAACTTCTCTTGCGTTTCTTCCCTCTCCAGATTGTCAATGACACTTTCACTTTCCTCATGTGCAGAGAGCAGATATGCATCCTCAAGCCTGATATACTGGTTTTCAACCGTGATTGGTACTGTCAAAAGCTGCCAAGCGGTACCAAACAATATCAAGCACAAAGCGGCAGCCGCTACAATTGTAGTAGGAAATCTTTTCTTCTTTGGTTCATATTTTTCTGCTGCTTCCAGCATTTCTGGTTCCAAATCATTTAATGCCTTTAAAATATCCAATCCTCTCATACCCAGATTCCTTCTCTTTCCAAATATTTCTTAAGCTCCTTACGCATACGATGAAGCATCACCTTGATTTTGCTTTCACTGTAGCCAAAGTGCTCTGCAACCTCTTTACAGGAATCTCCAAACCAGTATCTGCGTAAAAATACGTTTCTTTTTTCTTCCGGCAGTTCCTTCAAAAAACGGTTCAGTACCACCCGAAGCTCCTGCTCCTTTACCTGCTCTTCTCTGCGATTGTCCGGAATACATGCTTCAATCTCTTTTGTCAACTCTACAAATGCCGTTTTTCTCTTTTGAGCATTGCGATAATCCAGCTTATTTAGTGCTTCATTTCTACATATCTTAGCCAGATAAGCCTGAAGATAGGTAGGGCTAGCCGGTGGAATGGAGTTCCATGCTCTAAGATAAGTATCGTTTACACATTCTGCGGCATCCTCCTTAGAATCCAAAATCCGCTCCGCCAGAAGCTGCAGTTTCCCGCCATATTTATTTGCTGTACTTGTGATTCCCTCCATATTTCGCGCCAAATACAGGGCAATGATATCTTTATCTTCCATATTTCTCCTACGTGTACACTTTTATTTAGGTTCCTACTCTTTAAGAAAGTTTTTATCAAAAAAGGTTACAGAGAAAGCCGGAGAATTTCTTCCCCGGCCTCTCTATTTCAGCGCACCCTTTTGTTTTAATGCATCCAACTTATATAAAATGGTTTCCTCACTATCCAGACAAATCGCAGTATCTCCGCAGACAAAGACTGCCTGATAGGCATTCCCATCCAAATCCTTGCCGGTCATACTATAAATATAGCACTCCTCTTTTCCGGGAATATTCAGTCGAAAACGATAATTGCTTCCATAATTGACATCACCGGCTAAAGCCATAATCAACAGATTATGATAGGTCTTGTTTACAGATGCAAACCGCATATTCAATATGATATCAATAAATTCTTCTTTTTCCTCTTCCGTCAATGCAAAGTTGGCCTCTCCGTTAACGATTTCCAGATTCTGCAAATCCTCTCTTGTGATAGGAAATACCTCTGCAAAAACAGCTTTCTCAGCCACATACTCTCCGGACAGAAGATAGTATTTTCGTGCAATAATCCTCTGCTCACCATTGGCAGTATTTCTGGCAAGCTGCAGGACACGATACTCTCCGTCTCCATAAATATCTACAAGTGGTTGCAAAGTCACTTCATGGTAGATGGTGTATATTTTATCCATTTCAACCACAAGCTCCTCGGCGACAGGAGACATCTTTTGGGAGGAATCATAAACAGTGCGATAGTTTCCGTCTGCATCCAGCTTTTCTACCACATAATCCATGACAATAAATGAATTACCTTCCTCCCAATAAATATGATTTATATTTATCGGATAGTCTGCAAGTACAAAGTGCTGTCTATGCTGCCAATATTCCGGGGTATCATACGTGCTGATGGGGCAATCCTCCAGAGGATTTCGTATACCCACAAGAGTCAATAGCATGATTCCCAACATAAGAACTATGCAAGACACAAACCGTTTACATCTATCTGTCATATCCAAATCCCCCTTCCCTATCTTAAGTATAGCTTAGTTGTAAACGAAGTCGAAAGTGAATAATTTCATAAGAATTACATCAATAATATCTCTTTATTATAATTATAAGTTATGATAATATTGTTATATAGAACAGTAGATTATAACATTCGAAAGGTATCGTATATGAATTCACTGAACCTATATTACATCTTCTACACCGTAGCGGAATGTGGCAATATCTCTGCAGCTGCAAAGAAGCTATTCATCTCACAGCCTGCGGTAAGTAAATCCATCTCAAAACTGGAAGAAAGCTTTCCGTCCCCCCTACTACACAGAACCTCCAAGGGTGTCACACTCACGGAAAGTGGCGAAATCCTTTATAAGCAGCTTGGTAATGCTTTCTACGCCATCCGCAAGGGCGAAGAACAGATTCTAAAAAACGAAGCTATCGGCGCCGGACGTATCTCCATCGGAGTAAGTACAACACTTTGCAAGTATGTTCTGATGCCCCGCTTAAAACGATTTATTGAGAGCTACCCACACATTAAGATATCCATCTCCTGCCAGTCTACCTATGAAACACTAGCAGCACTGGAAAATGGAACTATCGATGTGGGACTTGTTGGCGAGAGTGAGCGACTGGGTAATCTATCCTTTTCACCCATCAGTCAAATTCAAGATACCTTTGTCTGCACCAAGGAGTACCTTGATAAACTGAACCATATGGAGGGTGAGAACCTGCAAAACGCCACCTTTCTGCTTCTGAATAAGTCCAATGTCACCAGACAATATGTGGATAAATTCCTGATTCTCAATGACATCACTACCGACCACCAGATTGAAGTATCCACCATGGACCTGCTTATCGACTTTGCAAAAATCGGTCTGGGTATCGCCTGTGTCATCAGAGAATTCGTAGAAGAAGAATTAAAAAATGGAGAACTCATGGAGTTCCCCATTCCAACACCCATTCCGTCCAGACAGATTGGTTTTGCTTATTCAAAATCCGCTAATATAAATCACGCAACCGAGAAATTCTTGGAGATGTGGCATTAGGCTTCATAATTGTATACTCTGGAATTCTCTTTTCCGGGTACAACAATAAATACAAGCATGGAGGCGAAGGTAAATAGACCAAGTAATAACGCTGCAACTCTATATGGTAACCATTCCCCTAAAAAGCCTGCTATCAACTGAAACAACACGCCTCCCAAAGCCGTAACCACACTGAAAAAGGCACTGATCCTCGCTCTCATCCTATCCGGTAGATAACTCTGCACGGCTGCCTGCCGGATAGTTGCACTACATACGCCCAACCCACCACATGCAAAACGATTTATAACCATAAAAGGATATGGCATGAACAGTAAAAAAGAATCCATCAAATCATAAACGGTATATACCATTTTCGTAAAAGCAAATCTTCTCTTCACCGGAATTTCCATTCGATATTGTAACATTCCTCCCAGCATCCTACCTACCATTTCTGCACTTTTCAAGAATCCAAGCATCGTTACTGTCAACCAGCCCTGGGTCTGATAAAAAGCCTGGGTCAATGTTCCGATTCCATTAGAAGCTCCATTTGTAATACTCATATATGTATAAATATTGCGAATTCCTTTTTCCTGCTTTATGTAGGTAAATCCTTCCTTAATATCTCTTAGATATTCCATCAGACCATATTTTTCTTCGGACACCACTTGCATTTCCCTAATGCCACTTTCCACCAAAACTGACAATATACTAAGCATAGCCACCAGTATGAATATGTGATGCATTTCTACATGTTCATACAAGAACGTTGCAATCGGTGCCACCACAACCACAACAGTAGGATAGATGGTACTGCTGACCGCATACCCCTTCTGCTCCATTCCTTTGGTAATTAAACTTGGATACAAAGCCTGATATGCTAAAGAATAACTCACAGATATTGTCCCAACCACTAAGGTAAAAAACAAGTATAATCCATACTGAAAGCTATGTGTTGCAATCCAATATGCCATCATGAAATAAACAACCGCAAGCAAGAAATCCAAGCCCACAATCCAGCGTTTCTTTTGCCCCCTATCTATGATTGGTGCAATCAATACCGGTAATACAATATCCGGTAACATACCACAGACAAGCAATATTGCTGCCAAAAGAGTTGATTGTGTTTCCTGAAAAACTAAGAGACTTAAGGGCAAATTCATTGCCTCTCCGCCAATGGCAGATAAAACAGTGGCAATGGTAATGCGACTAAAGTCTCCTGTCCATAATGTTTTCTTCATTTTATATCTCCCATCCATCTTTTGACTACATTATAGTCTTTTAATAAGATCCATAAAAGCAAAGATTTTTGGGAAATTATGATGTCAAATACTTCTTTAAAGCTACCTATTCATGACATTTGCAGAAATTTCATTTTGAAATTCCAATGCTTTTTTATATTTACGATGAGCAATGTATGTACTAATAATCACATCCTTAAAAGAATACAAAAACCCAAAGTGCATATGCTTCTTTAATTCTACTATCAATTTATCCAAAAGAAGCTCATATTCGGGATTTAACACAAAGTCCTCTTCAAGCTCCATGACAGCTTCTTGGTAAATCAGATGCTTTAACTTGCCCTCTTCTTCGTCCAGAAGATGACATTTCATTTGCTTAAGATATTCCTTTCCATTTAGGAAATCACCGCTACGAATAGCTAACAATGCCTTTTTATGCAAAAGTAAAAAAGTCTCGTTTTCTACCTTATTTAGATACTCCTTTGCTTCTGCAAAACGATTTTGACAAAGGTACACCGCCCCAATGTTGTAATATGCATTGTCTTTGATATGAGCCCAGCCGGTATTCTCACACATACGAATGGCTCTTTTATAATAAATTAACATCATCTCATCCATATCCAGACTTCCGTATGCGGTTCCCTTCAGCAGATAATACTCTGCCATTGTGTATATATTTCCTTCTTCTAATGCAGTTGGTATTAAATGCCCTTCCAAGCTATGAATTCCGGTATAATTGCTGTTTTCCAAATAGGCGTAACCCTGCATAAGCATAAAATACGAATAATGCATTATCTCCGATGCTTTGCCATAAAAAGAAAGTTTCTTTTCTCTCTCCTCTGTATACATCCCCACCAATAGATAATAAAATGCTTCCTGCTCCTTACTAAAACCGAAAGCAATTTCTTTCAAAAGCGGAATAACCGTATTATCACCTGCTAAGCCTTTTATCAAAAGGTAATCAATGCGAAGAGAACTATAAAGCAATCTTACCTCCTCCGTTACCAGACTATGTACAATTTGGGAAGTATCCAATCCATAAAGATATTTCCGGAAATACTCTTTTATCATAAGGTGCATGTTCTTTATGAAAAGTTCATCCGTTTCATAGCAGATTCCCAGTCTTTTAAAAAGCTCTGTTAAAAGCTCTTTCGTTGCTACAGCCTGTCCTTTTTCAATCTTACAAAGATAAGAAGGGACACAGAGACCTATACAGATCTCCTTCTGTCCCTTATTTTGTCTGATACGTTCTGAACGGAGAAGTAGTCCTTCCCACGTAGGATTATTCATACCATATCCTCTCATCCTAACTCTGCACCTTCTTCATCTCATAGAACACGCCTTGTTTTTCCATCAGTTCATCATAGGTACCGTATTCTATACATCTTCCAGCAGAGATTACTGCAATCTTATCAGCATCGCGAATCGTCGACAGGCGATGTGCCACAATAAAAGTAGTTCTATCCTTTGCAAGGTTGTTGATTGCTTCCTGAATCAACTTCTCTGAAATGGTATCCAATGCCGAAGTTGCTTCATCAAGCACAATAACCTTTGGATCACGAATCAGTGCTCTGGCAATAGAGACTCTCTGTCTCTGACCGCCGGAAAGCTTACCGCCATGCTCACCCACCACTGTATTTAATCCATCCGGAAGGCTTTCTATCAGCTCTAACAGATTCGCTGCTTTCACAGCTGCCATAAGTCTTTCTTCCGATACAACTCCGCATCCATACGTAATATTGTCACGTATTGTTCCTGAGAATAAGATGGATGTCTGTGGAACTACCGCTAAATGCTTTCGGTAAGAGCGCAAGTCGATGGCAGACATATCTTTACCATCCATAAGTACACGACCATTGGTCGCCAGATAAAAGCCATTTACCAGATTAAGGATCGTAGACTTACCGGCACCGGATTCTCCAACCAGTGCAATGGTCTCCCCCTTCTTTACCTTAAGATTCAGACCACGTAAGGTGTTCTTATCAGAGTCCTTGTAGTGAAAATGAACGTTCTCAAAAGAAAACTCACCCTCTACATTCTCCAGAATTTCTTTCCCTTCATTATGCTCCACTTCTTCCGACAAAAGCACCTCTCCAATAGAAGTGATGGACTCAAAACCCTTGGCAATAATAGGAACCAAAGAAATCACTGCAGACACCTGATTTACAATGGTTGCAAAATAGCTTTGGTAAAGGGTGATGTCTCCTGCAAGGATATCCCCTTGAAATGCCAGATATCCGGTAAATCCAAGACAGATAATCTGGAATATCTGAAAAATCGCCCAGCCAACAGAGCCAAAAAGGGACTGAATCAAATCCAGACGATAGCCCTTCTCTGCCACTGCAAGAAGCTGGGCACTCATCTTATGTACCTCTTCCTTCTCCAAAGCATGGGCACGAGTCACCGGAATCAGTTCCACCATCTCCATCACTCTGGCACTGGTCTCTTCCATCTCCTTACGAAATGCCTTGTTGCTCTCCTTCATACGTGTACGGAAGGCCATCATAACAAAGGCCGCAATCGGCGCCGTAACAAGGAAAAACAGGAACACCACCGGACTCTTGCTGATGGTCACCACCAGCGCTACCGCAATGTTCAGGGCAATATTTAAAATGCTCAAAAACATGTGAGTAGATAAGGACTCTATGGCCTCCACATCACGAATAATCTTGGACTGCAACTTACCGGACATAGTCTCGGTATGATAGGAAATGGAAAGCTGCTGTAGTTTGAGCACCAGCGCTTTTCGAAGTCCCGTTTCTGCATATCTGGTAGCCTGGGACTTATAATCCACATACAGATAATTCATGGGGACATTCAGCACAATCAGAAAAATCATCAATGCCGTATACATAATGATATTCTGTACCACATTGGGGTTCTTTGTGGTAATATCATTGATGATATTGGCAGTCACAATGGGCAGTACCCATACACAGGCATGCTTAATAAAGAAAAACAACACCGCCAGCACAAACTTATAATAATTTCCCTTATACAGCCCCAAAAGAACCTTTAAGGGTCTGCCGTTATTTCTACGGTAACACTCGATAAACCAGCTTTCCGGCTCGATACCTTTGGGAGCCCTCATCTTGTTTTCAAAACTTTTCATACTGTAAAAATCATCCTGTCGTATTAAATAAAGTTAGTAGAAATCTTTGCTTCCTTTTCCGGAAGACCGTACTTTTCCTTACCAAGGGCAATACTCTTCATTAAGAAGCTCATATTCTTTGCCAAAGTGCGCATGGTCTGTAATCCTTCTCCATCCTTAAGTGCATCTCCCGGCGCACCGCCATGCACACTGTTCCAGTACTGACTTGATGCGATAGGCATGCCACTGATAGTAAAATATTTATTCAATTCATCAAAGGTTGCAGAACAGCCACCGCGTCTGGCTACTGTCACCGCAGCTCCTACTTTCATTGATTTATCAAATTTAGAAGAATAGAACAATCTGTCCAATAATGCAATAAGTGTAGCATTTGCAGAAGCATAGTATACCGGACTTCCTACTATAATTCCGTCACATTCCTCAAATATTTTGGCCACTTCGTTTACTTCATCCTCAAATACACATTTCTTTAATTCTCCGCATCTTCCACAAGCAATGCAACCTCGAATGGCTTTATTTCCTACGTGAACTGTTACTGTCTCAATTCCTTCCGTAGCAAATGTTTTCTCAAGTTCCTGTAACGCAATGGCTGTATTCCCATTCGCCTTTGGACTTCCGTTTACTAATAATACTTTCATGAATCTTCTCCTTGTGATAGTGTTTGTTTTCTATCTTATCACACTTTCTCCTACTTAACAAATCCTAGTAACCATAACTCTGAACCACCTCCAGATAAGGGCTATTCTGAATGTCTGTAGGAGTAACAATGATTCCACCATCACTATCCAAATCTATGCCAAACTGCTTGTACGCATACCAGATTAAGTGGGCACAATGTGTTTTTGTAATAGTAATTTCTCTAGGATTCATTCCCGCTGTAAGACTATAGGGGATATCTACCAGATTGTCCAAGGCATATTCTGCCACAAGCCAGGAAAAACAAATATTCTCCAGCTTATTACTGTTAGCTGCTTCCTTAAGGCGAAGGACGTGAAAGGACGGCAAGGTTTCCCATTTGTTTAATGAACAAAGCTTAGTATTGGTTCCCAGCATCAGTGCCTCCAAAACAAGCTCGTTCTCTGCATCCACCACCAGACCCACATGACCATTTCGCCAGCCTAGGAACCGTGAATTCTTGGTAATTAAAATATCACCGTTTTGAATGTCTACAAGTCTTGTTCCTTTCGTATAGTTACCGTTTTCATCCACAAGAAATTCTGAAACTGTTAAGGGTGAACTGGGTTCGCTGACTATTTTTACCGGGGCAAAATAGGCTGCCTGAAGTTCTAATAACCGTAAGCCTTTATTTTCCGCAAGCAGCTTTTTTACTGTATCCGGTCTAACACCTGTTTGCCGGGCAAGATACTTAAGCTGCGAAACCGGCACATCTCTATGTTGCACCATTCGATAAATATCTGCTTTTGCATAATCCGGCGTGCTATGAACGGTGTACTCTGCTTCATAGAGCCAGTTATATAAAAACAAGGTCGTAATGAAAATAATAAGACCTATGGTGCTGATACTTTTGCGAAGCATTCGATGCAATACCTTCCAATTCTTTTTGATTAGTATTGCACCGTTTTTCAGATTTTACGCCATTTTTCCCCGATATGCCTCATACATAATATCAATTCTACCCTCATTTACAATGTGGGCCATTTCCTTTTGTAACTCCGGGGAATTTTCTATCACTTCCACCAAATCCGGATTGTACCTTGTTCCTTTTCCGGCCACGAACTCAGCAAGTACCGCCTCCATCGTTTTGGTTCTCTTATAATTCCGTCCGTAAAGGTCCGTTGCCGCATCCATGCAGTCACAAATGGTAATCAAATCAATAATTACCCTATATGGAGAAGCGGTATTATCAAAATCTGCCGGATATCCACTACTTCCATCGTAAAATTTGTGATGTCCTTTTACAATATCGCAGTACTGCATCAATAACTCATCCGTCTCTAACATGGCACTGCCAAAAGAAGGATGCTTCTTAATGCCTGCAAACTCCCGATCCCACAAACGACGTCCCTGGGTATTGATAATGTCCGTAATCTGACACTTTCCCACATCATGCAAAAGCGCACTCTTTTTAACAAACTCCGGAAGATTGGACCTTACACTCTCTTCCAGGGAGTCAAATATCTCCGGTCGTACTCTCATAGCTTCCTTGCACAGAGCATCCGCCAGATGCATAACCATCTCCGAATGGAGATAGGTCGGAAGCTGTTTTTTTACCAAAAGATTATAGAGACATTCCTCCTTCTCTTCCTGAGAATGCATGTATTTTAAAAGCTTAAAGCACCATTCTGCCAAAACACCGTTAATGAAAGGAAGTGCCAAATCAGAGAAATTATAAAACCAGGTAGCTTTTGTCTGGAGTTTCAAAAACTCCATAATCTCCCTGCCTTTATCTGTTTCGCCCCCTAAAGAAATCCACCGCTCCAGCGTAAGTGGAGTATTAATCAAAAAGTAAGCCTCTTCTTCTGTAATATCCGGTCCTACATGGCAATCCTTTAGTTTTACTTTATAATAATCGAACAGAACACCCACAATCTCATCAACAGAAATTTCTCCGGCCAGCTTCCTCGCATGGAGATAAGCACAGTACATTTCACTGTTTACCTCATAAACAGAATCTGCATGCTGCATCTCCTCAATAAAAAGCTCCTCCGCAACCTTGCAGAAATAGTCCTTTACCTCTTGTGGTGCATCCTCTATTCCGTCTTCCACAATCAGCCATTCCAGACGAATCCGCTTTATGATGCCCGCAAACTGCTCACTGTCCCCATCGAGGTCCTGCACATCCGTACTATTCCAAAACTCCAAAAGTTCCTTTAAATACCCATACGAAGCTTCCGCACTCAGTGCCATATTACCGAATCCTGAGATAACAATATTGTAGTACGCTCCCCAGATTCTTCTCCTTGTGGAATTGTCAAGCTCCTTATATCTGTCCTTATACTTTAGAATTTTTAAATTATAACCTTCATCAGGCTTTTTTTCGCCTTCTCTTCTGCCCTGAATCTCATTTTCCTCATAAAATGCGACACCATACAGGAATATAATTTTCGGAATATCCTGTTTCTCTTCATAGAAATTGATAAGCTTATACACCATGGGAAGAAGCACCTGACAATCATCGTAGCCATCAAAATACATGGAATAGCACTCCTCGTAAAGCAGCGCAGCAAGCTCATAATCCATAGGTTGTTCAAGAACAGCAAGTAAACTATCTATCAGTTCTCCGTTCTCTGTGAACATCCGCTGTGTTTCTGAGGCACGATTTATCAAATGCATTTTCCACGCATCCTTATCCATCACATCCAGAAGCTTCTCGTCAAGTTCTCTTTGTCTATCCATATTCTGTTTGTATTTTAATAAAATCTCTTTCAAGCCATATTTATCCATCGTCATACCACCTATGATTGCTTGTTTTAGTACTATTATACCATATGTTTGATATTCGCCAATGTGAAAATATATCGAACTGGCTCAAAATACACTTCGTGATTTTGAGCTAGTTGGCTTTCGCCAATAAAAGTAGACGAAAAAAACAGCGCCAGTGAGATGCGTCAGAGCTGGCTCAAAACGTGCTTCGCAGTTTTGAGCTGTTTGGCATCCGCCAATGTCTCAGCATAAAAATACACCGGAGAAAGTAAACTCTCTCCGGTGTCTCTTTATGCTGCGCCACAGCTCTGACGCTGTGTTCCTTAGTTGTTAATAAACTTGTCTTCTTCGTTGTTCCAGCTGTAAAGCTTTCTGATTTCTTCACCTACAACCTCTGAAGGATGCTCTGCGTGAAGCTTCTTCATAGCTTTGAAGTGTGCCTGACCACCAGCTGCAGACATATCTAATAAGAAGTCCTTAGCAAAGGTACCATCCTGGATATCAGAAAGAATCTTCTTCATAGCCTTCTTGGTATCCTCGGTGATAATCTTAGGTCCGGTAATGTAATCACCGTACTCAGCGGTATTAGAGATAGAATATCTCATTCCTGAGAATCCTGACTGATAGATAAGGTCTACGATAAGCTTCATCTCATGGATACACTCAAAGTAAGCATTTCTTGGATCATAACCAGCCTCTACTAAGGTCTCGTAACCAGCCTGCATAAGTGCACAAACACCACCACAAAGTACTGCCTGCTCACCGAATAAGTCAGTTTCAGTCTCAGTTCTGAAGGTAGTCTCTAATACACCTGCTCTAGCTCCACCGATTGCAAGTGCATAAGCAAGTGCCTTATCAAGAGCCTTTCCGGTAGCGTCCTGATGAACTGCTACTAAACAAGGAACACCCTTACCAGCCTGATACTCACTTCTTACAGTATGACCAGGTCCCTTAGGAGCAATCATAGTTACGTCTACACCCTTAGGAGGTACAATCTGACCAAAGTGAATGTTGAAACCATGAGCGAACATTAACATGTTGCCTTCCTCAAGGTTTGGCTCGATGTCTTTCTTGTACATAGCTGCCTGTAACTCATCATTGATAAGAATCATGATGATGTCAGCCTTCTTAGCTGCTTCTGCTGCAGTATATACTTCAAAGCCCTGCTTTACTGCCTTGTCCCAAGACTTAGAACCTTCATAAAGACCGATAATAACGTTGCAGCCTGACTCCTTTGCGTTTAATGCATGTGCATGTCCCTGGCTACCGTATCCGATAACTGCGATTGTCTTACCCTCTAATAAAGATAAGTTACAATCTTCCTGATAGTAAATGTTTGCCATTTTAATTCTCCTCCACGTTAAATAAAAATTTATAACATTGGGTTTTGTCCCATTATGTACTTGATTAATCTAAATAAGTTACGTTTTTAATACCTCTTCCAAGACCAACAATACCGGTTCTGGCAAGCTCCAAAATCTCATATCCCTCTAAAAGACCGATAAATGCATCAATCTTATCAAGGTTACCGGTTAGCTCGATAGTAAGACACTCCGCATGAACATCTACAATCTTAGCTCGGAAAATATCTGCCACTGCAATGACGCCCTGTCTCTGCGCTGCATCCACTCTTACCTTCACAAGAGCAAGCTCACGATATACAGATTCCGCCGGTTTCAATTCCTTAATATCTCTCACATCCTCAAGCTTTGCAACCTGCTTCTCAATCTGCTCTAAAATCTCGTCATCACCGGATGCCACGATGGTAATTCTGGTGAATCTTGGGTCAGCGGTTACGCCTGCGGTAATGGTTTCGATGTTGTAACCACGTCTTGAGAAAAGTCCTGAAATACGACTTAAAACACCTGAAGTATTATCAACCAACAACTGAAATACTTTCTTTTGCACCTATATCACTCCTATCAAATATATAACTTTTTAGAATTTTAACACGCTAAAGTGGTAATGTCAAGACTTAATCCGCACATTTCTGCAAAGCTAAGGTTCCGGTTCTTGCAACTTCTACAATACTTACCTGTTGAAGCATATTAATCATCAGCTGAATTCTCTCCGGTACATCACAAATCTGAATAATCATAAAGTGCTTACTCATATCAACAATTTCCGCCTTCATAATCTCACAGGTTTCCATAATATCACGGCGATTGTTCTTGTTATACTTAATCTTAATCAGCATAAGCTCACGACTGATACTATGCACCTCATCAAAAGTCTTAACCTTGATAACATCCAGCTTCTTATTCAGCTGCTTTTCAATCTGCTCGATGGTTCTCTCATCTCCACTGGATACGATAGTCATGCAGGACACTTCCGGATCATCGGTCTCACCTACTGCCAAGCTGTCAATATTAAAAACTCTTCTGGAAAACAGTCCGGCAACCTTACACAGTACACCGGAACGGTTTTCTACCAAAACAGAATAAATTCTTTTCTTCATCGTACACCTCCTAAACTAAATCCATCGGATCAATGAGACATTCCATCAGAACGCTCTCATCATTAGCAAGGAATTCATCAATTACTG
>JAFUKH010000048.1 GCA_017467845.1 Lachnospiraceae bacterium | reverse complement strand
AATAAGTCAGGAATTACCTACCCTTTTTTCGTGGCAGGAAGTCTTTACTATTTCTATTATTCGTTTGGAAGGTTAGGGCTTACCTGGAAAAAAGGGAATCTATTTTACCTGATTAGTATCGCACTTTTGGCAGTGGCAACGGTGTGTACCGATGATGGGGTGCTGCATTTCTTTAACAAAACCGGAATCTTTTTGCTGATGATTACCATGCTCCTTGGAAATCTGTATGATGTAAGTAGTTGGAGCTTCGGGAAAACCGTGAAGGCAATTACAAGTACGGTCTGCTCTGCCTTTTGTGAGATATTTACCCCGTTTTCCCATGGAAAATGGTTCTGTAAAAATAAGCTGAGCACCAAGAATAGCAAAGTATTGTATGTCGTTCTGGGGGTGCTGATTGCCATTCCGATCTTTGCTATTATAGCATCCCTTCTGTTTAGTGCGGATCTGATTTTCCGTGATATGGGTAATAACCTGTTGGAGGCATTGAAGTTAGAAGACATCTTCGGAATTGTCTGGCGCGTGATACTCTTTTTCATGGCATCCTATGGACTATTGGTTTATTTGGAGAAAAGGAGCCTTATTGTAGCGGGGAAGGAGCGCAAAAAGGCAGAAGCACTTCTGGCCATACCGTTGGCACTGATGCTCACAATGATGTATATCGTGTTTTGTTATATTCAGATACGCCACTTGTTTTTGGGGAATTTTGGAAATAACAGCTTTTTGTTTACCGGAGACATGAAGATACCGTTGGGGTATACCTATGCGGAATATGCCCGAGAAGGATTTTTCCAGCTTTTGGCGGTAGCACTTATAAATTTTGTATTGGTTCTTGTGGGATTAGCTTATTTTAAGGAAAGTAAGCTTTTAAAGGTGGTATTGACAGTAATGTCACTTTGTAGTTTTGTGATGATTGCTTCCAGTGCTTATCGAATGATAATCTACATAATGTATTACTATCTGACATACCTGCGTGTACTGGTGTTGTGGGGATTGTTGGTATTGACACTGTTATTTGTGGGAGTAATTGTTTTTATTTTTAAAAAGAGATTCCCGCTGTTCCGTTACAGTATGGTGGTGGTGACGGTGCTCTACATTGCTCTCGCCTTTGCAAGACCGGAGTATATCATTGCAAAAGTGAATATTGCTGCAGCTGACGGAACAAAGGGATTCTTTCAGTCGGAAGAATTTGATGACTATTTTTATCTGTCACAGCTTAGTGCAGATGCAGCCCCGGCGATTATCCCTTTTCTTGCAGAGAATGGTTATAATTTGAATATGTACTATGACGAGTATGATTTCAGGGACTATTACGATCGTGAAGGCTTCGGATATTTTTATATGAACAATATAAAAGAACGTTGCCAGAAGACAACGTTCCGTAGTTTTAATATTTCCCGTTTTTATGCGGATTTCCTTATCCTGAGTGAGACAACGAAAGGCTTTTAGAACACCTTAGTGGTCCACTTGGTGCAGTCCCAGACGTCGGTGGCAAGGCCTTCGTAGAATTCCGGCTCATGGCATACCATAAGGATGCTTCCCTTGTAAGCCTGAAGAGCGCGTTTTAATTCTTCCTTGGCATCTACGTCTAAGTGGTTGGTAGGCTCATCCAGAAGAAGGATGTTGGTCTCTCTGTTGATTAACTTACACAGACGGACCTTCGCCTGCTCACCACCGGACAGTACCTTTACTTTACTCTCAATATGCTTGGTGGTCAGACCGCACTTTGCAAGAGCGGAGCGCACTTCATATTGGGTGAAGCTTGGGAACTCATTCCAGATTTCTTCGATACAAGTGGTATTCACATCCTGACTCATTTCCTGCTCAAAATATCCGATATGGAGATAATCTCCCTGTTCTACCTTGCCTTCCAAAGGCTTGATTAATCCCAGAATACTTTTAAGTAATGTGGTCTTACCGATACCGTTGGCACCCACTAAGACGATTTTCTGACCGCGCTCCATTTCCAGGTTTAAGGGCTTGGATAATGGCTCATTGTAACCGATGACCAAATCCTTGGTTTGGAAAATGTATTTTCCGGCGGTACGGCCTTCACGGAAGTTGAATTCCGGCTTCGGTCTTTCATTTGCCAGCTCAATCATCTCCATCTTGTCCAGCTTCTTCTGGCGGGACATTGCCATATTTCTGGTAGCAACTCGAGCCTTGTTTCGTGCTACGAAGTCCTTTAGGTCTGCGATTTCTTTCTGCTGCTTGTTGTAAGCTGCCTCCAGCTGTGCTTTCTTCATGGCGTAAACTTCCTGGAACTTATCATAGTCGCCCACATATCTGGTCAGCAGCTGATTATCCATATGATAAATCAGGTTGATGACACTGTTTAAGAAAGGAATATCGTGGCTGATTAGGATAAAGGCATTTTCATAATCGTTCAGATATCTCTTTAACCATTCAATATGCTCCGCGTCAAGGTAGTTTGTAGGCTCGTCCAGAAGTAAGATGTCCGGCTTCTCTAAAAGGAGCTTGCCCAGAAGAACCTTGGTACGCTGACCTCCCGAAAGCTCGGTAACGTCTCTGTCCAGGCCGATATCGGAAAGACCCAGAGCTCGTCCTACTTCTTCTACCTTGGAGTCAATCATGTAGAAATCATGCTGAGTCAAAAGCTCCTGTATAGTGCCGAATTCCTCCATCATGACTTCCAGCTCATCCGGGTCTGCTTCGCCCATTTTCTCACAAAGCTCATTCATCTGTGCTTCCATTTCGAAAAGGAAGTCAAAGGCAGATGCCAGTACGTCGCGGATGGTTATACCCTGCTGCAGTACGGTATGCTGATCCAGATAGCCCACGCGCACATTCTTGGCCCATTCAATCTTTCCCTCATCAGGCATTAACTTTCCGGTAATAATATTCATAAAGGTAGATTTACCCTCGCCGTTAGCACCGATTAAGCCGATGTGTTCCCCCTTTAAAAGGCGGAAGGATACATCATTAAAAATGGCTCTGTCCCCAAAGCCATGGGTTAAGTGTTCCACATTTAAAATACTCATAGTAAACCTCATTTTTCGTTTTAGCTGGTTATAATATACATGAAAATAGCGAGAATGTCATCTTTTTCTTGCATACATTTTATGTTATACTTACTGTGAGTTAATGCGAAGACAACGGAAGTAGGCAATTCTATCCTCTGTAAGGGCGACTAGCCACTGCTTCGGAGTTCTTACAGAGGATAGAATTGCCTACTTCCCGGGGGGCTGACATGGATTTTGCATCCTTTGGATTTATATTTCGATTTTTACCTATTTTCATGATTTTGTATTTTGTGGCTCCGGAGAAGGTGAAGAACCTTGTCCTCTTTTTGGGGAGCCTTGTTTTCTATGCTTGGGGAGATAAAACTCGCCTGACGATGCTATTTGCGGCGATTATTTTCGATTATGTATTGGCGCTTTTTATGGGTATATGCAAGAAGCGGTGGGTGAGATTTATATTTTTTATGGCGGGAGTTACTTTAAATCTTTCGTTTATTGCCCTTTCTCATCAGTCCAGCTGGGTGGTTCCGGCCGGTACCCTGATTTACTGTATGCAGTCTATCAGCTATCTTTCTGAGTGTTATCGGGGAACGGTGCAGCCTCAGAAGGATTTTATTAAGCTGGGTGTATATATATCCATGTTCCCCCAGATGAATCTTGGGCCGGTAGTTGGCTACAGAGATATGGAAGAGCAGCTGTCCCATCGCAAGGTTGATGTGGAGAAGGTAAAGAGTGGACTGATTCGGTTTATTGTAGGTCTTGCTAAAAAGGTGATATTGGCAAACAGTATATGTGTATTTTGGAATACGGTATCCGCTGCCAATCCGGAGGATTTAAGTACTCTTACTGCGTGGATAGGATTTGCATCCTTTGGTTTTAAGATATATTTTGATTTTTCAGGCTATTCTGATATGGCAACAGGCCTGGCGCAGATTATGGGATTTTCCCTGAAAGAGAATTTCAATTATCCTTTCACCGCTACCAGCGTAAAGGATTTTTGGAGCAGATGGCAGATCTCTCTCAGCGTGTGGTTTAAGGACTATGTATATATTCCTTTGGGGGGCAGCCGATATGGTATTCTCCGTAAGTGGTTTAATATGCTGCTTACCTGGCTCCTAGTTGGTGCCTGGTATGGTATCGCATATCACTTTTATGCGTGGGGACTGTGGTTCTTCTTCTGGATGGTGCTGGAGAGCAGTTTTTTAGGAAAGCTGCTTGAGAAGCTTCCTGAGCATGTCACCCGTATTTATACATGGCTGGTCATCATTGTGAGCCTATCCTTTTTTGCGGCAGACAGTATCAGTCAGTCTATGGATTATATCATGGTGCTTTTTGGCATGAAGGGTGTTGGATTGGTAGACAGAATGGCACTGTTTTCTTTGAAGAGCCAGATTATTCTTATTGCAGTGGCGATTGTCTCTGCGATGCCGTGGGTACACAATGCGGCGCAGAGGCTCAGAAATTCAGAGGGTGGACTTGGTATGGCAATTACCCGGGTTTCGGAGAAGCTTTTCCCGGCACTTCTTTTGATTTTGACTTTGGCTTATATGGTAAAGGGATATTAACGAGGAACGTATATGATTTTGGACAAAAAGAAAAATACAGCTGGAACCGTAGTTTTCCTGGCGGGAATTCTTTTGGTGTTTGCGGTATTTGATTTTGTAAAACAGGATATCGGCAGAGACAAGCTGCTTCAGATTACCACGTATATGGACTTTTTCCTGAATGTAAAGGTGGTAAACGGTGTCTATCTGGCGGAGGATGATTATTATATTGAGCAGCATTTGCCCCAGACTTACCCAGCATCGCTACATGAGGAGAAGCTGCTTCAGATTACTGAGCTGGTGCAGGATTATCCCCAGACCCAGGTGATACTGATTCCTACAGCAGATAATATTTTGACGGATTATCTTCCGTGGCAGGCTCCCTATCTAAATGAGCGTAACCTGCTTACCGCAGTGGAGGATGCCATTGGGGATGACCATGTAATTGATGTATTTCCTGCTTTTGTAGAGCATGTGCAGGAGGGAGTATATTTTAAGACGGATAGCCGCATCACTTCTGTAGGCGCGTACTATATTTATCGGGAATGGGCCAAGACCTGTGCTTCTTTCCCTTTCTGGTATCAGCTGGACAAGCTGGAGACGGTAAAGAGTAACTTTGTGGGAGATATGGTTGCTACCATAGGGGTCAAGAGTGATGTGAAGGATCAGATAAAGGTATTTCCTCACGTTTTGACCCAGCAGGTATCTATTAACTATGATAATGAAATGACAGCGGATTCCTATGTGTCCGAGAATCGGCTTACTTCGGAGGATGCTTATGATTACTTCTTAGACGGAGATTATGGAGTAACGATCATTGATACGGAGTTTAAGAACGGCAAAGCCCTTTTTGTGCTGAAGGATGACAATGCCAATGTGGTGATTCCCCTTCTGGCACCTCATTATGAGAAGATTTATGCAGTGGATTTGCAGCATTTTACCGGAGATTTAAAGGAATATATGAAGGACTGTGATATCTACGATCAGTTTGATGTGCTGGTGATGTACGGATGTGACAGCTTTTTAGAAGAATTTATGTATTAGAAAGGAACTGTGTGTATGGCGAATTTAGGAATTCCACAGAACACCATTGCAGTTTTGCAGAAATATAACTTTAATTTTCAAAAAAAGTTTGGTCAGAATTTTCTGATTGATACAAGGGTATTGGACCGCATTATTGAGTCTGCGGAGATTACGGGGGAGGATTGTATTCTGGAAATCGGTCCCGGTATCGGTACCATGACCCAGTATCTGGCGGAGAATGCCAGAGAGGTGGTGGCTGTGGAAATCGATAAGAATTTGATTCCCATTTTGGAAGATACCCTATCGGAGTATGACAATGTGACCGTGATTAACGATGATATTCTGAAGGTGGACATTAATAAAATCGTAGAAGAGAAAAATGCAGGAAAGCCCATTAAGGTGGTAGCAAACCTGCCTTACTATATTACCACGCCTATTATTATGGGACTTTTCGAAAGTCATGTACCTCTGCAGAGCATTACCATTATGGTGCAGAAGGAAGTGGCAGACCGTATGCAGGTAGGTCCCGGAACCAAGGACTATGGTGCGCTTTCTCTGGCGGTGCAGTATTATGCCAAGCCGGAAATCGTAGCCAATGTACCCCCAAACTGCTTCATGCCTCGCCCCAATGTAGGAAGTGCAGTGATCCGTCTGACCAGATATGATGCGCCCCCGGTGCAGGTAAATGATGAGAAGTATATGTTTTCGCTTATCCGTGCATCCTTTAACCAGCGAAGAAAGACTTTGGTGAATGGCTTAACCAATGCACCGGAGCTGGGACTTAGTAAGGAAAAGGTAACCGAAACGCTGGAGAAGCTTGGCTGGTCAGCTACCATCCGCGGAGAGGCACTGACGCTGGAGCAGTTTGCGCAGCTGAGTAATGTGTTGAAATAATTCAGAGCCGTGCAGATTTGCAAAAGTAGCCCTTGTAAGCTTGCTTATGAAGGGCTATCTTTTTGCAAATCTATAGGGCGAGAAGCCCTACATGAGCAAAAGGAAAGCCGCGGAGCGGCGATTTTGCGAATGCGGCTCTGAAAAAGGGGTACTGGGAGAAAAAATTGCTTCTGGTATCCTTTTTGTGGTAAAATAACCCGTGTAATCAAAGGCTTTGAGAGAAATTGGGGGGCTTGTGAGAACTTTTCTTGTAGAGACCCTGATTGTGTTACATTATGGTTTAGAGTGAAGATATTTACTTGTTTGCAGTAAGCATCCATATCAACTCATCAATCTGTTCTGCTCGGCACTGGTAACCTAATGCAGTTAAAATTCTCATGACATCATTCACATTCCCGAAGTATTCATCTTCTAAATCCAGTCGTTCTTTTTCGTTACATGTTGCTTGGAAGCAATCTCTTGCAGCTTGATTTTCAAACATCAGATCAGTTATGACAATTGTTGCGTGCTGCTTTAATACACGATCCATTTCTGCGATGGCAAGCTCTTTCTCCCTGCTGTTACAATGATGAAATGCGTAGGATGATACGATTACATCACAGCTGTTTGCTTCCAAAGGAAGATTGAGAAAATCGCCTTTACGGAGCAGAACGGTAGGACATTTCTTTTTAGCTTCCTTCAACATATTAATAGATTGGTCGATGCCAATATATTGTACCACCTGATTATTACTGTCTAAGATTTTCTTTGCAAGATTCCCGGTGCCTATGCCAATTTCAACTACGATTCCACCGTGGACTTGAGAAGCCGTTTTTTGTAAGACCGAATCATAGTTTTTATAAAAGTCTAATCCGTCCGCAGATTCTCGGATGAAAGTATCGTAGTTTGATGCCAGAGTGTCAAAATTCCATTGGTCCGTCCAATTTCCTGCAAGGGCAACTATGTTTGCTGTCCTTGATAGTTGTTCCAGCATTTCATCCTCCGGCATTTCATTATTTAGCATTTTTTCAATACAGTCCCCCAGGGTTTCGCGAATGCGTATCATACTATGTATATGGTAATTCAGTGCTGTATATTGAGTGACAAACTGTTCAAGTCGGTTTTGATTTTGTGCCAAGAGTGTGCGAATTTCATCGATAGAGAATCCCATTTTTCGATATAGGAGAAGCATCTCTAAACGTGTTAAATCCTCTGTTGAATATATTCTGTAGTTGTTGTCGGTTCGTTTCGGGGCTAAGAGCCCCTTCTTTTCATAGAATCGAAGTGCATTAGGGGTTATCCCCAATTGTTCGGATATTTCTTTGATGGTAAGCATTTTGGCCTCCTATAACGTATTGCTGATTTCACAATAAACCTTCGCCTTAGATTAAGGTCAATAGCTTTTTACAATTTTCGATAAATCGTTCTCCGCATAGTAACATAGCATGCCAGACCTCCGATGGCGTTGGAAATCGGCTCTGCAAGAATGACACCGTGTACGCCGAAGCCCAGCATGGGCAGTAAGAAGGTGAGGGGCGTGACGATGATAGCCTTACGGAGCAGGGAAAAGAAAATGGCGTGCTTCGCGTCGCCCAGTGCCTGAAAAGTGGACTGCCCGGCAAACTGGAGGGACATAAATACAAAGCCAAAGAAATAAATTTTCAAGGCACTGATTCCGATATCCATCATCTGCAGGTCGTCGGAGAAGATGCCAAACCAGAACCTAGGGAAAAGGACGATGCAGATCCATGCCAGCATGGTGTACGTAGAGCCAATGAGAGTATTGAAGCGGATTCCCGCTTTTACCCGGAGGTTTTGTTTGGCACCGTAATTAAAGCTGATAACCGGTTGGGCTCCGTTGACGATACCATTGATGGGCAGTACGAATATTTCTCGGATAGAATTCAGTACAGTCATGATTCCCACGTATATATCACCGCCGTAGCTTTGCAGGGTGGCATTGCAGACAACCTGCACCAGACAGTTAGTTCCCTGCATGATGAAGTTGGAGGCACCAAGCTTACAAATTTCTTTGGTGATCGACCTGCTTAGTCGTACACAGTTCATTTTTATACGGATAAGTGCATTCTTTCCGGTCAAAAAACATATTACCCATATGGCGGATACCTGATAACTGTGGCAAGGGCTGCGCCTGCTACACCCATATCCAATCCAAAGATAAAGATAGGGTCCAAAACGATATTGATTACAGCGCCCAAAATGGTGGTCAGCATACCGATTTGGGGAAGCCCTGTGCATTGATATACCCATTTAGTCCGGTGGTCAGCATGGAGAATATAGTGCCTAAAAGATAGATTTTCAGGTACTCCTCAGCGTATATGTACGAAGCTTCGCTGGCTCCGAATAGGAATAGGATAGGTTTGCAAAATACATAGCTTATAATGGTCAATATAATGGAACTGATGACAAGCAGTGCAAAGGCGTTTCCTAAAATTTTCGCTGCTTCTTCTTCGTCGCCACCGCCACGTGCCATGGAAAAGAGGGGAACCCCGCCCATTCCGAACAGTGCAGTAAATGCCATGATTAGAGTGACGATGGGGAATGTTAGTCCGACACCGGTTAGAGCAATGCTGCTACCGTCTCCCATATGTCCGATGTAAATACGATCAACTACGTTATAAAGGAGCTGCACCAATTGGGCAACTGTTAGGGGGAGTGCCTGTGCAAGAATACATTTCCACACAGGTCCTTTCGAAAAATCATTCTGTGTTTTACTCATTTATTTTCTTCATCTCCAAATAGGGAAGTACTTCATAGCCACATTTTTTATATACACGAACTGCCCGCCCATTTTCTTCTTCTGCCTCCAAACGGAAGATTACATTCTTGTACTTTTCTTCGATACAGGCGAAAAACTGACTTCCGATTCCCAGACCGCGATAATCCTCTTTAATATACAAATCTTCAATCCAGATACAGGGCTTGCCGAATTCGGTGGAGAAGCTTTTAGCAAGCATAGCATATCCCAGAATTTTATCATCTGCTTCAAAAACATATCCCTCTAAGAAGGGGCAGTTATTTACGCAATTTTCTACATCGCTCTGAAAGATTTCCTCGGAGCCGTTGCTGAGCACTGCGGGAGAGGCGTAGAAGATGCGCATCATTTCAAGGACACTTTCTCTGTCTGATTCATTCATTGGTCTTATTGTTGTATTCATATCAAATCTCCTTTCGAATTTGAGATTTCTCGATGTAATTGATTATAGCACTGTTGCATTCGCAAAACCACGCGATCTTAAGAAATCTACCTTTTTTTGTATGCTGAATTAACGAAAAATACTATATCTTGTAGTTTTTGTGCGATTACGTTTTGACATAGCATATCTACTATGATAAACTTAAAAAGATAAAAAGTGGGTTTTTATGCTCAGATTTGTAAATACGTGGTGAACAGTTTAGATATATAAGGGAGATGTAACCTTGGATAAGTACGAATACAGAATAAAGGCAGATGCAATTAAATCGTTAATCGCAGAGGGCGATTACAAGTCCGCAATGGAGATTGCAGATGAAATCGACTGGCGGCGGGTTAAGAGTGTGATGATGCTCTGCACCATCAGCGATTTATATAAGATTAATCGTCGTTTGGAGGATAGTAGGGATTTACTTCTTTTGGCCTATGGCAGACACCCCGGGGGAAGAACCATCGTTTTTTCGCTGTGTGAGCTTTCTATTAAGATGGGAGATATTCTGCTGGCAGTAGAGTATTATAAAGAGTTTGTGCAGATTGCGCCTAATGATACGGGACGCTATATATTGCAGTACAAGCTGTATGAGGCTCAGGAGGTGAGCCTGGAAGAGCGTATTGCTGTTTTGGAGCAGATGAAAAAGGAGGACTACCGTGAAAAGTGGGCCTTTGAGTTAGCTAACCTCTATCATAAGGCGGGGATGGCAACCAGATGCGTAGAAGAATGTGATGAGCTGATTTTATGGTTTGGAGAAGGTAAGTATGTGGTGAAGGCGATGGAGTTGAAGATGCTTCATCAGGCACTTACTCCCGACCAGCAGGCCAAATATGATATGTTCATGGCACCGGTGGAGGAGCCGGAACCTGAACCTGTAGTAGAAAAGGTGGCACAGGAGCCGGAAGCCACGCAGGTTACGCAACCCGAGACTGCTATTGAGGATGAAATCCATGTAAAGACCATGGATGTGGGAGAATATAATACCATCAATCTGCAGAAGGAAATTGCGGAGGGCTTAAAGGAAGTACTGAATGCGCCGCAGGATGCGGGGGATGCAATTACTAAGTCCATTATCGCCCCTATGCTTCGGGGGACAACCCAGATACCGGCAAAGGAGGTTCAGGAGCAGCTTGCTGAACCTGAAGTGGAATCCGAAGTGTTCTTTGGAGAGACCAGTGAAATGGAACTGGGTAGTGTGGAAGCTGTTCCCTGGCAGGCAGGAGAAGCACCCACGCCGCTAGAGGAAGCCGTGGACGATACAGGAGAAGCTACAGAAGAAGAGACGACTACAGAAGAAATTGTAGAATCAGAGCAGGATGGCGAAGAGCCTGTTGAGGAGGCACTTGCGGAGGAAGAACCAACAGTAGATGCTACCGCCAAGGCAGTTATGGAGGATATGCGTAAGGCGAGAAAGGCCAGTGAAGAACCTCCCAAGGAGCTGGCAAATGTTCTTTCTATGGAGTCTGACGGACAGATTCGTTTGGTTATGCCGAAGGAAGAGGCTGTAGAGAAGCAGATTACCGGTCAGATGAGCATTGATGATATCCTGGCTGAGTGGGAGCGAATGAAGAACGAGAATAAGGAGAAGCGTGAGGCGGAGGTTCGTCAGAGAGTTCTGCAGAGAACAGGCCCCATGTTTACTGAGTTCGAGGCACAAATGCGAGACAGTCTGCTTGAGCAGATTGAGGCAGATAAAGTGAAATCACCGGCGGTAATGAAGCTTGGTGATATGGAGTCCGAGGAGGAATCCGGTGAGGTTGCCATGGAAGCAATTTCCGAAGAGGACTTCACGGGAGAAATTGCAGTGAAGAGTGTAGAGGCTGCAATCGAAGAATCGCAGGCGGAGGAAGAGGTTTCATTAGAAGAGATTCTTGAAGAAGATGTTCTCGAAGAAGAGATTCCGGTTGAAGAAATTGAGGTAGAAGAGCTTCATTTAGAGGAATCTGATGGAAGCGATGCTGAGGTAGAAGAACTGGAAGAGATTCTGGAGGAAAGTACTTCATATATTGAAGAAGAGTCCCCTGTAGAAGAGATTCCTGAGTTTGAGGAAGAAGTTGTCGTTGAAGAAGTATTCGAAACTGAGGATGAGCCTGTTATCGAGGAAATCCCAGAGAGTGAGGAAGAAGCAATCGTAGAAGACGTGCCTGAAAACGAGAATGAAGCGATTGCGGAAGAGGAAGTTGTCGTTGAAGAGGCACCTGCTGAACCGGTAGTACGTACTCTTACTCGTGAGGAGAAAGAGTTGTTTGCCCCGTATATTCAGGGGAAAGCTTCCAAAAATCAGTTGATAAAGGTGCTGGATGGTATCAGTATGGCGGCGTACACCGGAAACGTGATTGTGACCGGTCCGGAAGGAGTCAACACCCTTGGCCTTGCAAAGAATATTGTTCGTGATGTACAAGCTTCTGACAATAACTTTGCGGGAAAGACTGCCAAGATTTCCGGAGGATCTCTGGATAAGCAGGATATTCCGAAGTTGACGCGGGACCTTGCTAACGGCGCGTTGATTGTTCAGAAAGCGGCAGAGATGTCGGATGCATCCGCAGACAGTTTATACAAGGCGTTGCAGCAGGAGCATCTGGGAATTCTGGTAATTTTGGAAGATACTAAGAAGGCTATGAACAAATTCTTGGCTAAGCATAAAGAGTTTACCAATGTTTTTACTGCACGTATGGATGTAGATGCGTTAAGTGACGATGCCTTGGTAGCATTTGCCAAAAAATATGCTTGGGAAATGGAGTATTCTATAGATGAGTTCGGAGTTCTGGCACTTCACCAGAGAATTGATGAGATGCAGACCAGTGACCATGTGGTGACGGTATTAGAGGTTAAGGAGCTGATGGACGGGGCAATCCGCCATGCAAATCGTAAGAATCTCGGTCATTTCTTTGATATTCTTCTCGGAAAGCGTTATGACGACGAGGATATGATTATTTTAAGAGAGAAGGATTTTGTATAAATCTTTGGAGGTAGCCATTATGGCAAAACGTCAGCAGATATCTATTTCGCAGACAGATGAATATCTGTTTGCAGAGGGTACTCATTATGAAATATATAAAAAGCTTGGAGCACATTTATCTGTAGAGGGTGGCAAAGAAGGTGTATTCTTTGCGGTATGGGCACCCAATGCAGCTAGTGTGCATGTGATTGGTGATTTTAACGATTGGAATGAGACTTCTCATAAAATGGAGAAGTGTGGTCCCGGTGGAATCCATAAGCTCTTTGTTCCGGGAGCAGGTGAAGGTGCCATGTACAAGTATCTGATTACCACACCTGAGGGAGAAAAGCTTTACAAGGCAGACCCTTTTGCCAATCAGGGGGAGTATCGCCCGGGTACGGCATCCATCGTAGCGGACTTAGAGGGCTTTGTATGGGAAGATGCAAAGTGGATGGATGAGCGTGATGAAAAGGATGTACAATCCCAGCCTTTGGCAATTTACGAGTGCCATATCGGCTCTTTTATGAAGCACCCATGCAATGGGACGGTAGAAGGTTTTTACAATTACCGGGAATTTGCGGACAGAATCGTAGACTATCTGAAGGAGATGCAGTATACCCATGTAGAGCTGATGGGTATTGCAGAGCATCCATTTGACGGCTCCTGGGGATATCAGGTGACAGGTTACTATGCACCGACCTCCCGCTACGGTACGCCCAAGGATTTCATGTATTTAGTAAATAAATTACATAAAAATAAAATCGGCGTAATTTTAGATTGGGTTCCGGCTCACTTTGCCACCGATGCCCACGGTCTTGGAAGATTTGACGGACAGTGTATTTTTGAACATCCGGATTCGAGAAGAGGAGAGCATCCGGACTGGGGAACCAAGATTTTTAACTATGGTAAGACGGAAGTAAAGAACTATCTGATTGCCAATGTACTTTATTGGCTGAAGGAGTTCCATATCGATGGTATCCGTGTGGATGCCGTTGCGTCCATGCTCTATCTGGACTATGGCAAAAGCGATGGACAGTGGCTTCCGAATATTTATGGAGGCAACCAGAATTTAGAGGCGATTGAGTTCTTCAAGCACATGAACTCCGTTGTACGCGGTTCCTATCCGGGATTTTTGACCATTGCAGAGGAATCTACGGCTTGGCCTGATGTAACCGGTGAGATTGGTACGGACAGTCTTGGTTTTACCTTTAAGTGGAATATGGGTTGGATGCATGACTTCTGTGAATATATGAAGCTAGATCCTATTTATCGTAAATATAATCATTATGGTATGACTTTTGCCATGAGCTACAATGAGAGCGAGAATTATATTCTGCCGCTGTCTCATGACGAGGTGGTGCATCTTAAGTGTTCCATGGTGAACAAGATGCCGGGGTATCAGGTGGATAAATATGCCAACCTTCGTGTAGGCTACACCTACATGTTTGGACACTGTGGCAAGAAGCTTTTGTTCATGGGTCAGGAATTTGGTCAGGAACGTGAATGGAGTGAAGAGCGTGAGCTGGATTGGTTCCTGCTGGGAGAGAAGAGCAATCTGGGAATGCAGCATTATGTGCGGGATTTACTCAAGATTTATCGTAAATATCCGGCTATGTATGAGTTTGATAATAGCTGGAAGGGCTTTGAGTGGATGAATGCAGATGATGCGGACAAGAGTGTATATTCCTTTGTGCGTCGCGGCTCCACCGGAAGAAACAGTCTCCTCTTTGTAATGAATATGACTCCTATGATGTGGGAGGATTATAAGGTGGCTGTGCCTAAGAAGAAAAAATATAAGCTACTGTTAAATAGTGATGAGTTTGAGTACGGTGGAAACGGTAATCCCCTTCCTGCAGAGCTTACTGCAAAGGCAGAGCCCCATTGTGCACAGAAATATTCCGTTACTTTTGATTTGCCACCCTATTGTGCAGCAGTGTTTCTGTTTTAAATTAGGACTTCAGAAAATTGCATAAAAAGTCGAAATAGTAGGTAAGCGTTGCGCTTACCTACTTTTATGTAATGGAGTTTTTTATGCGAATAACTTTTGAACAGAACGGAAATCAGATAAAAACAGAACAGAAGTGGAATCAGGAGCAGACCAAGGCGGCTAGTAAGGCTGCAAGGGGAAATGCTGTTTTTTACATGGATGGAAAGGATAGAGTAGGACTTCCCGGGCAGGATAAGAGTCAGACTTTTGAGGATATACAGAACCAGGCGGGTCATATGGATTTGGAAAACAGACAGGATGGATTGATTGTGGCATCCAATACCATGTCCGATGAAGACTACGCCAAGATGCTTAAGGAAGGCTATGAACCATCCGATATGACGCCGGAAGAGACTGTGACCATATTGGACAAGATTAAAGCAGAGCTTTTAAAGTCCGGCAAGCATGTAGCGGGTTATACCGATGATATCGATATGGACACTCTGGTGGCAGCAGTTGGTAGTCAGGGACTTGCTCAGAGTTTACAGACTGCATTTGAAAGCACTGATGTGCCTATGACACCGGAGAATGTGGATAAGGTTATGCAGGCGCTGGAGTTGGGACAGGCGTTACATACACCTACAGAGAGTGAGATGTACCATATGGTAGTCAGTGGAATGGACACAACCATTCAGGATTTTTATATGGCGCAGGCAACAGCAGGACAGCTTCCTATGGCGGCTCAGGGGCAGTATTTTGGAGAGGCTGTGAAGGGTTATGTAACAAAAAACGTAACTTCCGGAGAAGCGTCTGCAGATAATATGACAGCTCAGATTGAGAATCTTTTTGGTAAATTGGAGATTCAGGTGACGGAAGAGACCATGGAGCAGGCAAAGTGGTTAATTGATAAGGGGCTTCCTATTACCGAAGAGACTATGAACTTTTTAGGGAATGTGGCTGATATGACCTTCCCCCCGGAGGATGGGGATATTGTAGAGAGTGCGGTACGTGCATTGGCAGACGGACTCCCTGCAAAAGAGGGTAATCTGGCCCAGAAGCAGACCCGTATAGAGAAAGCGATAGAGATTTATAATCTTTATCATGGAGAAGCTGCAAAGGATTTGATTCATGATAGAAGAACTTTAGAAGAAATTCGTTTACACATGACGGTGGAAACGAATTTGAAGCTGTTAGACAGTGGCTTCTCCATTGATACAGCGTCCATTGAGGAAACCATAGAAGCATTGAAAATGGCGGAAGAAAGTATTGCGAAGCAGTATTTTCCGAATAGTGAGACTCCTGTGGAGAATTACCGCAGCTTAGAAAAGGCTACTCATATTATCAAGAGTATTCCCGAGTTGCCATTTAAGACGGTGGTTGATTTTGCGACACGTATATCTCAGGTCACCGTAAGTCAGTTCCATGAGAGCGGTACAGCAACGGAAGCTGCATATAAGCAGGCGGGAGAAGCTTATGAACTGATTGGAACAACGCCACGTACAGATTTAGGAGACAGTATCAAGAAGGCTTTCGGTAATGTGGATGCCCTTTTGACAGAGCTTGGATATGAATTAAATGAAGAGAATCGTAAGGCCATGCGTGGCCTTGGCTACAATAGTATGGAGCTTACCGTGGAGAACATGGAAAAGGTGAAAGAGGCCAACAGACAGGTGCTTGAGGTGGTTGCCAAGATGACGCCTGCCAAAACGCTGGAAATGATTCGTGACGGATATAATCCTTTGGACTCTACCTTTGAGGAACTGAATGCTTATCTGGACAGCCGGCAGGCTAGTGTAGAGATGCAGGAGGAGAAATACAGTCGATTCTTGCAGCGGCTGGATCATGCAGGTGAAATAACTGCGGAAGAGAGAGAAGCTTTTATCGGATGTTATCGTTTGATGCGCCAGATTGAAAAGGCGGATGGTGCGGCAACCGGCTCCATTATTCGTACGGGAGTAGAGCTGACATTTGCTAATCTGCTATCTGCAGTACGAAGCGGCAAATATAAGGGTATGGATGCAAAAGTAACTGACACTGTAGGTGAAGTGTGTCAGCGTATTATGAAGGAGTCTTCGATTTCTGAGCAGATTGAAAAGGCCTTTGCTAAGCAGATGCGGCAGGATTATGCCCAGGCCACCGCAGGGGCTGCTGAGGTATCTCAGATGTTAGAGCTTAGTGGCATGAAGCTTACCACGGAAAATCTTTTGGCGGCAGGACGGCTTAAGAAGGAGCCGGGAAAAGTTCTTTCGGAAGTAGAAAAGCGTGCGGAGAAAAAGGAAAAGAGAAATAATAAGTTGGAGAAATTAGCAGAGAGCGATAGCTTTAAGCAGGAATATGTATCTGAGCTGGAGGAATATAGTCAGGAAATCACCCAGGAGTGCTTTGAGCAGACCACAGCCGTGGATGTTAAGGCAATGCAGCTTTTATCCAAGCAGATGCATATTATGAAGAATTTGGCAGAGAATGACGAGTTTTTCTTTGGCATGGAGATTCAGGGCGAACAGGTGAATGTACATCTTCGCATGGAGCAGTCTGCTGAGACGCAAGGTCTTATCGAAATTCAGTTTACAGGAGAAAATTTTGGTACCATTAATGGCTCTCTTCAGGTAACCGATACCGGTGTGGAAGGATTTTTTGTGGGAAATCGTAAGGATGTGGTAATGAATCTACGTTCTAATGCCGATATTATCAATAATCAGGTAGCAAAAGAATGGAATCTGGAGCGACTGGAATTTGTATATAGTGAAACATATCATACAGCTGGTAGGATGCCAAGGAAGGCGACGGAGGTACAGTACTCTACACAGGCACTGTACGGACTGGCAAAAGATTTTCTGCAGGGACTAAAAGCCGCAGGAGAAAATGGAGGAATTACAGATGAGAATTAATTACAACGTATCCGCTATGCTTTCCAATAATGCCTTGGCAAATAATGATAGCTTACTTGCTGCATCATTGGAGCGTTTATCATCAGGTTTAAAGATCAATCATGCAAAGGATAATCCGGCAGGTCTTGCAATGTCCAAGAGAATGAATGCACAGCTTGTAGGTCTGGCTGTAGCAAATCAGAATTCAAGTGATGGTGTGTCGGTTGCAGAGATTGCAGATGGTGCTTTATCAGAGGTTGCTGACATGCTTCAGCGTATGAATGAGCTGGCAGTGCAGGCATCCAACGGTACCTATTCTGAAGAAGACCAAGCTATGATTCAGGAAGAAGTTTCCCAGTTGATGGAGGAAATTACACGTATTTCCGAGACTACCGAGTTTAATGGCCAGCCGCTGTTAGATGGTGAATTCGACGTGAAGGGTTATACCAGTAACGTTGATGTGCAGGTAAATACTTTTAGTGAGAAAATACCGACCGGTGAGTATATGATTAATTCGTTGACAATTGAGGAATTGAATGGAGAACGCGTTGTGACGAATATACAACTAGATCAGGATTATGGTGTAGGCTTCCCTGCAGACGCAAAATACGTGTTTGAGGATGATTTTCTTACCATTACCGGAAGCGATCAGTTTGAGTTAAAGTTGGATTTACAGGATGTGGAAAGTGGTGACACTATAAATAATTTGGAAATCAATCTGACGGATGTTGGTCCTATGAGATTGCAGATTGGTGCTAATGAGGGACAGGTTCTGGAGGTACAGATTCCTACTGTTTCTCTTCGCAATTTGGGAATTGAAGATTTGGATATGTCTACTCAGGATAATGCACAGGCTGCTATTGCTAAGGTTAAGGGTGCTATTTCCTATGTATCCAGCGTAAGAGGTAAGCTTGGTGCATATCAGAACCGTATGGAGGCCACCATCAATAGCTTAGATGTTACCAGTGAAAATATGACCGCGGCATATTCTCGTATTATGGACGTGGACATGGCCGAAGAGATGACCAATTATACGACTTATCAGGTACTGACTCAGGCAGGTACATCCATGCTCGCACAGGCCAACGAAAGACCTTCTCAGGTATTGCAGCTGCTTCAGTAATAGGGGGTAGACGGGATGACCAAAGAGCAGAAAAGTCAGTTTACCTTACGTATTACAGAGGCAAATTCCACGGAGCTGGTTGTGATTTTGTATGATATGGCATTAATATATCTGGAAGAGGGATTGCAGGCGGAGAGTGAAGAAGAGCTTTCCGGTGCGATTCGCAGGACAAGGGGCTGCATCAATGAGCTTTTGTCTTCCCTCCATGTAGAGTATGAGGTGGCACAGCAGATGCAGAAACTATATCTGTTTTGTATCCGCAGACTTGCTACTGCTGCCCGTAAAAAGGATAAGGCACCTCTTAAAGAAGTGCAGCATATTCTGCAACAGCTGAGAGATGCCTACGCTGAAATTGCAAGTCAGAATACCTCGGAGCCTGTCATGAAGAATACCCAGACCGTATATACCGGGCTTACCTATGGGAAGACCGCTTCTTTACAGGACAGTCTGACCGATGGAGAGTCCGGAAGAGGAATGTTCGTGTAGGTGCTTATATCTGGAAAGTAAAGAATTAATCTGGTAAATATAAGCATCAATAATATCCGGATCCGTAGCGTAATCAAAGCCCGCATAGGCGATATCCAAAGCCTTGCGGGTTTTTTCTATGTCATCTAAAAGAGAGGGTTTGACCAGCTCTGTTTCGATTTCTTCCGGTGTATGATAACCTTTTCTATATAGTGTCAGCATGTCATTTTACCTCACAAATTATGTTGTTTGATACAAGTATAACCAACAAAATAACATTTTATTCCAATTACCTCTTGCAAAATTATAAAAGTAGTCTTATAATAAATCTCACAAGTGGCAATCGCCGAATATATTCTAATTTACAAGTCTATGTAAATCACATTATTTTCAAGAATGAAATTTCATAAGGAAGAGGGGGAAAGCATGGAGCAAAAAGTGCTTGTTTTATGTGATCCTGAGGAAGATTATGCCTTTCGCATGTCCGATTATATGCGCAGAGACAAGTTTTTTCCTTGGACGATCAAGGTGTATACCCAGACGGCAGGGCTGTATGAGAGAGAAGGGCAACCGGTAGACATGCTGGTAGTTTCGGAGAGTGCGTATGAGGAGAAGCTACTGGGACTCTGTGCCGGTAAGACTGTGATTCTGAAAGAAGCCGGTACTATAAAAAATCAAAAAGTGAATAGTGTGGACAAGTATCAACCGGCAGGCAAAGTGGTACAACGTTTAATGGAGCTGGGCGGTATAACGTGGAAGCAGGCAGAAAATGTGGAAGGAGCAAAGCTGATAGGGTTATATTCTCCGGTGCGCCGAAGCCTTCAGACCTCTTTTGGGATGTGCCTTGGAAGACTTCTGGCCGGAAAAGGGAAGACCTTGTACTTAAGCTTCGAATCTTATCCCGGGATTGAGGAATTGCAAGGAAAAGGCGGTGCGGATTTATCCTCCTTGCTCTATTATCTGGAGGATGAGGAGCACTTTACGGTAAACACCGGGCGGGTGATTCGAAGAAGTGAGAATTTTGATTATGTTCCGGCAATGATTAACGGACAGAATCTTTTGATGGTTAGCTGTGAGGAGTGGAAGCAGCTGCTTTACAAGCTTCAGCATGTTATGGGATATGAATATATTGTGCTGGATCTCAGTGAGAGTGTGCAGGGCCTTTTTGATATTCTGCGCATGTGCGTCAGAGTCTATTCCATGGCAAAGGATGATCCTATTGCCAAGAGAAAGCTGGATCAGTATGAACAACTGTTATCTGCTATGGAATATGAGGATGTGAGGAAAAAGCTGAATATTTGCAAATTACCGCTATTTCGCAATATTCCTACATCCATTGAAACTGCAGCGAAGGGTGAGCTGGCTGATTATGTAAGGAAGATGATAGAAAAGGAGGAATGGTATTAGGTGGAAGATTATAAGGAACTGAAAAGGATGCTTAGACAGCAGGTACTGGAACAACTGACCATGATGCAGAATCAATCAGATCAGGTGGTGAGGGAGTTGATTGATGAAGCAATCTGTGGCAGTGAGGAGCTGTTATTACAATCCTTAATGACGAGGAAGCGGCTTAGGGAAGAGGTATTTTACTCCATTCGGGGGTTGGATGTTTTGCAGGCACTGGTGGATGACAATACGATTACAGAGATTATGATTAATGGTCCCGACGCAATCTTTATAGAGCGGGAAGGGAGACTCTACAAGCTGGATATGGCTTTTGAATCCCGGGAAAAGTTGATTGATATCATTCAACAGATTGTTGCAGGTTGCAACAGAACAGTAAATGAAGCAAATCCTATAGTGGATGCACGTCTTAGCGGGGGCGCCCGCGTCAATATCGTTATGAATCCCGTGGCCTTGAATGGCCCGGTAGTCACTATTCGTCGGTTTCCCGACAAACCAATTACCATACAGGATTTAATCGACAGACAATCAATCTCTGCACAGATGGCGGAGCTCTTAGAGAAATTAGTCAAGGCAAAATACAATATCTTCATCAGTGGAGGAACCGGGGCGGGGAAAACCACTTTTCTCAATGTGCTATCCGGCTTTATCCCGGAGGATGAGCGGATTATTACCATTGAGGATAGTGCTGAATTGCAGCTTCAGGGGCTTGGGAACCTAGTGCGCCTGGAGACCCGCAATGGTAATGTGGACGGATGTAAAGAAATCCGTATCAGGGACCTAATTAAAACAAGTCTTCGAATGCGCCCGGACCGGATTATCGTGGGAGAGGTAAGGGGTGAGGAGGCTGCAGATATGATTACCTGTATGAACTGTGGATTGGAAGGTTCTATGTGTACGGGGCATGCCAATAGCGCGGCAGATATGTTGGATCGTTTAGAGAATATGATTCTTATGGCTAAGGAGGTACCGCTAAGCTCTATCCGCAGGCAGATGTCATCGGGGCTGGATGTTCTGATTCATTTGGGGAGACTAAGGGATAAGTCAAGAAAGGTGCTGGAAGTGCTAGAGGTACTGGGGAGCGAAGACGACCGGGTCTTACTACATTCTTTATATCGATTTCAGGAAAGGGGTGAGAGGAAAGGATGTATACAGGGAGAGTTTGTGAAAGAGGGGGAGCTTGTAAATGTGGAGAAGCTGGAAAGAGCTGGAATCTCTCTGGCGTAGAGATTTACGAACCATAGATTTGGTAAGTGCTGTGGGGATTATTCTGCTTCTTTCTTATTTTTTCTACCGAAGCTTTTGGGCTGTGCCGTTTATGGTGTTCATAGGAGCGGGGTATTTATATCTGGCGATGATAGAGCATCGGCAGAAGCGTCTGCAAAGGGAACGGGAGCAGTTTAAGGAATGTATTCTATCGGTTAGTGCGTCGCTCAGAGCGGGCTACGCCGTGGAAGGGGCATTTTCAGAGAGTAGGCAGGATATGATAATGCTCTATGGAGAAAGCAGTTATGTGGTAAAGGAACTGCGTCTTCTGGAGCAGGGATTAAAAAACAGAGAGCCGTTGGAGGTGCTTTTGCAGGAGTGGGGTGGGAGGAGTGAGATTGGGGAAATCAAGGAGTTTGCGGATGTACTTGCCATCGGGAAAAGGGGAGGAGGCAGTATTCCGGATATTATCGATGCTACAAGTCGGGTGATTTCTCAACGTCTTGTGCTGGAAGAGGAGCTGGAAACACTTCTTGCCAATAAGAGATTGGAGCAAAGAGTGATGAATGTAATGCCTTTTGTAGTGGTGTTCTATCTGGAATGGAGTAATCCCGGATATTTTGACATGCTTTATGAGGGATATGTGGGACGACTTATTATGACAGGATGCTTGGTGGCATATATGCTTTCTTATTGGCTCTCACGGAAGATTTTGCAGAAAATTTACGATTAGGGAGAGGGTTATGAGGAACCAGAGAGTGTATAGAAATCTGATGCAGCTACATCCCGGTGAGGATGCAGGGCAACTAACGCGTAGTTATTACAAGGGGAAACTCAGAACGTGCCTGTTGATATTTCTTGTGGGGATTATCTTAGGGGTTGCCGGCGGGGAGGATGGATTACTTCTTTTTCTGTTAGTAGCGGGAACCGGTGTAGCGGTGTTTTTTCTGCTGGATAAGGATTTGGAACAGAAGAATGAGGAACGGAAGATGGAGATGCGAAAGGAGTATCCGGGACTAGTGAATCGAATGTCCCTATATATGGAAGCGGGAATGACTATCCGAGGAGCATTTCTGCGTATCGGGAGTGAATTTGCGGTAGGGAAAAGGGCGGAAAATCCTCTGGCCATGGAATTGGCAATAGCCTGTAATAATCTACAGTCCGGAGTATCTGAGGCGGTGGTGTACGAGTCCTTTGGCAGAAGAACAGGAACCCAAGAGTATACACGGTTTTGCAGTATTTTGAGCCAAAGCCTGAGGAAGGGGAGTGTGGAAATTTGCGCACGTCTGCGGCAGGAGGGTGATCGCGCCATGGAGGATGGACTTCGCTTACAGAAAAAAAGAGGGGAAGAGGCAGAGACAAAGCTGCTTTTCCCAATGATGATTATGATGGCGATTGTAATGTTGTTGATTATGATTCCGGCATTTTCCGGAATGGAGATTTAAGAAAGGAAGAGATTATGAAGAAACGAATGAGTGAAGTAAGAAAAATGGTGGAGAGAAAGCTTTGTAATGCAAGGTATTTTCTGGTGGAATCCAATGCAGGTATGGGAACGGTGGAGATTATCCTGATTATCGTGGTTTTGATTGGCCTTGTGATTATCTTTAAAGGACAGATTACGGAGCTGGTGAATGATATCTTTGATAAGATTACTTCTCAGGCCAATAAAGTATGATGAGGCCGCTTAAAGGTTATCTGACGGTTTATGTATCGTTGTGCATGTGTGTGATGATTTCACTGTGTCTGGTTCTGATTGAGGGAGCCAGACGCAGTACCATCCGCGTGGAAGGGGAGCTGATAACGGATATTGCCATGGAGAGTGTATTGGCGGAATATCATCGGGAGCTCTTTTATCAATATAACTTGTTTTATATGGATTCCTCTTATGGAACGGCGGAGCCCTCTTATCATAAGGTGGGAAATCGTCTGGAATTTTATCTAAGGAAAAATACAGTTTATGGCGAGGAACTTGAACTGGGATTTTTGTATAAAGATTTTCTTGGAATGGAATTTCAGGATGTTCAGGTGGAGAAGGTGCGTCTTGCAACGGATGACAATGGGTATGGGTTTGCAAGGCGGGCAATTGAGGCGGTAAAGGATGATGTGGGAATCGCATATCTGGAGGAAGTTTTGAAGCTCGTTCAGAAGGTGGAGGAGCGGGAGCTCCTTGATAATGGTTGGGAGGAGAAAAAGGATGAGGTGGATTCTCAGATACAATCATATGATGGCAAGAAGATTCAGCTCTCGGAAAAGGAATGGACCATTGTGGATGTGGTTAGCCCCACGAAGATTGTGGATAACATGCAGGGAAAAGGAATTCTGTGGTGGGTAATTCCGGGAGATGTGGGGATATCCGGACAACAGGTGGATTTGACACAGTACGTGAGTGAAAGAGCGCAGAGGGGGAGTCTGAATCAAGGAAACGGAGAACGTCAGGAGAATCTGGAGACATTGGAGCGATTGCTATTTCAGGAATATTTGCTGGATTACACCGGAAGATACGGAGCGGAAAAGGAGCAGGGACTACTGGCATATCAGACGGAGTATCTGATTGAGGGGGAGAACTCGGACTCCGAAAATCTTGCCGGTGTGGCAGGAAAAATCTGTGCAGTCAGGCAGGTGGCAAATATGGCTTATTTATTGTCAAATGCCGAAAAAGTGGAGCTGGCAAAGGGGGCAGCCATGCTACTATCTACCGGGTTATTGATACCGGAGGCAGAGCCCTTGTTTGAAACGGCAATCTTACTTGTTTGGGGATATATGGAAAGTGTATATGATACCAAGGCGCTATTTTCCGGAAAAAAGATACCCTTAATAAAAACGGATGAAAGCTGGCATTACGGTCTGGACAGTATTTGGTCAGAGCCGGAACTTGAAGCGGCTCAAGGAGAAGAAAGTGGACAAACGTATGAGGACTATTTGAGGATTTTCATGTTTTTCCAAAAGCAGGAAACCTTGATTCATCGCTTTATGGATGTGGTGGAGATGGATATCCGTCTGACGGAGGGAAATGAAAGCTTTCGCTTGGACGGTTGTCTGGATTATCTTGGAATGAGCAGTATGATTCATTCGGCATATGGTTATGATTTTGAAATCAGCAGAGAGCGGGGCTATTGAAAGGAGAAAATCGAGATGTCTTTCCTACATGGGTTAATAATTTCATTTGAATTTCGTTCTAAACACAGCAACCAAACTGACAAGCCTTCTCCGACATTTAAAAAAGGTTTTTGTCTAAACCGAATCTCCTATGGTATAAAGTCCTTTAAATCCCATGTAGGGAGGATATCTCGGTTTTCTTCTTTTCATCAATTGCAGGGCAGTATGACGGTGGAAGCCGCCATGGTATTACCGCTCTTTCTGGTCTTTTTTCTGCAGATATCAGGATTTATTGAGATGCTGAGACTCCATTCCAATCTGGAATATGGTCTATGGAAGGCTGGAAAGACACTGATGCTTTATGGTACTGGAGAGCAGCTGGCGGAGGCGGTACCGGAATTGGCGGTTTCTTATTTATATGTAAACGGCGTATTACACAGTACCCTTGGACAGGAGTATTTAAATAGTTCACCGCTTACCTTGGGGAGTGTGGGACTGAACTTTTTGGAGTCGGATATTATTACGGACGAGGATGAGGTGAAGTTGACTTTGACATATCAGGTCAGTCCGAAGGGGCAGCTTTTACCCTTTTCCTATGCAAGATTATCTAATCGATTTTATGGACGGGCATGGACCGGGTATGATGTGGCATCCCAGAGTGTAGAAATGCAGGTTGCTTATGTGACCGAATATGGTGAGGTTTGGCACTCTACCAGAGAATGCAGTCATCTGAAATTGACAGTTCAGATGATATCTTCTACAACACTCGGAAATACACGGAACTGTTGGGGACAGAGTTATGCAAAGTGCTCCTTTTGTGCTAAGGGTGTGATGCCGGAGCGGTTGTATGTTACGCAAGAAGGAGACTGCTATCATTATGAGGAAGAGTGTCTGGGATTGACCCGACACGTGAAGACGGTCAGCTGGGAGGCGCGGGATAAATATCGTCCTTGCAGCAGGTGTGTGGGAGGATAAAGCAGTGGTTTATTTGTTAATTGTTTATTTGGTAATACTTAGCATTCGGGATATTCGAAGAAAGGAATTTTCCGTGGGAGCGATACTGGGCGGTCTCGGAGTCGGACTAGTCCGGGGCGCTATAAAGGGGGAGTGGGTGCCCGTTCTCTTGGGGATAATCCCGGGAATGCTTTTAATTCTGATGGGATTTCTTACGCGGGAGAAGGTTGGCTATGGTGATGGAGTTCTATTAATCATTGTGGGATTAATCATGGGCTGGCCGGGAAGTCTCGTGGTATATATTCTGGCACAGTTCGGGGTGCTCTTCTATGCGATTTTATTACTAGTAATAAAACATGTGTCGAGGGATGTGCAAATTCCGTTTGCTCCCTTTTTAACAGTTGCATTGGTGGTTTATCAAATGGGAGGAATGATATTATGAAAGGGTATATGACGGTGGAAGCAAGTCTGGTGCTGCCCGCAGTATTTGGCGTGATTATGTTTGTGTTGTCTCTTCTGTTTTTTTTCTATGATAGGTGTTTACTGGAGCAGGAGGTGACCAGTCTGATTGTACGCAGTGAGTATTTGGAAGGGGAAAGTCTGGAAGAAAAAGCAAGGAATATGAAGGAAACGGTGGAGGACTGGTATCTGGAGAAATATGTGTGGATGGATGTTCGGGTGCCAGAGCTTCTGGTGAAGACGAATCAGGTACAGGTAAAGGCAGAAGGAACTTTTTGTGGCCCGTTTTTTGATAAGGCTGTAGTGGAACGGGGGACAATGAGTTTGTCGCCCACATTTTTACTCAGACAGAAGGTAAAGCTGGAAAAAATGGAAGAGAAGGGGAAAGAAGAGAATGAACACGGAATATATTAGGATTTTGAATTGCAATTATGAAAGGCTGGCCTTGGAAAAGGTGGTGGAAGAACGGAGATATCAGTATTGCATTCTGGGAAGAGGTGGAATTAAATATCTTCTACCTTGTAGTCTGCGAATTATGGATGAAAAGTATTATTTATATTATGATATTTCTTCCAAGCAGAATGTGAGCCAGAGTTTTGGTGATAGGAGAATTACCAGAGATTGGATGCGGCACTTCTTAGGTGAGGTGGTGGCAGTGAAGGCTGAGCTGGAAAGGTATCTGTTAGAGGATCGCTGCATTACATGGAATCCAAGGCACATTTACCAGGATTTAGAGAGGGACGATTTTTTCTTTATGTATGTGCCCTATGCGGAAGGGAATGAAGATGCCGATGTGCTTATGGAGTTTTTTCTTGCCAACATTGATTATGGTGACGATGAACTGGTTGCCTTTACCTATCAGGCCTATGATCGACTGCAGAGTCAGGGCGTGGAATATCTGGGAAGTGCTATGTATCAGGACTTTTTGAAGCTTACGGAGAAAGTGAACCGGCAGTCGGTGGTTCCGGAGCGGTTGGTGGAGCAGGAGAGGTTGGAAACTGTCAGGCAGGTAATGAAACCGGAGGAAAAAGCTGTATTGAGAGAAGGGAAGAAAAAACGCTTCTTTTTTTGGGAAAACCGAAGAAAACGACGAGAGGACCAGGATATGTTTCGTCAGGATTTATTGGGACAGATGCGTGGATATGCAGTATGTGAGGAGACCTCATACGGAAAAAGCGAACCGGAAAAGCAGGAAAGCTTTGAGGAAGAATTTGGAAAAACAATATATATAGAAGAAAAGCCTCTGGAAAAGGAAAGGGGGCTTTATCAGGAAAATGGTGAGTTGCTCATAAGGTTGAGTCATTTTCCTTTTGTAGTGGGAAAGAAAAGGGATAATGTTAATTTAGTGCTGAATGATTATTCTGTAAGTCGGGTTCATGCCAGAATTGTGGAAATCGGAGGAGAACACTATCTGGAGGATTTGAATTCCACCAACGGAACCTACAAAAACGGTCTTCGTTTACAGCCCTACGAGAAAAGGAAGCTGGAAGAACATGATGAGATTCGATTTGGTAAGCTGGAGTATATATATCGCTAGAAAGCACTTTGGCGCGGTAGTTGACGAAATGGGGGAAAGAGTGGTACATTTTTCTATATAGGTTTCATTAATTCAAATATAAAAGGACAAATTTTAATGACAAGAATCAGAAAAGATATTCCTTTTGTGAGTATTCTGCTGGTGGGAATTAATGTAGTAGTGTTTTTCATAACTCTTCGGTCAGAATATATACTCTCGGGAGAAGGCTTTTTGGGCGTTTACGAGGTGCTTCAAAAGGGTGAATACGGCAGATTGATTACTTCCATGTTTTTGCATGCAGATCTGGAACATTTGTTTAACAATATGCTGATACTGTTGTTTCTGGGAGCAATGCTGGAAAAAGAGATTGGGCACTTGTTGCTTTGGGTAGTGTATATGCTTTCGGGTTTTGTGGGAAGTATGGTTTCCATGGGGATGCAGATTGTTACCAATGACTATTATTATTCTCTTGGAGCCAGTGGAGCAGTTTTCGGATTGGATGGTTTGCTTCTTGCCATTGTAGTGTTTGCTGGGAAAAGATTTCCGGACATCACACCACAGAGAGTATTGGGAATGCTTCTTCTTTCCCTGTATAGCGGGATGAGAAGCGGTGGTATTGACAATGCAGCTCATGCAGGTGGACTGATTGGCGGCTTCTTGTTAGGAATGATTGTTTGCTTCATATTATATAGAAAAGATAGGAGAACCACGAGTGAATATTAATATTTATTATGGCGGACGAGGAATTATTGATGACCCTACACTTTTTGTAATCAATAAGATGCAGGAAGTATTGGAGGAGCTTAATGTAAAAGTGACCCGTTACAATTTACATGAAAGCAAGAGTACCATTACCACATTGCCCCAGACCTTGAAGGAGGCGGATGGTATCATTCTGGCTACCACAATCGAATGGTACGGCATCGGTGGATATATGCAGCAGTTTTTGGACGCATGCTGGCTTTATGGGGATAAAGAAAGAATTTCCCAGATTTATATGTGCCCTATCGTGATGTCTACCACTTACGGAGAACGCGAAGGTAAGCTTCATCTGACCAATGCGTGGGAGATTTTGGGGGGACAGCCTTGCAGCGGTATCTGTGGATATGTAGCAGATAACGTGAGTCTGGAGATGAATCCTCAGTATGTGACAATTATTGAGAAAAAGGCTGAAAATATGTATCGAACCATCAACCAGAAGGTTGCCAGCTTCCCGGGAAGTAATCAAGCAGTGAAGCAGATGGTTTCTATTACTCATAATATTGATTTTACTCCGCAGGAGACAGAGCAGTTGTCTATGTATGCATCTGATGCAATGTATGTTCAGAGGCAGAAAGAGGATATTCAAGAGCTTGCTAACCTTTTTAGAGATATGATGAGCGACAAGGCTTCTGACGGCGAGGCCTACCTTGGGGAATTCCGTAAAGCATTTAAGGCACAGCCTGGAGTTAGCGCAACATATAGCTTTAAGATTGACGGAAAGTCACCTGCTCTTCTCATTAAAGTGAATGGTTCCAGATTAGTATGTGAGTATGGTGATGGAGATAATGCTGATGTGGTGATTATGATTGATCGTCAAGTGCTGGAAGATTTGATTGCAGGCAGAATGACCTTCCAGAGAGCATTCATGTCCGGTGCAATGAAGATTAAGGGTGAATTTAACATATTCAGAACGTTAGACCAATTATTTGTGTTTGCATAATAAGTGTGTGAGAAAGGGAGTTAACTATGATGAAGGACGATTGTATTTTTTGTAAGCTTGCGAATGGAGTGATTCCGACCAACAGTATCTATGAGGATGAGGATTTCAATGTGATTCTGGATCTTGCACCTGCAACAAAGGGACATGCCTTGATCTTACCCAAGGCTCATGCAGATAATTTGTATCAGCTTCCGGATGAAACTGCAGCGAAGGCATTTGTATTAGCTAAGAAGTTGGCAACAGCCATGACAGAGAAACTTTCCTGTGATGGTTTTAATGTGGTGCAGAATAATGGTTCTGTTGCAGGTCAGACAGTGTTCCATTTTCATATGCATCTGATTCCGCGTTATGAGGATGATGGGCAGAGAATCAGCTGGAAGCCTATGGAGATTCCCTCTGAGGAATTATCAAAGATTAAGGATACCTTGGCGGAGTAAAGATGATGAGAACCGTTCATGTAGATGTGATTACTGAAAATATCAAAGAAATGTGTGTAGAGGCCAACCATTTTCTCTCTACGGATATGAAATGTGCTTTGGATAAGGCTGCCTGCGCAGAAGAGTCTCCTTTAGGTAAGCAGATTTTAGGACAGCTTCAGGAGAATCTGGAGATTGCCGGTAGTGATATGATTCCTATTTGTCAGGATACGGGTATGGCCGTTATTTTCATGGAGATTGGGCAGGATGTGCATTTTGAAGGTGGACTTTTAGAGGATGCTATTAACGAAGGTGTACGCAGAGGCTATGTGGAGGGATATCTTCGCAAGTCAGTTGTTTCTGACCCGCTTATTCGTGAAAATACCAAGGACAACACACCGGCCATTATTCATTATGAAATGGTACCGGGGGAAAATGTGAAGATTACTGTGGCTCCTAAGGGCTTTGGAAGTGAGAATATGAGCCGCGTATTTATGCTTAAGCCCTCCGACGGAATAGAAGGTGTGAAAAATGCGGTGTTGACCGCTGTGCGTGATGCAGGTCCCAATGCATGTCCGCCTATGGTTGTAGGAGTAGGTATTGGTGGAACCTTTGAAAAGTGTGCGCTGATGGCGAAGAAGGCGTTGACAAGACCGGTGAACGAAAACTCTGCGATTCCTTACATAAAAGAAATGGAGCAAGAGCTTCTGGAGAAGGTTAACTGCTTGGGTATCGGACCGGGGGGCTTGGGTGGAACTACAACCGCATTGGCAGTTAATATCAACACTTATCCGACTCACATTGCAGGATTACCTGTAGCAATAAACATTTGCTGCCATGTGAATCGACATGCAGTAAGAACTATTTAGGAGGTGTGGAATGGACAGATATATTAAAGCACCTTTGAATAAAGAAGAAGCGATAAGTCTGCGGGCCGGAGATTATGTGTATATTACCGGTACGATATATACAGCCAGGGATGCAGCGCACAAAAGGATGTATGAGACCTTGGAAAGGGGAGGGTCTCTTCCTATGGATATGGAGAACAATATCATATATTACATGGGACCATCTCCTGCCCGAGAAGGAAGGCCTATCGGTTCTGCAGGTCCTACTACATCCAGCAGAATGGATAAATATGCGCCCTCTCTTTTGGATTTGGGATTAAAAGGAATGATTGGTAAAGGAAAAAGAACGGAAAGTGTAAAAGAGGCTATTGTACGGAATGGTGCTGTGTATTTTGCTGCAGTAGGTGGGGCAGGTGCCCTTCTTTCGCGTTCTATTAAATCTTCAGAAGTAATTGCTTATGATGATTTGGGAACCGAAGCTATTCGTAAGCTGGAGGTGGAAAATTTCCCGGTAATTGTAGTAATTGACAGTCTGGGGAATAATTTATATGAGACGGCTATTAAGGATTATTGTAGATAGCGAGAGAGTTTTTGAGAATGAAAAGAATAGCATTAATGGTAATCAGATTAATTCTGAAGGTACCTTATTATTTCTACAGCATATGGAGATGCGGGAAAAAGAAAGATATTACACTCGAGGAAGCTTATGCAACTGTTAAGAAGGTTACAAAAGCGGCAAATCGTGCTGGCAGAGTAACAATCGAGTCATATGGTATCGAAAATATTCCAAAAGAGAATGGCTTTATTTTCTTTCCTAATCATCAAGGATTATTTGATGTATTAGTGTTTTTGGAATCTTGTCCGGTACCTTTTTCTTTTGTAATCAAGAAAGAAGCGAGCAATATTATTTTGTTAAAGCAAGTAATTGCTGCATTGAAGTCAATTTCTATAGATAGAGAAGATATCAGGCAATCAATGCAGGTGATTCAGCAGATGGCGGATGAAGTTAAAAAGGGTAGAAACTTTCTTATTTTCGCAGAAGGAACTCGAAGCAAAATGGGAAATAAGCTTTTACCATTTAAAGGAGGTACCTTTAAAAGTGCAGTTAAAGCGAAATGTCCTGTTGTGCCATGTGCATTGATTGATTCTTTTAAACCATTTGATGAGAACTCGATTAAGCCTGTAACAGTAAAGCTGGTTTATTTGCAGCCAATATATTACGAAGAGTACTCGGGAATGAAAACTTCTGAGATAGCAGACATGGTAAAACAGCGTATTGAAGCGGCTATTGCAGAATTTGAAAATAAATAAAAAAACTGATTGACAAACAATACCTGCTTATGTATAATAACAAATGCGTCACGATTTGACGTACAAATAAATATTGGTAGAGACGTAGTTCAGAACATGGAGAAATACTCAAGTGGCTGAAGAGGCGCCCCTGCTAAGGGTGTAGGTCGTTCACGCGGCGCGAGGGTTCAAATCCCTCTTTCTCCGTTTTTTACCAATAAAACTTTTTTAAAAATAATTTAAAAAAGTTGTTGACAAAAGGTTTTGAACATGGTATTCTATCAGAGTTGCCGCTGAAACACAGCGAACAACAAGAAAATGAACTTTGACAAATAAACAACAATGCAACCTTGAAAATTCTTTGAATAAATTTTATTTTCAAGAACGTTT
>JAFUKH010000047.1 GCA_017467845.1 Lachnospiraceae bacterium | reverse complement strand
TCCCCTTGCGTCAATAGCCCCCCAGAAGGACTTGAAAATGATTCTGTTCTTCCAGAGACACATTGCCTGCACACACGATGCTAATGACAAAAGGAAGGGCAACACCGATAATCTCAATGTAACCGGATATCTGAGCCTCCTCACTCCAGCTTGAAAAGCGATAATAAAAAAGAAACAGCATGCTGCCAAGTAACGGAATCGCTGCATGAAAGGGATATAAAAAAGTGTGGCGCATCTTCAGACACTCTGCCTGAATTTCAGAAATCAACCTCTTCATTTCAAGTACACCTTTCTCTCAAACCATCTTCTACTTCCCCACCAGAACAGACCAAACCAAAGTAGTGCCGCCGGGGTACCAACCAGAAGATTCCCCATCTCACCCAGCTGCGAAGAGTAGGTCATCTGCCCCGGCTGTAACAGAAGTCCATTGGGAAGTACCCCCAGAATGGGACACATCAGCCGTGAAGTAATCGCTCCGGGAAACAGGGCAAAACAAGGCGTCAGTGAAAGAATTACTGCCATAATCGTATAACAAACCATATGAATTACGAGCATCAGAAATGTCCCCATTTTCTGCACCATAAACAAACAAAAAGGAATCTGCCAAAGGGTTGTCAGCCACATAACTACACCTGCTAAAACCTGCATTTCCAAAGAAGGCTGAGCAATGTACTGAATATGGAATCCCTCCTCCATGATTTTTCCAATGATGACTGTGAGTAAAACCATACAAATCACTGACATTCCCGACATCACTATTCCCACAAGAACCTTTGCATCCCATATTTTTCCAATACTACATGTAAGCGTCCCGATTGTATGATTCTTCTTTCCTTTGTCCTTGCCACCAATCATGCCACATAAAATTCCAAGGTACCCGGGATACAAACCAATGTACCACCAATTGTAACTGTCCACCGCAAAGAATATATGAGTCAGCCAGGCTGCAAGAAAGACGGTTATCAAAGGCATGATAACTGTGATTCCTTTCAAGGAGGTGCGACGATATTTCAATCTTTCTGCCTGAAAATAGTTCCTCATCTGTCCACCCTTCCTTTCCTTACAACATCCATAAACAGTGCTTCTAAATCCTCCTGCTCTTCCACTTTTCCTTCAAATCCCAGTCTTCCATCTGAAATGATTCCAATGTAGTCCGCAGTCTGCTGAATCTCACTTAAAATATGACTGGATAGAATCACAGTAATCCCTTTCTCAGGAAAGCTTCGAATCAGCCGCCGCAGCTCCTGTATCCCCAGTGGATCCAATCCATTAATCGGTTCGTCAAGTATCAGTAACTTGGGATGATTCAGAAGAGCTAGTGCTATGCCCAGCCTCTGCTTCATACCTAGGGAAAATGCGCCGGCTCTTTTTTTTCCGGTATCCGCAATATCCATCAAGTCAAGTACTTCCTGTATTCGCTCATCGTCTATGCCCAGAAGCAGGGCACGTACCTTTAGATTCTCCCATGCAGTCAGATTCTCATAAATGGGGGGTGTTTCTATCAATGCCCCGATTTCTGCCAAATCGTCCCGCGACCATCTATGGCCCCGAAAAAATATTTCTCCGGATGTGGGCCTGAGAAGCCCCGTCATCGTCTTTAGCAACGTAGATTTTCCTGCTCCATTGGGTCCCAGTAGTCCATATACACAGTTTTCCGGAATTTTCATTGTGATTCCCTTTAGCACCTTCTGCCTTCTAAATTCCTTAGACAGATTTTCCACAACCATTATATTCTTATCCATCTTCAACCTCCTAATCTGTTCTCCTGTAATTAGGATAAGAGGCAATTCTAAGGAATTTATAAGGATATTGAAAATTTTCAAATAAAAAACACCCGGATGAGAACAAAAAGTCTCTCCGAGTGTCATTCATTCTATTCTATTTTTACTTACTCCAGTTCAATGGTTCCCGGTGGCTTACTTGTGATATCGTAAAGTACGCGATTCACATGTCCCACCTCATTGATAATTCTGCTGGTTACTTTATGAAGTACCGGCCAAGGAATCTCACTTGCCTCAGCGGTCATAAAATCGATAGTATTCACTGCTCTGAGGGCTACAGCATAATCATAGGTTCTCTCGTCGCCCATAACGCCTACAGAGCGCATATTGGTAAGTGCTGCAAAGTACTGGTTAATTTCACGATCCAAGCCGGCTTTAGCGATTTCCTCACGATAGATAGCGTCTGCTTCCTGTACAATGCGTACCTTCTCTTCGGTAACTTCACCAACAATTCGTACACCAAGTCCCGGACCCGGGAAGGGCTGGCGAAATACAAGCTTTTCCGGAATTCCCAGTTCTAAGCCCACCTGGCGTACCTCGTCCTTAAACAGATTACGCAAGGGCTCGATGATTTCCTTAAAGTCCACACAATCCGGAAGGCCTCCTACATTGTGGTGGGACTTAATCACAGCAGACTCGCCGCCCAAACCACTCTCTACGATGTCCGGATAGATAGTTCCCTGTACCAGGAAATCCACAGCTCCGATTTTTTTAGCTTCTTCCTCAAATACACGGATAAATTCTTCTCCGATAATCTTTCTCTTGGTCTCCGGTTCCGATGCACCGGCTAATTTCACATAAAATCTCTGCTGTGCGTTAACACGGATGAAGTTCAGCTCATAATTACCCTTAGGTCCGAAAATAGCCTCTACTTCATCGCCTTCATCCTTGCGAAGAAGACCATGGTCTACGAATACACAAGTAAGCTGATTACCGATAGCTTTCGATAAAAGTACAGCTGCTACAGAAGAATCCACTCCACCGGAAAGTGCACAGAGAACCTTGCCATTTCCTACCTTTTCGCGGATAGCCTTCACCTGCTCTTCCACGAAAGCGTCCATTCTCCAATCGCCCCTGCAGCCACAGATATTTCTCACAAAATTATACAACATCTTAGAGCCGTATTGAGTGTGAAGTACCTCCGGATGGAACTGGATTGCGTAGAGATTCTTCTCTATGCACTGATCCGCTGCCACCGGACAATCCTTAGTCGTTGCCACGATTTCAAAGCCGGGAGCAGTCTTGGCGATATAATCAAAGTGGCTCATCCAGCAGATAGAATCCTCCGGCACATCCTGAAATAATGGCGAAGAAGTATTCACCTTCAGCTCTGCCTTGCCATATTCCCGCACCTCAGCACGCTTCACTTCGCCACCAAGCACGTGATTCATCAGCTGCGCGCCATAGCAAAGTCCAAGTACCGGAATACCTAACTCAAATAGTGCTTTATCACAGGTTGCCGCGCCCTCTTCATAGCAGCTTGCAGGACCTCCGGTTAAGATGATTCCCTTTGGCTTCAAGGCTTTGATTTTCTCCAAGTTCACTTTGTAGGAATAGATTTCACAATATACATTGCATTCTCTTACACGTCTGGCTACCAGCTGATTGTACTGGCCACCGAAATCAATTACTACTACCAATTCCTTTTCCATGGTATCTCCTCCTAAGACTAATCCATAGTCTTTATGAAAGTCTCTCTGCGGTATTTCTCATCCAGACCTTCTACAAAACGTTTTTTAATATATAAGAAATCCTCAATATCCATAAGTACATGGTAGAGGATTGCTCTACTTTGAAATTCTTCTATATTTTGAGGTAAGTTCTCTTCCTGTTCATCATGAAGTATCTCATGTAGCTTATCAATCTGCATTTCCAGAGAATCCATCTTCCCCAGACAAGCATTCATGAAGTCAAGATAGTCTGCCACCACATCCGCCTGTATAGGCATAGAACGCATCCTTTGCATCTCATAATGGAGACTTCGAAGCATATCAATCTGCAGCAGGCGCATTTCAAAATAATCTACATAATAGGTTGGATGATTGGAAAAAGAATTCCCATTATACTCAATAGCATCCTGAATAAATTCCTTTAACTTCTCTTCCAGATTATTAATATCGTCCCACACGTTGTACGGAAGCTCTTCCTTTCGAAGATATGCTGACAGATGCGTCAGAATTCCCTGCAACGTATCCTCCACATATTTCATATCCTTCAATATCTCTTTTTCACTGCCCTTATTATTGCTGAAAAGGCTTAAAACCACCGCAATCACAATACCTATCAGCACCAGCAGGAATTCATTTACAATAAATTCCAAACTAAAATTCATCTCGGTGAAAAAGTGGGCACCAATGACCGCATTGACAGACAAGGTAGCACTCCAGCCCATGATTTCGTTAATCACTACCATGATGAACACAAAAAGGCCGTATTCCAGCCATCCGCCTCCCAAGTGGCTAAACACCGCCCAGCAGACAAATACCGCAATAAAGAAGGTAAGCACGCGGTAAAAGGACAAACGTATCGTCTCCCACTTAGTTGTCAAAATGGTCAGAAGGGTGATTGTTCCCGCAAAAATCTGATACTGCAATTCTAAAAAACTTGCCAATAGAATTGCCAGACTGCTTCCCAGACCGATTTTAATCGCCTTCACCAATATGCGTTTCATGCGCTTCTTATCTTTAATAATGTTCATCCAAGTCTCCCTTTTATCAGTAATATCCCTATTTTTACACATTTTCATGCATGTGTAAATATTTTTCTTTTGTAGCAAGGCCGCCCCGGATATGACGCTCTGACTTGTTTACATCCAGCACCTGACGCACTCTTTTGGCAAGTCCGGGATTGATGGCATATAATCTTTCTGCGCAATCCTTATGTACCGTGGATTTACTAACCCCAAAGGCTTTCGCCGTTTCCCTGACAGTGGCTCCACGTTCAATAATGTAGTTGGCAATGCTGGTGGCACGCTCTTCAATATAATCTTTCAACTATAATCCCCTCAAATATTTTTTTACAGTTTATGAAGTATTCTGAGGGGGTATGACTATTCTTCTAAAACCTTGAATTTATTTTATCTGACAGTTTAATGCAGCCTTAATCTGAGGCTCCATTTTATGTATATAAGCAATTCTATTAATGGTATTTCTTACCTCGGAAATACCTAATTCCCTTTCCTTTTCATCAATACAGTTACCCAGTGCCCTTTGGATATTGTACTCCAGCCACTCAACCCAAGTGTATGCCACACCTACCACATCGCCGTAGTTCCGAAAGCAGTTGTCATATGCCTCCAGATAACCGTTAAAAAACGCAACCATCTTGTCAATATCCATTTCACAGGTAACAATTCCGGACCATTGTAATGCAAGCTGCATCGCATGAGATATGGGATTCCCATAATCTAAGCACTCTAAATCAATTACCCACGGAGTTCCATTATCCCACATGATATTCTTAGGATCCATATCCTCATTGGATATACATGATATCGCAGGCAATGAAGCTCTTGCTCTGTTTAGTTCACTTTCCGCATAAACCAAAAGTTCTTCATTATCTTCTAATAAAGACGCAATCTTAAAATCTTCCTCTTTTGCTTTCAGTATATAACCATGCCAATCAATCTGACTTAACTCGGTACTCTGACACTCAACGTTCTTTGGCTCAATCGCATGGATTTTCCCGAGAATATTACCTGCTTTATAGCACTGCTCCTCGGAAATATGATTCCAATCGGCAATTCGCCCTTCCTGCCACTTAAATACATAGAAAAACTGCCCCTCTATATTCTGCATCTTCCTACCATCAATCACCATCGCCGGTACAATGGGAATATCACTTTTCTCAAGCATTCTTTCTATTTTTTCTGCTCTCGCATAATTCTCTTGTGCATCCGGTCTTTTCATTATCTCTGCATTCAAATGCTTTACGGCATATATCCCTCTATCTGTTGTCACCTTGTACATACGATGCATAAGGCCACCGGATACCGATTCAACATAGGAGATGATTTCTCCTAAGCCACACTCTCGCATTAGCCTCGCCAATAATTCTTCTATGGTTATCTCTTTCATTTCGTTCTCGCCTTTTGTCTGTTTCATTTTAAGACCAAAAAGTCCCCTGATGCGCACCTTGCACCTCAGAGGACTCCTTTGTCCACTAATTAATAATTCTTCTCACTGATAAAATGGTTCGATAGGTTGCTTTATTCACCTTGATACCACCACGGGGATAGGGTTTGCTGCTACTTGCGTGCACAATGTAGCCTCCACCAATATAGATACCTACATGACCGCTGTAACAAATAATATCACCGGGCTGGGCATCGGCATATGCCACCTCCGTGCCGTTGCTTCGCTGGGCATAGGAAGTACGGTCCAGATTATATCCGAAGTCCTTATACACCCGGTAAGTGAAGCCGGAACAATCTGCACCCTTGGTAAGGCTTGTCCCACCGTACACGTAAGGATTTCCGATATATTGACATGCATATTTCGCAACCTTTTTACCAAGATCACTTCCGGATGCATTATCAATAATACTTGTGTAATCAGTTTCCTTATAGGTCTGATTGGCCGCATTATTTCTGGCGGCCTCAGCTGCCTGGGCATTGGCCAAATCCTGCTGTAGCTTTTTCAGCTCCTTTTGCTCTTTTTGGATTTCCTTCTTCACCGCAGCTGCCTCTGCCTGAGCTTTCGCATACAGAGCCTCGTAATTATCGGATTTCGATTTCAGCTCTGCTAAAAGATCATCGCAATATGCCTTCTGTTCTTCTAAATCCGCTTTGTCCGCTTCCAATTCTGCCTTCTCGGTCTCCAAGTTATTCCAAAGCTCTAAAACCAACTCTTTGGTGGCAATATAATCCTCCAGCATCTGGTTATTGTATTCCATAACAGCCTCAGCGTACTCTGCACGATTCAACAGCTTTCCAAAGCTGAAATTCTCAAATAAAAGCCCCAGAATGGAATCGTTCCCCTTATAGTACATCAGCTGAACTTGGGCCGCCATAGCCTCTTCCTGAACTCTCTGCGTCTCTACTGCTGCATCATACTCCGCTTGGGCCTCTGCAATATCCAACACCTTCTGGGCGATATCTTCCTCCAGCACACCGATACTGGCCAAAATATTGATAATCTCCGCATTCAGATCATCCATCTGTTCCGCCAGAACATCCAGTTCTCCTTCATAGCCCTCCATCTGATCGTTAATATCATCCAACTGGCTCTGGTTTCCTTCAATCTCGTTCTTTTTATCATTAATCTTATCCTTAATGTCAGAGATACTGGTAGCGCTTACTACGATACTACTTCCAAGAAGAGATAACACCATTATGCAATTCATTAGTCTTAAACAAAATCTTTTCATACATCTAATGATAACATACTCGGGTACCAAAAAAAAGTGCCGAGAGAAAATCCCTCGGCACATTTTTTACCAATCTTATAATTCGTAACTATTCAGAGCCCTCATGCGCAAAACCGCTGCTACGCAGCTTTCCTTTTGCTTATGAGTTCTTCTCGCCATATGAATTTCCGAGAACAGCCTTCTGTAAGCAAGCTTACTCAGTCTGTCTCCGGAAATTCGCATGGCTCTGAATAGTTACTATAATTCACAGTTATTAACAGTTCTTGGGAATGGAAGTACGTCTCTGATGTTACCCATACCGGTAAGATACATAACGCATCTTTCAAATCCAAGTCCAAATCCTGCATGACGAACAGAACCATACTTACGAAGATCCAGATAGAAGTCGTAGTCTTCCTTATTAAGTCCCAGCTCTTCCATTCTCTGCTCTAATACCTCAAGCTTATCTTCTCTCTGGCTACCACCGATAATCTCTCCAATACCCGGTACCAGACAGTCCATAGCGGCAACGGTCTTTCCATCGTCATTAAGCTTCATGTAGAACGCCTTAATCTCCTTCGGATAGTCAGTTACGAATACAGGACGCTTGAATTCCTGCTCAGTTAGGAATCTTTCATGCTCGGTCTGTAAGTCACAGCCCCAGAACACTTTGTAATCGAACTCATCATTGTGCTTCTCTAAGATTTCGATTGCTTCTGTATAGGTTACATGACCAAAGTCGGAATTTACCACATGGTTCAGTCTCTCGATTAATCCCTTATCCACAAACTGATTGAAGAAGTTCATCTCTTCCGGAGCATTCTCTAAAACGTAACGAATAACATATTTCAGCATACTCTCTGCAAGAATCATATCATCGGTAAGGTCTGCAAATGCCATCTCCGGCTCAATCATCCAGAACTCAGCAGCATGTCTTGTAGTGTTGGAGTTCTCTGCACGGAAGGTAGGTCCGAAAGTATATACATTCTTAAATGCGAAAGCATAAGTCTCTACATTTAACTGACCGGATACGGTAAGGTTAGTTGCCTTTCCGAAGAAGTCCTGGCTGTAATCTACAGTGCCGTCTTCATTCTTGGGAAGGTTGTTTAAATCCATGGTAGTTACCTGGAACATCTCACCTGCACCCTCACAGTCACTACCGGTGATGATTGGGGTATGGACATACACAAAGCCTCTCTCCATAAAGAAAGTATGAATTGCATACGCAATTAAAGAACGCACACGGAACACCGCCTGGAAGGTGTTGGTTCTCGGACGTAAGTGTGAAATTGTTCTAAGGTACTCAAAAGTGTGACGCTTCTTCTGAAGAGGATAGTCTGCAGTAGAAGGTCCTTCTACCATAATCTCAGCTGCCTGCATTTCAAAAGGCTGCTTAGCCTGTGGGGTCTCCACAATGGTACCCTTGATAATTAATGCTGCTCCTACATTAATCTTACAGATTTCTCCGAAGTTAGCCAAGTTGTCTCCGTATACTACCTGAAGTGGCTCAAAGAAAGTACCGTCATTGATAACCAAAAAGCCGAAATTCTTAGAATCGCGGTTATTTCGAACCCAACCTCCTACAGTAATTTCTTTTCCCACATAATCTGCAGGGTTTCTGAACAGGTCTCTGATATCTGTTAAATCCAGCATTTCCTTTTCCTCCTTTTAAAATCTTTAAATTATTCTGTAATTACAGCATTGTCTTTTAAAAACTGTAATACTTTTTCAAACATAAGAAATTCTCTGAAGTTTTCCTTTGGCTCTTCTCCAAGGAACTCTTCTACGGTAGCATAACCTGCATTGGTTGCATAAGTCTGAAGCTCTGCATCAAGCTCTTCATCCGTAAGATTAAGGCCCTCTTCATTAGCAATTGCCTGGAAAACAATTCCCTGCTTTGCAGACTCTTCTGCATAGGTATCCAGATAAGTAGCAAGGTCCATTCCAAAATAGTAGCTTAAGTAAGTATCGGTATCCACACCATACTGCGCAGCCACACTTTCAATACTTCTGGTCATCTGGTCACTGTACTTCTGAACCACAGTCTCCGGAATCTCATTAAAAGTAGCACTGTTCATAACAGTATCCAAAAGCGTACTTTCAATCTCCATATCGCGGTTATAATTCGCATTCTCTAAAAGATAATCATTTGCATACTGGTTCAGCTCTGCCATATTGGTAAATTCGCTGATACCAAAGCCGGCAACCACTTCATCGGTAAACTCTGCCGAAGTAGGCACAATATAATTAACGGTTACGGTAAATACTACCGCCTTGCCCGCCAAATCAGTACTTCCATAATTTTCCGGGAAAGTCAGATTCAAATCTACTGTTTCCCCCGGTGTTACTCCTACCAGTCCATCCTCAAAGCCATCGATATAGCTGTCAGAGCCTAAGGTCAGATTCTGTCCGGATGCAGTACCGCCATCGAAAGCGACGCCATCCAGCTTTCCAACATAATCAATATTTACAGTATCCCCATCCTGTGCTGCACGATTTGTAATAGCACCATTTTCTGCTGTCACAGAGCTGGTATAAATATACTCCACCATCTGAGAGAGCTCTGCTTCTGAGACAGTAGCTGCTGCCACATTCAGCTCCACTCCCTTATATTCACCAAGGGTAACGTACTTCTCAACCTTCATATCCTTTAATACAGTGGTATCACCGCCACCACAGCCCACCAGCATAAGTGCCATAGCACCAGCAAGTAACGCAACTAATCTCTTTCTCATAATATCCTCCATTTTGCAACTGCAAATATAAATGTGATGATAACACAAAACCATTAATTTCACAAGGTTTTTAGTAAATTGAGTTGCCTAAAATAAAAAAGAATGTTAGAATATTGCTAGTTAATTTTTAGGAGGTATGCACGTGACAACTGGTCAAATTGTACTTTTGGTTATTTTAATCGTATTGATTGCTGTCGTTGTTGCGCTTTATTTCTTAGGAAAGAAAGCACAGAAGAAGCAGGCAGAGCAGCAGGAGATGCTGAACGCTAATAAGCAGACCGTATCTATGCTGATTATCGATAAAAAGCGCATGAAAATCAAGGATTCCGGACTTCCACAGATGGTTATCGATCAGACTCCGAAGATGATGAGAGGCTCTAAAATGCCGATTATCAAGGCGAAAATCGGACCTCAGATTATGTCTCTTGTATGTGATGAGAAAATCTTCGATTCCGTTCCTGTTAAGAAGGAAGTTAAGGCAGTTGTAAGCGGTATTTACGTATTAGACGTGAAGGGCTTGCACGGCAAGAAGGAAGCTGCACCGGCTAAACCAAAGAGCAAGTTCAAGCAGCTTGTGGAAAAGGCCCAGGAAAAAGCAGGCGCTAAGCCAATTAAATAAGCAACGAAAAGAAAAACCGGCTTACACAGCCGGTTTTATTTTTATCGTAATTTTGCTTTTACTCATGGGTCTCTCATCCACTTCCAGAGAATAATCCACTTCGATTCGAATCAAATCTTCCCTCTCCGTAATTCGCATGGAAGAAGTATTTACTCCCATCAGCATTTCTCCGTAGGGACTGTTATAGCTGGTCATAATGGTTTTTCCCTCTTCAAACACCATTCGGGAATTAATCAGTCCCGTTTTAACCAGTTCCATATAGCCTTTCTTGTATTTCACACGATTCTTTACAGGCTTGTCAAAGCCCTCCTGCTCTTCCTCGTAAAGTAGATAACAGCTGCCACTCTTTTCAAAATACTGTCCCAGAGAAGTGGTACGGATGGTTCCCACATCACCGTCCCCATTGTCATGATGACCCAGTACAATAATTTTTACATCCTTTGTCATTCTTAATAATCCTCAATATTCACAGTCTTTGCAGACAAAATTCCGTACTTAATAATTGAATTGGCAAATACCTTAAACTTATCTGCCATATCACTGACATAGAAACGATACTGATTCTCTCCCAGTGTAGGTGCTTTATCATTTAAAAGCCCCTTTTCTCCCAGAAGCGCCTTCAGTTCGATGGCCGTCTCATATGCCGGATTCACCAGTGTTACCTCCGGTCCCATAATCCTTCCCAGAGCCTTGCGAATCAGCGGATAGTGGGTACATCCCAAAATCAAGGTATCTATATCCAAATCAATCAGCTCTGTGAGATATCTCCTGGCAATCTCATCCGTTACCGGGTCCTCCCAAAGTCCCTCTTCAATCAAAGGAACAAATAAGGGACATGCCTTACCATATACAATATCATCCTCTGCACTCTCTTTTATGTATTTGGTGTAAATCTGACTTCCGATGGTAGCTGCAGTAGCAATTACACCGATTTTACCGTTCTTGGTGGCACTTAGTGCCGCCTTGGTGCCCGGCTTCACTACACCGATAATTGGGATATCTATCTCCTTTTCCAGTTCCTCAAGGGCATAGGCACTTGCGGTATTGCAGGCAACCACGATAGCTTTTACATCATGGGTCTGCAAAAACCTTACAATCTGTCTGGAAAATCTGGTTACCGTCTCCTTGGACTTGGAACCATAGGGTGTACGGGCGGTATCACCAAAATATATAATTTTCTCATTAGGGATCTGTCGCATAATCTCTCGGGCAACCGTAAGCCCTCCGATACCGGAATCAAATACACCGATGGGTGCGTATTTATCCACAATCGCCATTACTCATTCCCAACCTTTTCCATATAATCCTGAAACAGTTCCACGCATTTAAAGCGGACCTGCACATTTTCCTTACTCATCATTTTCAAAAGCTCATAAGGAATCTCTTCACTGTCGCATTCTAGCACTTTCGCCGGGTCTTGTACAGTACCGCTTTCATCCACAATCTGTACCGCCTCCTTAGGGAGCGCAATCTGCGGATACCAGATACTCCACCAGCCAAGTGCAATCAGCATATAACAAACACAACGTTTCATCTTCATCCCTCCGTTTCTATAAAGGGAGTATGGACAAAGAAAACGTAGCTTAATCATATCTTAGCGTTTTTCTCTTTCCAAACGAATCTGTTTAATAATGGTCTTTTCCTGATTGTCAATATGGAGCTTTGCCGCATCGCTGGCAGTAGCCTTATCCTTCTTTAGTATGCTCTCGTAAATAACGCGATGTTCCTCCACCAGACTCCTGTGCTGGCTTACATCCTTGATATATTCAAATCGATAACGGTACATCTGCTCTGAAAGGGTATTTACCAGCTGCACCAACCGCTGATTACCGGTAGCACGCACGATAATATCATGAAGTGCCACATCCGCCTGAGCAATCTTCTTCACGTCACCGCTATTTACAGCATCCTCGAAATTATCGCATGCAGTTTTCAAAGCCTCCAGCTCTTCCTCACTGATACGCTCGCAGGCAAGCTCTACACAAAGAGCATCCACTGCACGACGCACCTCCAGCACATCGGACATACTTTTCTCCGTAATCTGTGCCACCTCTGCACCGCGACGAGGAATCATGGTCACCAATCCCTCCAGCTCCAGCTTACGGATGGCCTCACGAATGGGCGTTCTGCTGACCCCCAGCTTATTGGCCAGATGAATCTCCATAAGTCTCTCTCCGGGCTTAAGTTCCCCAGTTAAAATCGCCTGACGCAGAGTGTTAAATACAACATCTCTCAGCGGTAGAAACTCATTCATTTGTATCTGAAAATCACTTCCCATTCATGCCTCCCTCTGCAAAGCAGGTTATAAAAAGCTGCTTTGCGAGATTCTTCTCCTTCACTGCCCGCAGCGCCTTCTCGGCTATTTCTTCATCCGCAAACAGACCAAACACAGTAGGACCGCTGCCGCTCATAAGACTGCCCATTGCCCCGTTTTCATTCAGAGTATCCTTAATCTCTGTAATCACCGGATGTGCCTTCACAGTCACTGCTTCCAGCACATTTTCCAGACGGGACACAATCCCTTGTAACTCTCCGTTATCCAATGCCTTTATCATTCCGTCAATATCCGGATGATGCTCCACACCTTCCTTATCAATATGCTCATATACAAACTTAGTGGACACATTGATATCCGGCTTCGCCACCACAAGAAATGCATCCGGTGGCGCAGGAAGTCTTGTCAGTACCTCACCGATTCCCTCTGCAAGAGCAGTACCTCCCATAATACAATATGGTACATCGGCTCCAACCTTGACACCAAGTTCTCTCAAATCTTCCTCACTGTCTCCCAACGCAAAAAGCTCATTCATTCCGATAAATGTAGCTGCCGCATCCGTGCTTCCGCCGGCCATACCAGCCGCTATTGGAATATGCTTCTCCAAATGAATGTGTACACCTTCCCGGATATCATGCTTCTCCAGCATCAGCTTTGCAGCCTTATAAATCAAGTTATTCTCATCTGTGGGAAGCTCGCCGCTATCCGTACTTACCGTAATCCCGGAGGGACGCTTTTCCAAGGTTAGTACATCCGCAATCCCTACGGTCTGCATAATCATACGTACCTCGTGGTATCCGTTTTCCAGTCTTCTCACAACATCCAGCCCCAGATTAATCTTGGCATAAGCTTTTCTTACACATCTATCCATATATACCCTTTCCAGAAATGGTATTCTTTTTGTTTTTTGTATACAAAGATTGTACTAAAATAAATACAATCTGTCAAATGTATTGGGTATATCTTTATTCCCAATTTTTCCAAATTCCCTCTTATCTTTTTCCTAAATCCTTCCGATAATAAAAATAGATGACTGTTGTTGTCTTATGTCACGGATGAAAAATTGTAGATAACATGTCAAAATCCCGACATCGGGCTTGGCACACAATCAAGGAGGATGCTTATGAATGTAAATGGAGTTACAAATCAGGTATTATCAACTTACAAGAATTATTCCAAGGTTGATACAAAAGCAAAAGAAGAAGCTGCTGTAGCAGAAGAGAAGGTAGAAAGTAAGCCCGTCGATACCGCAGCTGACAAGGGTGTTGTGTATGAGGTTTCTGAGGAAGCAAAGAAAACATATACCCCCAATACCGCTTTAATCAATCAGTTAAAGCAGGATGCAGAAAATTATCAGGCAAAATTTAAACAGATGATTGTTGAGATGATGTCCAAGCAGGCAGGTACCTATGGTACTGCTACCGATGACGCTATGTGGAAATTCCTTGCAAGCGGAGATTTCACAGTAGATGCTGCTACCAAGGCTCAGGCACAGGAAGATATCTCAGAAGATGGATATTGGGGCGTAGAGCAGACCTCTGACCGTATCCTCGACTTTGCGGTGGCACTTACCGGTGGTGATCCGGACAAGGTAGAAGAAATGAGAGAAGCTTTTAAAAAGGGCTACGCACAGGCAGAAGAAACTTGGGGTGGAAAGTTACCCGAAATCTCTCAAAAGACCTATGATGCGGTTATGAAGAAATTCGATGAATTAGCCGGTATTGAAGAGGAAACTGCAAAAATAGAAGAATAAAGTTAAGGGGCGATTGCAAAATGCGGTCGCCCCATTTTCATCCTCTACATCCCCTGCTTCATAACCAAAAGCTTTTGCCCCTCCGTCAATTCTCTACTTTCCAATTCATTAATTTGCTGAAGGGTATCTACGGAAATGAAGTATTTTTTTCCAATATCCCACAGCGTATCTCCTTTTCCCGCAATGTAGATAGCCATCCCCGGAAGTGCCATCAGCTTCTCCCTGTCAATTTCCTTCTCCGATATTGACTTCACCAGGTTGACCTCTTCGCTTCCGAAGGCAATCATATAAAAGGAAATCACTGCCTTCACCACAATCTGACCATCATCACCAAGAGAGACTTCCAGCTTCTCCAGCTCCGCAGTCACCTCAGGAATAGGCATCCCTTTCATATCACCGCATTCCAGCATATATTTATAGGGTAATACCTTTTCCACCATCTCGTAAGGCTGTAAATCGTCACCGGTTACGCACAATATCTGCACACCTACACAGCCGGATACAGCGGTTCCCTGATCTGCCGCCTCTACCTGGTCAATATGTACATCTCCCTCGCTATGCAGAAGCTGCAATATACGACTCGGAACAATACCGGCATCAACCTGCTCCACAAGTTTATGTTTTCCTGTCACCTTAGAGAGAAGGCGGGGAATACTTTTTTTCTCCGTTTCCAGCTCCACCTGCTTTTTCACACTGTACAAATCACTGATATATCGAAGCTGCATCTCCTTATATGCCTTAATCTCCAGCTGCAGATTCACATCAAGCTGCACCACTCTCTCCTCGCCATCCTCATCCGGCTTTACTGTAAGCAGAAAATTACTCAACCTCCATCTCACATCGGCCGTCATATCACTGTCCATCCCATTACATTCCAGATTTCCGCTGAAAGGAATGGTATTCTCATAGAAGCGGATTTCATGATTTTCCCCTTCACACTCATAAAGTACGAAAAGTACCAGCTCGCCCTGAATGATCAGCTTATCCGCCATAGGTCTGGTGTCCAGCTCCTGAATGCGTCCATTCTGCCACAAAACCTTCTGAATGTTAGGATATTCTCCCGGCAACTTCTTCTCCTGCTTGATGCGGAACAAGTCATTCTTCGAAAGTACAAGCTGTGTCACATCACTTGCCACCTGACGATATTCGTATCTGTCCAGTCCTTCCATATCTGTAGGGAATTCCACACTTCCAAATTCCTTGGTACAAACATTCATGGTAATCACAGTCTGTACACTGAGCTTTCTGGAATTAATAACGCTGACACTGAAATCCTCTACCACTGAGTCAGCCTTCACCGTGTCTCCCGCAGATACTCCCTGCATATGTATGGTTTCTTCAAAAGGAAGTGCCCCTTCCAGCCGGTCCAGCCTGCAACCGTCACCTTCTGTCTGATAGAGAATGGAATACTCCAAACTTCCTTTTACTTGTACCACATCTGTATATGGTCTGATTTCCTCCACTACCAGCCGTGCTCTGCGCATGCAGATTGCCGCAATATCCGGCCTTGTCTCTGCCAGATTGATATCCTGCTCCAGCACGAACTGACTTGTAATGCACTCCTTCACCTGTTCTATATGTACATTTGTCTTTTTTATTTCCACAAAAAAACCTCCATTCCTTACCTATATAGTAAGGATATGAAGGTTTTATAAGCTTTATTCATAACTAGTCGTTCACGGCACCGATTAAATCCGTTAAATTCTCTACACCATACTGCTGCATGTACTTCTCAATACCCTCTACAACCTCTACGGTAGTATATGGATTTACGAAGTTCATGGCGCCTACACTGACTGCGGTTGCACCTGCAAGGATGAACTCGATGGCATCCTCTGCGGTTGCGATACCACCCATACCGATGACGGGAATCTTCACTGCATGAGAAGCTTGATATACCATACGAACCGCTACCGGCTTAATTGCAGGACCACTCATACCGCCGGTCTTGTTTGCAAGGGCAAATTTTCTTCTGTGAATATCAATCTTCATACCGGTTAAGGTATTGATCAAAGACAGCGCATCTGCACCCGCTGCCTCAGCAGCCTTTGCCATCTCAGTGATATCCGTTACATTAGGACTCAGCTTCATGATAATAGGCTGCTTTGCATGCTTCTTAATCTCGGAAGTAATGTTGTAAAGAGCATCTGCCTTTTGACCGAAAGCAATGGCTCCTTCCTTTACATTGGGGCAGGATACATTGATTTCCAACATAGCAACTGCCTCTTCATGAGATAATCTATCCACAACCTCAAGGTAATCCTCTACAGATTTTCCGCATACATTTACAATAATCTTAGTATCATACTGCTTTAAGAAGGGAATATCTCTTTCACAGAACACTTCGATACCCGGATTCTGAAGGCCGATAGCGTTCAGCATACCGCCATATACTTCTGCTACACGTGGAGTGGGGTTCCCCGGCCAGGGCACATTGGCAACACCCTTGGTTACTACTGCACCAAGCCTATTTAAATCTACAAATTCACCATATTCCATACCGGAGCCAAAGGTTCCGGAGCCGGTCATAACAGGATTCTTTAAGGTTACGCCTGCAATTGTTACCTGTGTATTCATTAGATATCTACCTCCTCTGCATCAAATACGGGACCATCGGTACAAATTCTTGCATTGTGCACATGAGAGTGATGATCTACTTCCTTGGTCTTTACTACACAGCCCAGACACGCACCCACGCCGCAGGCCATATGCTCTTCTAAAGAGATGTATGCCTTGATGCCTTTTTCTTCCGCGTAACGCTTGATTGCACGGAGCATAGGCATGGGACCACAGGCAAAAATAGCCTCTGCCTCTAAACCATTTGTTGCGATAGCATCCATTACATTGCCCTTGGTTCCTACGCTACCATCCTCAGTTGCCACATATACCTTACCGTAAATATCAAAATCTTCCTTTAAGAATAAGTCGCCGTCACGATATCCCAGTAAAATGCTCTTATCCGCATCCATCTGCTTTGCCATCTCAAGGATTGGCGGAACACCGATACCTCCACCGATTAAGAACACCTTCTTACCCTTTCCTGCTTCTAATGGGAAGCCATTACCTAACGTACCTAAAATAGCAACCTCATCACCTACCTGATAAGTAGAGAACTCGGTAGTGCCGGCACCTGCAATACGATATACGATACGAAGCGCCTTCTTTTCCTTGTCAATCTCACAGATACTGATGGGACGAGGCAAAATAGTGCTCTTGTCCTTCGGATATACACCGATAAACTGTCCCGGCTTCGCCTGATCTGCTAAGTCGGTAGCAATCCACATATCAAAAATGTTCTTGGAAATCTCTTTTTGAGAGATTACTTTTCCCAGCTTTTTTTCTTTCACTTTTATCTTCCTCCATGGTTATTTTTCATAAACAACTTTTCCGTTGCAAATAGTTTTCTCCACTACGCCCTGCAATTCCCAGCCGGTAAAGGGCGAGTTTGTCGCCTTGGATAAATACTCCGTAAATACCTGTTTGCCCTCTGCATCCACAATAATAATATCCGCAGGACCACCTTCCGCCAGATAACCGGCATCTAAATGATACATGTTTGCCGGAGCATAGCTCATACGTTCAAAAATCTGTTTCATGGTCAGATGCCCCTTGGCATACAGCTCCGTAATCGCCAATGGCAATGCCGTCTCCAAACCAATGATACCGCTTGGAGCCTCTGTAATGGGCTTCGCCTTTTCCTCTGCAGAATGTGGCGCATGGTCTGTGGCAATCAAATCGATGGTACCATCCTTTAAGCCTTGAATAATGGCCTGTCTATCTTCTTCGGTTCGAAGAGGTGGATTCATCTTTGCCAAGGTACCATATTTAATCACAGCTTCTTCAGTGAGCGTAAAGTGATGTGGGCAAGCTTCTGCATGAATGTTGCTTCCCTTTTTCTTCGCCTGACGCACCATTTCTACCGCTTCCTTAGTACTGATATGCTGGATATCAATGCTTGCTCCGGTCTCAATTGCAATCTGCAAATCTCTTTCTACCAGCGTATACTCCGCCTCTCTGGGAGAACCGCCGATACCAAAATGTTCACTTGCCACACCCCGGTTCACACCATTATTGGTAATAAGATCCGGGTCCTCTTCATGGAAGCTGATGGGCATGTCCAGCTCTGCACATTTCTCCATAGCCTTGCGTACCAGCCCCGCATCCATGATGGGAATACCATCGTCGGTAAAGCCCACTGCTCCCGCCTTCGCCAGAGCCTCCATAGGGGTCATCTCCTGTCCCTTTAATCCAAAGGTCACATTGGCGCAGGTTTCCACATGTATCAAGGTCTCTTTCCCTTTGGCCAATACCTCCTGCAGAGTTTCTACATTGTCCACTGCCGGCTTTGTATTCGCCATCAGAACTACGGTAGTAACGCCACCTCTTGCTGCCGCCTTACTACCGGTCTGAATATCTTCCTTGTAAGTAAATCCCGGCTCTCTGAAATGCACATGCACATCCACAAGCCCCGGTGCCACGATACGGTCTTTAGCATCGATAACTTCACAGTTTTCAAGTTCCTCTACTGTCATCTCCGCTTTGACACGTTCTCCAATCCTCTTAATTATATTACCCTCAACCAGCACGTCCAGCGTTCCCTCCAGACCTGATTTGGGGTCTATTACATATCCATTCTCAATGAGTAACACTTCCGTATCCTCCATGCATCTTATTATCTTTCATAGTACCATAGCAATTATTCGAAGCCAAGCAATTTTAATTTATTTTTGCGCGCTACTGCATGGAAAATGATAGGATGCTTATTTTACGGGCTGAGCAAATATAGTATGATTGACCTCGTAAACTTTAGTTTCTCAAAGTAACAAGTCTCCATTCAGATTTCCAATACAAGAGACATTTATATACACTGGGCACCAGTAAAATTAATGATCTATGATACCCCGACAAGGTTTATAAATGGCGGATTTTGAGCCGATTCCAGGTAAATGCAGGGTGGAATAAGTAAAAAAATATCTATATGCCCTCATACTCGGAATACCAATCCCAAGCCCCCAAATTAGACGGCACTTCCTACTTCACAATCACCGTCTGCTCCAGATAATCTGTCTTAAGAACAATATAGGGGTAGGAAGGGGTATTCCTCTTCAGATTCTCACTGTCCGGCCCTATCAGCGTCGTCTCCGCATGAATTGCCTTATCTGTCAGATACAGCCCATCCACAGCAATACTGTAGCCACTATGCTTCTGCTCTCCGTATCCCACACATATGTATAAGTATTCCTTATCGGAATATACATAATGAAAGCTCTCTGCCTTCATTTCCTCCAGCGTTAATAACAGCTCCTCCGGTATAGCACTTTCGCTTACCACCACAAACTCCAAATCCCTTACCTTTGTCTCTTTTCTTCCAAAGCTATCGCACCCGGTCATCCCTATAACAAAGCATAGTGTTATGAATAATAGTATCCCTTTTTTCATACAAAACCACCTGTTTTTCTTCCATTCTATCCTATGTACACCAATGCAAAAGTATGTTATAATGTCCGCGAGTGAACAAACCGTCTGCGCTGCAGACAGAGGCGCACGTAGTGCGGGTTTGTGAGCCGCCGAGATTTGAGAAGGGTAAAATAACTATGATTCGTATCACTTTAGCAATGCTATTTCTTATACTTTTTTTAATCTGCACAATCCCCGTCATGACCTTCGAGCAGATCATCTGGAAAAAACACAAGGATTTCCATGATAAAAGTTCTTTAGCTATTGTTCTTTGGGCATTCCGGGTTGTTCTTTTTATCTGCGGAACTAAAGTTATTGTAAAAAATAAAGAAAACGTTCCTACCGATACTCCGGTATTATATGTGGGCAATCATCGAAGCTTCTTCGATATTATTATCACCTACACCCTCGTTCCGAGACCTACCGGATATGTGGCAAAGAAGGAACTCGAAAAGGTTCCTCTCCTTCGCTGGTGGATGAGACATTTATATTGTCTGTTCCTTGATCGTAACGATATTAAGCAGGGATTAAAAACCATTCTTACCGGTGTAGAGCAGGTAAAATCCGGAGTTTCCATGACCATTTTCCCTGAGGGAACCCGAAATAAGGGAGAAGAGGGCACCATGCTTCCTTTCAAGGAAGGTAGCTTTAAGATTGCAGAAAAGGCCAATGTTCCGGTTGTTCCTATGACCATCGTAAATTCCAGTGCAATTTTTGAGGATCACTTCCCACGTGTCAAACCTCAAACCGTTATCGTAGATTATGGTACTCCTATTTACATCAAAGAGTTAGACAAGGAAACACAGAAGAATTTTGGTACTCATGTACGTGAGATTATCTTAAACACATATACTGAAGACAAAAAAGAGCTTCCTACCAAGTAGGAAGCTTCATTTTATTTTGTAGCCAAATATTCAACTATATTCTGATAGCCCATTCCGTGGGATGCTTTGATTAACACCGTATCCCCCTTTTCCAGCTGATTCATCAAGTCTTCCATCAGGTGTTCTCGGGTCTCATAATGCCGAACCTTAGTAACTAAGCTTTTCTCTTTTGCAGTACTTGCCATTTCCGCAGAAAGTGCTCCGGCGCAAAGAAGTACATCAATCCCTTTTTCTGCTACATAGGCACCAATGCCACCATGCATCTCCAGCTCCTGCTCTCCCAGTTCAAACATATCACCTAGGATAGCCACCTTTCTGGTAACCGCAGTGGACAGTAAATCAATCGCTGCTCTCATGGATACCGGATTGGCATTATAGCAATCATCAATCACCACATAATCCTTAGTCTGAATCAGATTACTTCTTCCTGCCGTGGGTTCTACAGAAGCGATTCCCTTAACAATCTCCGCTTCACTAAGTCCCAGATAATCTGCTACCGCGGACGCTGCCAGAGCATTATAAATCTGGTGCTCTCCCGGAAGCTTTACCTTTACAGCAAAGCATTTCTCGCCCATATGTATGGCAAATTCGCTGCCAAAAAGCCCCAAGTTCTGAATATCTGAAGCATAAACGCAGTTTCCTTCGGAAAGACCAAAGCTTACCGGCTTTTTACCATGTACCCGAGACACAGTCTGCAGCATATCATCATCACCATTTAACACAACAGCTCCATCCGGATTGCTACACTCAAAAATCTCCGACTTTGCCTTTAAGATACCTTCCCTGCTTCCCAGAAACTCCAAATGACACTGACCGATATTGGTCATAACGCATACATCCGGTTTTGCCATCTGTGTCAGTCTGCTCATTTCTCCGAAATGATTGATTCCCATTTCCAGAACAGCCACCTGGTGCTCCTCACGGATTCGCAAAATGGTCAGTGGCACACCGATTTCGTTATTGAAATTTCCCTGGGTTTTCAACACGTTATACTTCTCCGAAAGCACTCCCGCGATAAACTCTTTGGTACTGGTCTTACCCACACTTCCGGTGATTCCTACCACCTTGACATCCATCTGGGTCCGATAGTATTCTCCCACCTTCTTAAGAGCCTCAAAGGAATCCTCAACAATTATGTAGGGTGCAGTAATATCTCCCTGTTCCTTCTCGCAGATTACACCAAGGGCGCCCTTCTCCAGTACGGAAGGGATAAAGGAATGGCCGTCCACGCGCTCGCCCTTAGTAGCAATAAAGATATCTCCCGGCTGTACCTGTCTGGAATCCAGATACACTCCACCGGCCTCTATTTTACAATTTGCATGTGCCCCGTTTACCAGTTTTCCACCGGTAACCCGAGCCAGATTTTCCAGCGTCATATTTTTCATAGATTATTTTCCATTCTTAGCTAAACTAATAATTTTCTCGCAAAGCTGGGTAAAATCCATTCCCACAGCAGCTGCTTCCTGAGGAAGAAGTGACGTAGGTGTCATTCCCGGAAGGGTATTTGCTTCCAGACAATAGAAGTTATAATCTTTGTCCATCATAAAATCCATGCGGGCATAGTTTTTTAGACGAAGTACCTTAAAGACCTTCTCAGCAGTCTTCTGCATCTTCTCTGTCACATCTGCAGGCAACTGCGCAGGACAAGTTTCTACTGCAGAGCCGGCCTGATATTTATTCTTATAATCATAAAATCCAACCAGCGGCGCAATCTCAATAATGGGAAGTGCCTTACCATCAATTACCCCGATAGAGAACTCCCTACCCTTGATAAACTGCTCAATTACCACATCATCGTCATAGCAGAATGCCTCTGCCTTCGCATTTTCATATTCATTCTCATCATTAGCGATGGCTACACCTACGCTGGAACCACCATTACAAGCCTTTACGATACATGGGAAAGGAACACTCATAGGGTCCTCCTCGCCCTTTGACAAATGAATGCCTGCCGGTGTAGGAATTCCATGCTGGTAGAAAAGCTCCTTTGCAAGACTCTTATCCATCGCTATGGCTGAGCTGACATAATCGGTTCCGGTATAACAGATGCCCATCAAATCAAAGCATGCCTGAATCTTTCCATCCTCACCATTAGCACCATGGAGTGCCATAAATACCACTTCAGCCTCCTGACAGAGCCTGATTACATTGGGTCCGAAGAAATTCTTATCCCCATCCGGTCTCATTGCCTTCACAGCCTCAAGATCCGGATTCCGGGCACTGATTCCCTGAATCTCCTTGGCCCAATCTCTTGACGAATCAAAGGCACACGCCGGATTGGTCTCGATTTCTTTATCCTCTACACCAAGATACACATCGATAAGTGCCACCTGATGTCCTGCTTCCTTCAACGCCTTATAAATCATAGAACCGGTTACCAGAGATACATCTCTCTCCGTACTTATGCCACCGGCTAAAACTGTTATCTTCATCTTCGCTTACCTTCCTTTTATTCCAAATGATCATGCGCCAGATGCTCGCAGAGCATCATCATATAAGCTGCCTGCATCCCGGGACTATCCACAACCATTTCATTTACATAGTCATATGCATCAGGATTCCGTCCCTGCAAATAGAAATACTGATTCTCTAAAAGATCTCCGTACTCATAATTGGTGATAACATATTCTACGACAGAAACATATACCATATTCCACATTATTTCCGTCAGCTTCTCTTCTCTACTATTACTGCTAAGGAGCTGGTTATCCAGAGAAATATATGCTACAGCATCCTCTGCCCTGTCTAAAACTACATCCATCAGTGTGTTACAAAGACTGCGATTCACCTTATAATCCGTCTTAAAATGTGTGAGCGCAGCAAGTACATCATAATGACTTGTCAACACCTTCTCTTCTTCAATTTGTGCGGTAAAATAGTCCTGCACCAGTTTGCGATAGCTATAAGTTCCTGTGGCCCTATAGAGCTCCGCTGCCGCAAGAATTTCATACTCCGAGGCAAGCTCCTCATCATTTTCCGCCTTTTTCCAAAGCTTTTTTGCCAGCTTAATTGCATCATTGCCGGCATTCCAATCAAAAGCCTGATAGGTATGACCATGCTTTGCCAAAAGTGCAGCCACCATGTACGGATCGTATTCTAACTTAGGCTCCTCCGCCTCCACCGCTTCGGCAAGTACTTCCACATAATTTTTCACTGCTGAAAGCACCGCAGGGGTCTCTTCGGTTTCCGTCTCATAAACCTCTCCGTAAAACTCATAGGAGAGCAGCAAAAGCAAGACACCATCCACACTTTTTTGCAAGTCTTCACACTTTGCAAGCTGCTCCGGAAACATTTCCACCATCTCTGCCAAGGCATTTTCCTGCAAATTTTCCTCTATGTAAAATGGGTAAGAGTACCCCAGATAATCACACTGCAGTACAAATTCTCCTACCTGAGTAAAATTACTGAAATCTGCAACTGCACTATATGTTGCCGTATCTTTATGATAGGTAACCTCCGAAAAAGCACCCTTATATACCATATCTCCGGACTCTCTCTCCACAAGATGGAATTCCTCCGGCAAAAGCTTTCCGTATACATGGGCAATTTTGTCCTCAGATACATCATACCCTCCTGAAGGTACGCATAGTCCCGGTACCATCTCAGGAACTTCATAATTTAGCTCCGGCTCTTCCAGAAGCTGATATGTAATTGTATTTTCCTCTGAAACGGGCGCCATCTGTCCGGTGCCAGTGTTCTGCTCCGACACATTCCCACAGCCGGTCAGATAGCACATTACCGCTCCCAGACAGATTCCCCTACTTATTTTCTTCTTCATAACTTCATAATTATACTTCTTTTTTTCTCTTGCGTAAACCTAAAAACTACTCACTGAGCATCTCTTCCGGATTAATCAATTCTCCGTTGGCACTCATGGAGAAGTATAAGTTGCTTCCTTCTACGCTATAATACTTGGTTGGCGCACTGATTTCCGCAATCTTTTCTCCTGCAGATACATAATCCCCTACCTCACAGGACAAATTCTGAAGCTGACCATAAGTTACCTGATATCCGTTTCCTAAATCCATAATCACACTCTGGCCAATCTCTTCATTGGAGAACACACTTACAATCTGGGCATCTGCACATGCATATACCGGTTCCCCCTCCGGCGCACTGATGATTACTGCCGGATTGTACTTGTACTGATCCAAGGTAGCAAAATACACTGTATTATCCATATTATAGTGCATCAGCACATAGCCCTCTGTAGGCATAATCAGACCATTCTCTGCCGAAAAATTCAGTGCCTGCTCAATGACTACTTCCGCTCCGTTAACAGGTTCGGGCTCCACCTCTGAAGGTACTGCTTCTGCACTTTCAGAAAGCTCCGTAGCTTCTTCCGGCTCTACCGGTGCATAATCCAGTGCATCTTCAGATATTGGTGCTGACTCCAGCAGCTCCTCCGAAGGAGTTAAAAAAGCCAGCTCCTGGGGCTCACTTTCCGGTACCGACTCAATCTGTGACAAATCAATGGAGTAACCATTATCATGTTTCTCCGCATTTTTGTCCTTCATGTATAAACCGGTAACGGTAAGTGCTGTCATAACAAATGCTGAAGAAGCAATCATGACAATTCTCTCCTTCAGCATCTTTGGTTTTTTGTTATTTTTTTGAGTTTTCATAGATTCCTCCATCCCTTCACTACTATAGAATTTACTTCTATGAGTAGTGTTAACAGGATTTTGGAAATCTATACAAGTTTATTTCTTTTCTTTAAAAATGTTTGGATTCTTTTCTGCAATCGCTTCCACAAACTCAGAAGGTAATACCACATTGTGGCTGTATGGATTGATTACAAAACCATTGCAGGTTTCCTTCGCATTGCGAATCATTCCCACATAATCCGCAAAATCAAATCCGAAAATCTGCTGTCCGCCTTCTTTATTCCACTTCTGAAGCTCATCCAAATCGGTAAAAGCCATAAAGAAATGCTTTCCGTCAGGAGCAGTGAGCATAGGAAGCTGAATCCTTGCGTCCTTTGCAATTTTACTGATACCGTTTTCATCAGCTTCCGGCAATGGGTCAATTACTACAGGAGAAAGAAATTTCGCATGAAGCATTTCTCCCACAAACATCTCGCGATGCTCAATAGTGTCACTTGATTTCATTAACTCCATTGCTCCGGTGAGCATTGGATTGGTAATTGGTCTAAAACCTTTCATCCTTTTATTTCCTCTTCTTTAAACTCTGTTGTAGTTAATGAGACATCCTTTTAAGATAATCTGACGTTCCTCGTCAGTTAAATCACCTAAAGTAACTTCAAATTCCTTAAGTCCCTCTTCCTTAACTACATATCCCTTAATGGTCGCTGCCTTATTTACCACAGCATCCTTGATTCCCGGGAAGAATAAGTAGTCTAAATTCTGGAAAGGAAGCTCCCCATCCTTAATTACAAACGGAAGCATACCCCAGTTAATTAAGTTAGAACGATATCTCTTAGTTGCATATTCGTTAGCAATATTCGCCCAACCGCCAAGTACCTTCTGGCAGCTTGCAGCCTGCTCTCTCGCAGAACCGTCACCCGGCTTTACTGCAAAGATAGTAGAACCGAAGCCCAATGAACCTAATTGCGATGTGGCTTCAGCAACCAACTTGGGGAATTCCGGAAATTTCTCAGAGATTGCATCGTACACACTCTTCAAATCCAATTCCGGACACATCTCCCCAGGACATTTACCTTCCATCAAAGCTTCCTGAGCTGCCCGAACCTCTTTTGCACGACCCACATAAGCAGGATCCTTGCGGCTTAAGGCAAACTCTGCCAGTCCCAAGGGATTGGAACGGTAAGAAGATGTCTCACCGGAAGGAATCAACTCATCAGTAGTAGTTACAGGATCATGAATCTCGCTGACTACCCTGAGAATCAGATTCTCTGGCAATGCACCCATTGCAGGCCAATCCTTGATGTTTGGTCCAAGCTGAATCTCTGCATCCGGATCTGCTACGCCCTTGGAATCGAATACACGGTTCTCATAAATCTTGCTGTCGAAATGATATTTATATTTACCAAAATCTCCGTCGAAGTCGGTTGCAGGAGTAAGAACGCCCTTATTTGCAGCAGTTGCAGCAATAGAACGCGCATCCATAAGTGCAACGGATGAAATCTGACCATTCTGAAGCTTAGAACCTTCTCTGTTCGGGAAGTTTCTGGTGGAGTGACGAATACTGAATGCATTATTGGCAGGAGTGTCGCCTGCACCAAAGCAAGGTCCACAGAACGCAGTCTTCATCACTGCTCCGGTTTCTAAAATGGTAGCTGCGCAGCCATTTCTGATTAATTCCATATATACAGGCATGGAAGCAGGATATACACTTAAGGTAAATCCATCAGAACCAATGTATCTGCCCTTTAAGATATCTGCTGCTGCACAGATGTTTTCAAATCCGCCCCCTGCACAACCTGCGATAATACCCTGATCAACCATGAACTTGCCGTTCTTCACCTTATTCTTTAAGTTAAAATCTACAGCACCGTCTAAGGATACAAGTGCACGCTTCTCGGTTTCATCCAGAATATCCATAAGATTGGCATTTAACTCTTCAATGGTGTAAGTATTACTTGGATGGAATGGCATTGCAATCATAGGGCGAACCTTAGAGAGGTCAACCATAATCATTCCGTCATAGTATGCAACTGCGCCAGGATTTAATTCCTTGTAATCCTCGCTTCTGCCATGGATATCGTAGAAATCCTTCACCTCATCATCTGTTCTCCAGATAGAGGAAAGACAGGTAGTCTCAGTAGTCATTACATCGATACCAATACGGAAGTCTGCACTTAAAGAGCTGATTCCCGGACCTACAAATTCCATTACTTTATTTTTTACAAAGCCGTTAGCAAATACAGCACCGATAATGGCAAGGGCAACGTCCTGCGGACCTACACCCTTCACAGGCTCACCGGTCATATATACACCAACAACGCCCGGCATATTAATATCATAAGTCTGATTTAAAAGCTGCTTAACCAGCTCAGGTCCGCCCTCACCCACTGCCATGGTACCCAGAGCACCGTAACGGGTATGGGAGTCGGAACCTAAAATCATCTTACCGCCGCCTGCAAGCATCTCTCTTGCAAACTGATGGATAACTGCCTGATGAGGTGGTACATATACTCCACCGTACTTCTTTGCGCAGGACAAGCCAAACATGTGGTCATCCTCGTTAATGGTACCGCCTACCGCACAAAGAGAATTGTGGCAGTTGGTAAGAACATAGGGCATAGGGAACTTCTGAAGGCCTGAAGCTCTTGCAGTCTGAATAATACCTACGAAGGTAATATCATGGCTGGTAAGCTTGTCAAAACGGATTTTCAGCTTATCCATGTTGCCGGAAGTATTGTGGTCAGCCAAAATACCGTAAGCAATGGTATTTTTCTTAGCATCCTCTTTTGTAATATCCACGCCTGATGCAGCCTTTACTGCTGCGGTCGCTTCTGCCGAATCAGGGATTACGGTGCCTCCACCTACCAGGTACGCGCCTCCTTGTAATAATTCAATCATTTCTCTCCTCCTAAAAACCCGGGGGAAGAATCCCCCGAATCTTAATACTACTTAGAGCACTACTCGGTCTAAGTGCCAAATTTCGTCAACGTACTGCTGAATAGTTCTGTCGGAAGTAAACTTACCGGAAGATGCCACATTTAAGATAGCACTCTTTGCCCAGCCCTTGGTATCCTTATACGCAGCATCTACCTTCTTCTGCGCTTCCGCATAAGAACGGAAATCCTTTAAGATGAAGTAGGTATCCGCCTTAGAGGTACTCAGTGTATTTAACAATGAGTTGTATAAGTGACGGAATAATTCCTTATCCTGTGAATAGGTACCGTCAATGAGCTGATTAAGAACCTTCTTGATTCCTTCATCACTATTCATAATATCCATCGGATTATAGCCGCCGTTATTCTCGTAGTTAATAACCTCGTCAGAGCTGAGACCAAAGATAAATGCATGCTCGCTACCTACCTCTTCTACGATTTCTACGTTAGCACCATCCATGGTTCCGATGGTAAGTGCACCGTTTAACATAAACTTCATGTTACCGGTACCGGATGCTTCCTTACTTGCAGTTGAAATCTGCTCAGATACATCTGCTGCCGCAAAGATAATCTCTGCATTGGAAACATTGTAATTCTCAATAAACACAACCTTGATTTTGCCGCCGATGGAAGCATCGTTATTAACCTTATCTGCCACTGCATTAATCAGCTTAATGGTAAGCTTTGCATTACGGTAGCCCGCTGCCGCCTTTGCACCAAAAATAAAGGTTCTTGGATACATATCCATGCCCGGATTAGCCTTTAATTCATTATATAAATGCATTACATGAAGGATATTGAGAAGCTGTCTCTTATACTCATGTAATCTCTTTACCTGTACATCAAATATAGAATTCGGATCGATATCAATTCCGTTATGCTCTTTAACATATTTTGCCAGACGAAGCTTGTTCTGATATTTAATCTCCATAAACTCCTTCTGAGCATTTTCATCATCTGCATATTCCTTAAGGCCTGCAATCTGTGGAAGGTCAGTTACCCAACCGTTTCCAACCTTATCGGTTACCCATGCTGCAAGAAGAGGATTTCCGTGAAGGAGGAATCTTCTCTGGGTAATGCCATTGGTCTTGTTGTTGAATCTTTCCGGATACATTTCATAGAAATCACGAAGCTCCTGCTTCTTTAAGATTTCGGTATGAAGTCTTGCTACGCCGTTTACGGAATAGCCTGCGATAATCGCCATGTTCGCCATTTTCACCTGACCGTTGTACAGAATCGCCATCTTACGAATCTTCTCCTGTACATCCACACCGTATACGCCTGAATACTTCTGCTCTAATTCTATTACAAAGCGACGATTGATTTCCTCTACAATCTGATAGATACGAGGAAGTAATCTGGAGAATAAGTCAATTGGCCACTTCTCAAGTGCTTCTGCCATAATGGTATGGTTGGTATAAGCACAGGTCTTGGTAGTTATTTCCCAAGCTTCATCCCAGCTAAGATAGTAATCATCCAATAAGATACGCATAAGCTCCGGAACCGCTACGGTAGGGTGGGTATCGTTTAGCTGGAAGGTTACCTTCTCATGGAACCTTCTGATATCATCATGCTTTCTCATGTATTTCTCTACTGCTTCCTGAACAGATGCCGATACGAAGAAATACTGCTGCTTTAAACGAAGCTCTTTTCCCGCATAGTGGTTATCGTTAGGATATAATACCTCAACAATATTTCTTGCAAGATTCTCCTGCTCTACTGCTTTCTGGTAATCACCCTTGTCAAAGGAATCCAATTGGAAACACTCCAGTGGCTCTGCATCCCAGATACGAAGAGTATTTACGATGTTATTGCCATATCCTACGATAGGGAAATCGAAAGGAACTGCCTTAACCGCCTGATATCCTTCCTGTATGAATCTGCTTCTGCCATATTCATCTACGGTAGCATTTACGTAACCACCGAACTTAACAATCTTGGCATATTCCGGACGACGAAGCTCAAAGGGATTACCATGCTTAAGCCAATTATCCGGTACTTCTACCTGATAGCCGTCCTTAATCTGCTGCTTGAACATACCATAGCGGTAACGGATACCACAGCCGTAAGCCGGGTATCCAAGACTTGCCAGTGAATCCAAGAAACATGCTGCAAGTCTTCCCAGACCACCGTTACCAAGAGCCGCATCCGGCTCCTGGTCTTCGATGACATTAATGTCTAATCCTAATTCTTCCAATACTTCCTTAACATCGTCGTAACACAGCATATTAATCATATTGTTGCCAAGTGCACGACCCATTAAGAATTCCATGGACATATAATACACCATCTTAGGGTCTTCTTTTTCATATGCCTTCTGGGTATCCATCCAGTTCTCAATAATCTGATCCTTGATTGCATAAGAAACTGCCTGAAATACCTGCTGGCTGTCAGCTTCTGAGAGCTCTTTACGATATAAAGTTTTAACGTTGTTGATAATACTCTTTTTAAGTAATTCTTTATCCATTATTTCCTCTCTTCCACTTATACTCCGCCTTAGCGCAATGCACTAATTTTTCTCAATGGCGATGGTAACCTTTTCCCCGTTTACATCCCATTCTTTACTTACACTGTAGCTTTCGCCGGTGGTCATAACATCTGCCAATACCTTACCTGCGATTGCCCCTTCATTCTTCGCTACAATGGCTGCAAGCTTATCATTTCCGTTTAAGGAAACCTTGATGTGGTCAGTAACCTCGAAATCAGCCTCCTTACGCATAGTCTGAATCTTGCTGATTACCTCGAAGACATAACCTTCCTCAATAAGCTCCTCGGTAAGATTGGTATCAAGTACCACAATCATCTTACCGTCTTCTTCTGACACATAACCCTCTTTCTGTGTCATATCAATCAATAAATCGTCCTTGGTAAGTTCTACGGTTACGTCACCTACCTGGAAGCTGATTGCACCCTTCTCATTCAGCTCATCCATGGCTGCGTTTCCGTCTAAGGAAGCTAAGGTCTTCTGGATGCCGCCCAGCTGCTTACCATACTTAGGTCCCACGGTACGGAGCTGTGGTTTGAAGGTGTAAGAAGTAAAGTCTCTTACATCATCTGCGAATACAACCTCTTTCACATTCAGCTCATCCTTGATGATATCGGTGTAGAAACTATCTAAGCTGAAATCTGCCTTGATATACATCTTACCGATTGGCTGACGATTCTTAATTGCTGCATTATTACGGCAGGCACGTCCCATAACAACTGCGCCGAGAACATCTTCCATAGCCTTTTCCAGGTCTTTATCAATCATCTTCTCTGATACAGTAGGGAATGCACATAAATGAATACTTTCGGGAGCGGATGCATCTACGCTACGAACAAGGTTTAAGTAGATATCCTCTGTCATGAAAGGAATCATGGGTGCTGCTGCCTTGGAGATGGTTACCAGTGCGGTGTAAAGAGTCATGTATGCGTTAATCTTATCCTGCTCCATTCCCTTTGCCCAGAAACGGTCACGGCTTCTTCTTACATACCAGTTACTCATCTCATCCACGAACTCCTGAAGTGCTCTTGCAGCTTCCGGAATTCTATAATTGTCAAGGTGACTATCCACCTCTCCCACTACGGTATTTAACTTAGACAATAACCACTTATCCATAACAGGAAGCTTGTCATAGTCTAAAGTATACTTGCTTGCGTCAAAATTATCAATATTTGCATAGAGTACGAAGAAGGAATAGGTATTCCATAAAGTACTCATGAACTTACGCTGTCCTTCTACAACAGCCTTGCCATGGAAACGGTTTGGAAGCCATGGAGCGGAGTTGATGTAGAAATACCATCTGATGGCATCTGCACCATAAGTCTCTAATGCATCGAACGGATCTACCGCATTACCCTTACTCTTACTCATCTTCTGACCGTTCTCATCCTGTACATGTCCCAAAACGACTACGTTCTTATACGGAGCCTTGTTGAACAGTAAGGTAGAGATTGCCATTAAGGAATGAAACCATCCACGAGTCTGGTCAACTGCCTCGGAAATAAACTCTGCCGGGAACTGCTGCTCGAATAATTCCTTATTCTCAAACGGATAATGATGCTGTGCGAAAGGCATTGCACCGGAGTCAAACCAGCAGTCCAGTACCTCAGGTACACGCTTCATCTGCTTACCACATTCCGGACAGGTGATAGTGATTTCATCAATGTAAGGTCTGTGGAACTCTACGGTCTTCGCCTTCTCATTGCCACTCATGTTGTAAAGCTCTTCACGGCTTCCCACACAGTGGAAATGACCACACTCACATTCCCAGATATTTAACGGAGTACCCCAATAACGGTTACGGGAGATAGCCCAGTCCTGAATGTTCTCCAGCCAGTTACCGAAACGTCCCTTTCCGATAGATTCCGGAATCCAATTAACGGTATTGTTGTTACGGATTAAGTCATCCTTCACCGCTGTTTCCTTGATGTACCAGGACTCTCTAGCATAGTAGATCAGCGGAGTATCACATCTCCAGCAGTGTGGATAGCTATGCTCAAACTTAGGAGCTTCGAAGAGTAATCCCTTTGCCTCTAAGTCCTTTAAAACCATAGGGTCAGCATCCTTAACGAATACGCCTGCATAAGCAGTCTCAGAGGTCATCTCACCCTTGCCGTCAACCAGCTGAACGAAAGGTAAATCGTAGTTACGTCCAACCTTAGCATCGTCTTCACCGAATGCAGGTGCGATATGTACTACACCGGTACCATCGGTAAGAGTTACATACTCATCGCATGTTACAAAGTGCGCTTTTTTGTTCTGCTTTGCAATGATGTCGTTTGCAAAGTCAAATAATGGCTCGTATTCTTTATATTCTAATTCTTTACCGGTATATCTCTCTAATACTTCATAAGCAGGCTTAGCCTCTACACCTTTTTCCTCGTCTGCCTTAACAGCCAGCTTACCAAGTACGGTATCAAGAAGTGCCTCTGCCATATAATAGGTGTAGCCATCCGCAGCCTTAACCTTAGCATATTTCTCAACAGGGTTTACACAAAGTGCAACGTTGGAAGGTAAGGTCCAAGGTGTGGTGGTCCATGCTAAGATATATGCATCCTCATTCTTCACCTTGAAACGAGCGATTGCAGAACGTTCCTTCACATCCTTGTAGCCCTGTGCTACTTCTGCGGAAGATAACGGGGTACCACAACGTGGACAGTAAGGTACAATCTTAAAGCCCTTGTATAATAATCCCTTATCCCAAATCTGACGAAGTGCCCACCACTCAGACTCGATATAATCATCATGATAGGTTACATAAGGATCATCCATATCTGCCCAGAAACCAACGGTGCCGGAGAAATCCTCCCACATTCCCTTGTATTTCCAAACACTTTCCTTACACTTTGAAATGAACGGCTCCAGACCATATGCTTCAATCTGGTCCTTACCATTGATACCAAGAATCTTCTCAACCTCGATTTCCACAGGAAGACCGTGAGTATCCCAGCCTGCCTTTCTCGGTACCATACAGCCCTTCATGGTACGGTATCTGGGAATCATATCTTTGATGACACGGGTAAGAACGTGACCGATATGAGGCTTACCGTTTGCGGTAGGAGGTCCGTCATAAAAGGTATAGGTCTCGCCTTCTTTGTTGTTTTCCATACTCTTACGGAAAATATCATTGTCTTTCCAGAATTTTTCAATCTGTTTTTCTCTCTCTACGAAATTCAAATCTGTAGAAACTTTGTTATACATTTTTTCCCTTTCCTTTCTGAATATTCTAATGATACTCACCTGCTCCGTGCTATGCACTCCCGCAGGTGCGCCGATATTCGCATTCCGGGCTATCGCCCTACTTGCTCATATCGCCTTAGTTGTCTAATGTCCACGCAGAAATGTCTGCAAGCAGTCATTCTGCTACGTCCATTGACAACACTATCACAATAAAAGACCCCGTCCGTAAAAGGACGAGGTCTGTTTGCTCGTGATACCACCTAATACGCATACTCCCTGCAATGCAGTTTCATATGTCCCCGGGTAACGGCCGGGCTCCGACAATCCTTACTCTGCGATTTCAGAATTGCAGCTCGGAAGTGATATTCAACATCTCTCTACTAGTACCGGCTCCCACCTGCTCCAGCTCTCTGTGACCTTCAAAAAATGCCTACTGTCTTCGTCTTCGCTTTTTATCTATATTTTCTTGATTATAAAACTACAAAATTCCTTTGTCAAGTCTAAGCAAACCTAGTATAATGTAAATTATGGTAATACATACTATGATTTAAAGGAGATTTCTTATGAACACGCAAAACTTGACCTTACTCACGGATCTTTACGAATTGACCATGATGCAGGGTTACTTCAAAAATAAGGATATGAATGAAACTGTTATTTTTGATGCCTTTTACCGTACCAATCCCTGCGGTGGCGGCTATTCTATCTGTGCAGGACTGGAACAGGTGATTGAATATATTAAAAATCTGCATTTTTCCACTGAAGATATTGAATACCTTCGCAGCTTAAAAATCTTTGAAGAAGATTTCCTTGCATATCTGAAGGACTTCAAATTCTCCGGTGATATCTACGCGATTCCGGAAGGAAGTGTAATGTTCCCCAGGGAACCTATGATAAAAATCATTGCTCCTATTATGGAAGCACAGCTGATTGAGACTGCCATTTTAAATATCATCAATCATCAGAGCTTAATCGCTACCAAAGCTGCAAGAGTATGCTACGCAGCCCGTGGTGACGGAATTATGGAGTTTGGTCTTCGTCGTGCTCAGGGACCGGACGCCGGGGTGTACGGTGCACGTGCTGCCATGATTGCAGGATGTGTTGGAACCTCCAACGTACTTGCCGGACAGATGTTTGATGTACCGGTGAAGGGTACTCATGCCCACAGCTGGATTATGAGCTTCCCGGATGAATATACCGCTTTTAAGACCTATGCCAATATGTATCCCAGTGCTTGTATCCTCTTAGTCGATACCTATGATACCTTAAAATCCGGCGTTCCTAACGCCATCAAGGTATTTACCGAAATGCGCGAGGCAGGAATTCCTCTTACCTTCTACGGTATTCGTTTAGACAGCGGAGATTTGGCTTACCTTTCCAAGAAGGCTCGCAAAATGCTGGATGCTGCCGGCTTCCCGGATGCTGTCATCTCTGCCTCCAATGATTTGGACGAGTATCTGATTGACTCCTTAAAGGTACAAGGTGCAGCAATCACCTCCTGGGGCGTAGGCACTAACCTTATCACAGCTAAGGATAACCCCGCTTTCGGTGGTGTGTACAAGCTGGCTGCTATCATGGGCAAAGATGGAAAGTTCATCCCTAAGATTAAGCTCTCTGAAAACAGCGAAAAGGTGACCAATCCGGGCAATAAAAAGATTTTCCGTATCTACGAGAAGGAAACCGGCAAAATCAAGGCAGACCTTATCTGTCTTGCTGATGAAGAGTACAATGTAGAAGAAGACCTGCTTCTCTTCGATCCACAGGAGCCTTGGAAGAAAACAAAACTAAAGGGCAGCACCTACATCATGCGCCCTCTTATGGAGCATATCTTCCAAAACGGAGAATGCATCTATACCTCTCCAAAGGTTATGGAAATCCGCGACTACTGCCAGAAGGAGCTGGATACCCTCTGGGATGAAACCAAACGTCTGGTAAATCCCCATAAAGTATATGTAGACTTATCTGCAAAATTATATGACACCAAAATTCAGCTTCTGGATCAGATGTCTGAGCGATAAGATGATGATAAATCCTCATAGGACGATACCTAAAATGTCCTATGAGGATTTTGTTTATGATACGACACAGTTGTCAGGGGCGTATATTACCTCAGTGGCTATGATGATGCCGAAACCAAACAGATTTACGATTCTCTATACTAACATGATAGGAGTTGCAAAGACATTTGTTTTTGCAACTCCCATCCTTTCTTTAATGCTCAATCTGTCTTCCCAGAAAACTGGACGCTGCCTGAATCAGCTTCAGTTCCACATCCGCCATCTTAGCCTTATTCTCCTTACTGAGGAGAACCACTGCTCCAATCATATCACCTTCACTGAGAATAGGAACGATTGCCTGATGCTTGATTTCATCACTAACCTCCTCACTGATGGCAATAAAATTACGATCTCCTTTGGATGCGATAATGGTCTCTCTGGCATTCAGCTTCTCTTCCATCTTTTTGCTAATAGCCTTACCCTGATACACCTTTGCTCCGCCTGCTGCCGCAATAAAAGTATCCCTGTCTGCAATGAGTGTCATATGACCGGATACCGATGCCAACGTCTCCGCATACTTTCCCGCAAATTCTGTAAGCTCTCCCAAGGGAGAATACTTCTTTAAAATCACGTGCCCTTCACGGTCCGTAAAAATTTCAATAGGATCACTTTCACGAATGTGTAATACCCTACGGATTTCCTTAGGGATTACAATTCTGCCCAGCTCATCTATCCTACGCACAATTCCAGTTGCTTTCATATATAAAAACCTCCATTTACAAATCCTAGTGTTTATATTTAAAACTAGTATCTGTAAATTAAGGTATTTTATACCTAAATATTGCCCCTTGTAAGAGCTTACAATTTACGCTATCCTTTTTTGTTTATTTTGCACAATTATCCCTCGCTATCCAGTACCTTTTGGTACAATCGTACTAATTTTTTATTCAGAAAATTCAGACTATATCTCCATGGAAGCCCAATTGACCATTATGTTATATTTTTATTATCATATTTTAGGGGGAGGATTATATATGAGGAAAACAATTATGCGATTTATTTCCAAAGTTCTGACATTTTGTTTAACAGTAACCTTACTTGCAAGCCTTGGAAGTATCACCGCAAAAGCAGATTCTGTTTCATGGAACTTTAAAAATTCTGAATTCAAGAACCTTGGAACAATCTCATCAACTGTAACTATCGACAACCTTACTTTAATTGCAACCAGTTCAAAGACAATGTCTGTTAAGACGGATTCACAAACCGTTGACGGCACCTCTTACACCCATTGTCTGGCTCTTGGTGGTGGAGGAAGCACTTCCTACCGTTCCGTAAAAGTTCCTGTATCCGGTACAGATACCATTAAGGTAACCTTAAAGAGCTCCGGAAGCTCTTCCAGAACCTTAGTGGTTGCAGATGCATCCGGCAACAAGCTGGGTACACTTACTGCAGGGGCTTCTGCCTCTTTACAGACCTACAGCTACTCAGGCAGCTCAGGATATGTATATCTGTATTCTTCAGGAAGCGGAATCAACATCTACAAGATTCAGGTGGACTCTAAGAGCTCTTCCAGCTCTTCATCAAGTTCGTCTTCCAGTTCTTCATCAAGCACTACCGTCAGCAATTACTCTACACTTTCTGATGGCTGGTACTACATCAAGAACACCAATAGCCAGAAGTACCTTCAGGTAGCTAACAATAGCGGCTATGACGGAGCAAATGTTGAGCAGGGTACCGGTACCGGTGTTTCCGGTCAGAAATGGTACCTTACCAATACCGGCAACGGATACTTTACTTTAAAGAACGGAACCGGCTATATGCTTGATGTTTATTACGGTGTTAACGCAGACGGCACTAACATTCAGCTGTGGTCAAATAACAACTTAGACCCTCAGAAATTTAAGCTTGTAGCATCCTCAAAAAGCGGTGCATACGGTATCCTTACAAAAGCAAGTGCTGATACCAAATGTCTCGATGTATACAATTTCAGTACTGCAGACGGCGGCAATGTATGCCAGTGGACATACTATGACAACACCTGCCAGCAGTGGATTTTCGAGCCCGTAGGTGGTTCATCCAGCTCAGGCTCAAGTTCTTCCGGCTCAAGCTCATCAGGCTCCAGCTCTTCCAGCTCCTCTGTAGCTTCCGGTGACTTATTTGTTTCTGCCAGTGGTAAATCATCTAACAGTGGTACTCAGAGCAGTCCTTATGACCTTGCTACCGCAATCAAGAAGATTTCTGCTGGAAAGACCATTTGGATGATGTCCGGTACATACAACTTATCCAGCACCATCGTAATCGAGGAAAGCAATTGCGGTAAGTCCGGCTCTTATAAAACTATCCGCAACTACAATGGCGGCGATGTAGTTCTGAACTTCAGTTCTATGTCTGAGTCCGGTTCTAACAGAGGTATTGTTCTGGATGGTGACTATTGGCATATCTACGGCATTGACATCAAGGGTGCCGGCGACAACGGTATGCTCTTATCAGGTAATAACAACGTAATTGAAATGTGTCAGTTCTACGAGAACCACGACTCCGGTCTCCAGATTAGCCGTTATCAGACTCAGTACGATGAAGTATCTGAGTGGCCTGCATACAACCAGATTATCAACTGTACCTCCTTCAACAACAAGGATGAAGCTACCTCTGAAAATGCAGACGGGTTCGCAGCTAAACTTACCTGCGGACAGGGCAATGTATTCGACGGCTGTATCGCATACTGTAACAGTGATGACGGTTGGGATTTATACGCTAAGACAGATACAGGTGCTATCGGCGTAGTAACTATTAAGAACTGTGTAGCATTCGGTAATGGTAAGTTAACTGATGGCTCCGGTTCCGCAAATGGCGATATGAACGGCTTTAAGTTAGGTGGCTCCGGCGTTCCTACAGCTCACGTTGTACAGAACTGTCTTGCATTTAACAATGGTGCTTGCGGTTTCACCGATAACAACAACGGTGGCGCCATCTCCATGACAAGCTGTACCGCAGTAAACAACGGTGTATACGCTTCAAAAGCAAACTACATGTGCTACAGAACATCATCTTCTGCAAGCTACAAGAATCTTCTTTCCTTCTCTGACTCCCTCAAGGCAGCAGATAAATTCCTTGGAAAGATGAGCAATTGTGTATATGCTAATAGCGGCTACTACTACATTAGCTCCGGCTCCTTCTCTGGAAGTGCAGTTAAGAGCGGAACCCAGCTTTCATTATCATCATCCATCTTCAGCAGTACCAGCATCCCCGGTTACTCAAGCGGTAAATACGCAACCAACTATCATGAACAGTTCAGAGCTTCTGACGGTAGTGTGGATATGAATGGATTATTCCAGGTAAAAAGCGGCAGCGCAGTAAGTGGTTACGGTGTTGGTGCATCACTTGACTAAATAATGCATTTTAAAAGAGGTCTTCCTTAGAAGGCCTCTTATTTTACATATCTCTGATATACTCTTCTGCGAAATGTGCTGCAGTAGCACCATCCGCTGCTGCAGTCACTACCTGACGCAGTGCTTTACTGCGGACATCTCCTGCTGCATACACACCGGAAATACTGGTCTCTGTAGACTCCCCTGCAAGAACATACCCGCTGTCATCCAATTGCAGTTGTCCATCCAGGAAAGCAGTTACCGGATTTCTACCGATTGCCACAAAGACACCATCACATTTTACCTCTGTCACGTCTCCACTTTGGGTATTTCTAAGCTTTACACCTCGAACCTTCTCGTCATGCAGAATCTCTTCTACACCATTATTCCAGTAAATCTCTACATTAGCAGCCTTCTCTAGCTGTTCCTGATAAATCTTCGTAGCTCTGAGCGAGTCCCTTCTGTGAACCAGTATCACCTTCTCCGCCACACGTGATAAATATAAGGCATCTGCCACAGCAGAATTACCTCCTCCCACCACCATGACAGTCTTTCCTTTGTAAAAGAAACCATCACAATGTGCACAATAATGTATACCTCGGCCCTTAAGTTCCTGCTCCTTGGGAATATCCAAGCTTCTCGGATCTGCCCCGGTAGCAATCACCACCGTTTTAGCCTGATAAACATTTTCCGATGTATGCACCTCTTTAATATGAAACTTCAGCTCCACCTTGATAACATCTGCGTACACAGTTGTGGCTCCATATTTCTCCGCGCCCTGCTGCATCTTCATTCCCAGGGTAAAACCATCAATTCCTTCATCAAATCCGGGGTAATTGTCAATCTGCCCTGTCTGCGTCATCTGTCCACCGGGTGCCATTTTTTCAAATACCACCACACTCAGTCCGGCTCTGGCAGCATATAACGCGGCTGAATATCCGGCAGGACCTCCACCAATAATAACCATATCATAAACTTGCTGCATAATAACTCCTTTTCTTTCCTACATCACTTACCAATAGTATGGCAAAAAAGAATCAAATCGATGCGCTATCTCCCACCGATTTGATTCTTATATTATCTATTCACCAAAATTAGCATTGATATACTCTTTAATTACAAGACTATCCTGAGGCATTCTACAGCCCACAATGTACTCTCCAGCATTGTTAGAGCTTCGAATAATACAACCTTCCAATTCCTTACCTTCCAGCACTGCAAAATCCTTCACATCTACCATAACGTCCTGTCCCTTGTTATCTGCAAAGAGTGAATCCTTTACTGCAAATGCAAAGCCATTGGCACTGATATTCACCATCTTACCTGTATATGGCTTATCAGAATTCTTCATACGGATAATACATACGTTGGTAAGTGGCATTCTTGGATACTTTCTTCTATTAAATACCTGAGGGTTGGAATCCACGAAAAGTTTATACTCACCGCTTTCATTCCCTTTTACCGGGTGAATCTCAACTTCTTCCCAACAATAAAGAACATTATCTACTACAATACGCAGCTGACAAACAGAATACTTGTCCTTCTTCTCTACAACCATCTGTCCCTTGGAATTTAATACTACGAACACTTCCTTGCCCACTCTGTGAACTACCTCACCTATGTATTCGCGATTCTTATTGCCGGCTTCATCTTTGAATGCCACTGCAATCTTCATTCCATCCCGAACATCCTGTACACCCATAAAGCCGCCTACACCAAGCTCCTCCATCAGATGCCCAACAACTGTTTCAATACTCATTGCGCTTCTTGCACTTTCCTCGTACTTACTCAGCATAGTCTTGGTGGTTGACTCGGCTTCTGCAATACTTTCGGTCATGACATCCATAACCTCACATACCTGCTTCATATTGTCCACAAGTGTGATGTTGGATGACTCCACTTCCTTAACTGCAGCATCCACAACCTTAATGTTTTCTCCAAGGCTGGTGGCATCGTTGGAAATATCCGTTACACTCTGATTAACATTAGAAACCTTTTCTATGTTGACCTGAATGAGACCCACTGTCTCAGAAATTGCCTCCAGCATCTTCTGGGAAGTCTCTTCCAGATGAGCCAGAGCAGTCATAATACGACTGGATGACGTCTGGGTTCCGCTACTCAATTCACGAATCTGATTTGCAACAACCGCAAAGCCCTTTCCGGCCTCGCCGGCTCTGGCTGCCTCAATGGAGGCATTTAATGCAAGGAGGTTCGTCTTAGAGGTAATACCCTCGATTGTACCTGTCTCCTGCTTTACATTGTTAAATTCTTCCTTAAACTCTACTAAAACCTTCTCTATTTCTGAGGATAACTGCGCCATCTTATTGGTAGTATCCACAACTTCAACCAATTCTTCCGTACTCTTATTGGCATGCTCTACGGATGCACCGATAAGTCCTACTACCTGCTCCATCAGGTCTGCCACATTCTTAACCTGATTGTCGATAACAGTGGTCATCTCCATGGAGGACATGGTCTTATCGTTAAGAATCTCATTATTATCAGCAAGCTCCTGCATGTCACGTACTACATTATTAGCACCCTCTTTATTCTCATCTGCCAACTCTCTTACCACTGTGACACCATCCACAACGGAGTTACTTGCAGTTTTAACCTTCTCAACAGTCCGTACAACACGTTCCAGATTGCCGGTAATGGAATCCGTTAATGCACCATCGGACTCCGTCAAATGTTTAATAGACATTAACGTACATGTATAAATACAAATTACAATTGCAAACTGTATCGCACAATCGATACTGCTGACAAAAGCCATCATATCCTTTACCAAGCCCTTGTACAGGTTACTGGTGATCAATATGAATAATGTAGCAATCATCATATTTCGGATATATTTTCTATCCTTATAGAGTACCAATACTGAGACTAATGGAAGTACGAATATATAGGACACCTCATCCAATGCCGTCCAGGCGATATAAGCAAAATACAGAAGATACCCATATCCCATAATATACTTATAGCCCTTGAAATCCATTCCCTTAATCTTCAGCAATAAACCGGCAACGATGTAGGTTCCCCATCCGATAACTATACAGGACATCTGCCAAGCCGAGCTCATAAAGCCCCCCTGAGATACTTTTACACCGTAGTAAATGTTCACAAAAATCAAAAGTAATAACCAGGTTGTACCGGCCCGCTTGTTGGCTTTAGCTCTAAAATAACTCTCGTCATAGTTCTGCATAACATCATTCCTTTCTAGCTAATCTCTATGATATAATTTAGAATATATTTTACCACAGCTTCACTTTTTATGGTACCTTTTGCCCACAAAATATCTTAAAAATGAATCATTTTCGTCATTTTTCACATCTGTTTATGCTAAAAATTGCTGAAAATTGCCTAGTTAGCAAGCGCGCTCTCTGCGATTCCATATGCATTGATTTTTTCCTATTACTGGGGTACACTTTATTTAGGAGGGCGATTTTATGAAGAACAAATACACCCATTTTATCCTACTCACCGGCAGTACACTTTTAATGGCTGTGGGTACCTATTTTTTTAAGTTTACCAACAATTTCACCTTCGGTGGAATCACCGGTCTGGCAGTTGTGATTGCAAAATTAGTTCCTATTTCCGCTAGCGATTTTTCTCTAATTGTGAATATGCTGCTTCTGGTTCTTGGCATGTTTGTACTTGGCAAATCCTTTGCTGCCAAAACGGCCTATTGCAGTATCCTGTTATCCGTCAGCTTATCTGTTCTGGAACGGATTTGTCCCATGGACGGTCCACTTACGAATCAGCGTATGCTGGAGCTGTGCTTTGCAGTGGCACTTCCCGCTCTGGGCTCTGCAGTACTCTTCAATATCGGTTCTTCCAGCGGCGGTACGGATATCATCGCCATGATACTGAAGAAGTACTCCAGCTTCGATATCGGACGAGCCCTGCTTCTGACAGATATCCTGGTAACGATCTTCGGTTTCTTTATCTTTGATGTAGAGACAGGACTTTATTCTGTTCTTGGCCTTGCAGTACGCTCCTTCATGATTGATGGCTTCATCGAGAATCTCAATCAGTCCAAGTATTTCAACGTAGTTTGTACCGACCCTGAACCCATCTGCAATTTTATTGTACACAAATTAGGGCGTGGGGCCACAGTATGCCATGCTCAAGGTGCCTTTTCCGGACAGGACAAATATGTCATCTTCACTGCCATGAATCCTTCTCAGGCGGTAAAGCTTCGTAACTTTGTAAAAACATCTGCTCCGGATGCATTTATCCTAATTTCAAACACCAGTGAAATCATCGGCAAAGGCTTCCACAGTATCTAAGTGGAAGCCTTTGTTTAAATTTTCCATTTTTCTCTACAAATCATTGCAATATCTGTGAAAATATATTAAGCTATATGTATCGAAAGTCACAGACAAGGAGCAAGCATATGATAAAAAAGAAAAAAGAGAAAATGCCCCCTAAAATTAGCAATAAGCTGAAGAATCTTCCCGTAAATGCAAAAATAAAAAGTTCATTTAACAGAGTATCCATTGCCTTTATAATTCCACTCATAGTTTCTGTACTTGGTGTTTGTGCTATTAGTTTCCTATTTTTTGACTTCTATAGTGTACAACATGAAAACAGCAATTTACAGATGGAAATCCGCAAGAACATCCAGTTAATTGACAAGAATGTTTTATGGGCTTCTACTTCTTCCTCTGGCAGTGAGACCAAGGCGAAGCTGGCCAATGTTGTAAATTACTCTGATATATTAACCAGACAGGTTAGTACCCTTATACAGAATTTTGATGAGCCGGAGCTTACCGGTGCATTATCTTCTGCAATGTTGGATTTCATTGACTATCGTACACAGATACAGAAATACATAAATGCAGACCAGAAGGATATCGCATTTGCGCTTTACGAGGCAGAGTATAGCGATGCCGTAACCCTTGTAGAAGAGGCTCTTACCGCTATCGGTGAAGCCGCTGACCGAAAAGCTGATACAGAATTCCAGATTACCAACGCGTTAGCAGGGGTGGTTCTGCTGTTTACAATCATCGGACTAATTACCAGCTCCCTTCTTGCCAAGAAACTTACCCAGAGCATTACTACCGTTATTTGCGAGCCACTTAAGGAATTAGGTCAAGCCGCAGTTAAGCTAAAAGAAGGTGATTTGGACATTGAAATTTCCTATGAGAGTGCAGATGAGCTTGGTCAGTTAGCAGATAACTTCCGTGCCGCGTGTGCACAGATGAAGGAAGTTATCGCAGATGCCGGAACTCTTTTATCCACCATGGCTGCAAAAGACTTCACCGCTGATACTCAGAATGAAGCCCTTTATGTGGGTAATTTCCAGTCATTGCTGGAAAATATGCTGACTCTCAGCGAGCAAATGAGTAGTACTTTAAGTCAGATTAAAGAAGCCTCCGATCAGGTATCCGTTGGTTCCTCACAGCTTGCCAACAGTGCACAATCTCTTGCAGAAGGTGCTACCGATCAGGCAGGTGCAGTTCAAGAATTAACTGCAACCGTTACTTCCGTATCCGAAATCGCAGCAAAGACCAGTGAAATGGCTACTATGTCTGCTACCAATATGTCAGTTGCCGCTAAGGATGGTGAAGCAAGCCGTCAGGAGATGGCCAACCTTACCGTTGCAATGGAAAGCATCATGCATACCTCTCACGAGATTGAAAACATTATCAGCATGATTGAGGATATTGCAGAGCAGACCAACCTGTTATCACTGAACGCTTCTATCGAAGCAGCAAGAGCAGGTGAGGCAGGGCGCGGATTTGCTGTAGTCGCAGACCAGATTGGTAAACTTGCTGCAGACAGTGGAAAGTCAGCTGTTATGACCAAGGATTTAATCAACAAATCTCTTGATGAGATTAATCGAGGTAATGAAATTGTTAAGAACGCTTCTGAAATGATGGAAAAGGTATTGGAAAGCATGGCAGTCTTTGCTCGGGAAGCAAGTGGTGCTGCAACTGCAACAACCTCACAGGCAGATATGCTCAAAGAGGTTGAGGCAGGCATCGAACAGATTTCTCAGGTTGTTCAGGACAACTCCGCAGTTGCAGAAGAAACCTCCGCAGTCAGCGAAGAATTGTTTGCTCAGGCCGAAAACCTTCAGGATATGATTGGACAGTTCAATTTAAGATAATAAATCAAAAATAACCTGCCACGAATGGCAGGTTATTTTTATGTACATTATTAAGCCAAGATTTCTTCCACAAGCTTTGCCGCATCCATGATGCAATCCGGACAACTGCGTAGCACTTTTCCGGTCTCCACACCCTTTAACTCCTTGCAGATTGAGGAACCGTTCTGTTCCATGAAACGCTTTACAATCTCCTTGGAAAGCTGATAGGAAGAAGCTTTGGTTCCGGGCGCCTGGTCTTTGCCACCGCTGTTCTTCATTCCGGCCAACACACATGCTCCGGACACTGCACCACAGGTTCCTTCCATGCATCCCATACCAAGGCCAAGTGCCTCGGTCATACGAAACATAGTATCTTCATCCACTCCTACCAAATCACAGTAGGTACATGCCACCGCCTGTGCGCAGTTATAACCCTTATCGTGTCTTACGATAGTCTCTTGTACTCTTGATTCCATATTGCCTCCTAATTAAGCTGTAGGCTCTGCACCCTTACCGGAATTCTTGCTCATGGTTAACAGCTTTGTTCTCATTTCGTTTTCAATTCTCTGAAGCTCAACTTCAGCGACAGCTCTCTTGTTTCTGCCATCCTCCTGAATCTTCATTACCTCATCGAAGGTACTGATTAAGGTCTGGTTGGTCTGAGTTAAGGTTTCGATATCAATAATTCCTCTTTCTGCTTCCTTTGCAGTTTCAATAGTAGCCATCTTTAAGGTCTCTGCATTCTTCTTTAACAGCGCATTGGTCATGTCGCTGACTTCTCTCTGTGCACGGGCTGCATCAGTAGAGTGGCTGAGACCGATTACAATAACCATCTGACTCTTCCAGAGAGGAATGGTATTTACCAAAGTAGACTGAATCTTCTCACTCATAGCAGTATCGTTGCTCTGAATCAGACGAATCTGAGGAGCCATCTGAAGAGATACTGTTCTGGTAAGCTCTAAGTCGTAAATCTTCTTCTCGAAACGATCAATCTGAGCAGAGAAATCCTTTGCAGCCTGAGTATCCTCCGGAAGTCCGCTTGCTTCTGCCTTTGCTACCAATTCAGGAAGCTCTACCGTCTTGGCATGCTCTAACTTCTGCTTACCTGCTAAGATGTACATAGATAACTCTTTAAAGTAGTTTAAGTTGAGCTCATACATCTTGTCTAACATAGCAACATCTTTTAATAAAGTAATCTGATGTGCTTCCATTGCAGTTACAATCTTGTCAATGTTGGCATCTGCCTTATCATATTTTGCTTTTAAAGTTTCAAGCTTGTTGCTGCTCTTCTTGAATAATCCGAAAAATCCCTTGGTCTCTTCATCATCCTCAAAGTTCTTCAGCTCACTTACTACGTCAGTAAGCATCTGACCGATTTCACCCATATCCTTGGTACGAACATTGCCAAGTGCTGTCTCTGAGAACTCTGCAATCTTCTTCTGGCTTCCTGCACCATACTGAATCAGCTGCTGGGTATTGGTTAAATCAATCTGCTTTGCAAAATCATCAACCATCTTCTGCTCTTCCGGGGTCAGAACAATCTGTGCTGCTGCCTTCTGAGCTTCTTCTACAGCCTTCTCTTCCACTACTGCAACTTCCTCTTTGGAAGTTGGGAATGGATCAAAGGTAAGAGTCGGAGCCTCTTTTAACATTACGTCTAAATCGTTGTTCATATTGTTTGTTTCCATAATTTATCTCCCTTTCAAATTGTGTTTTAGTTACTCAGCTTTGCAAACGCCTTCTCCTTGGTCAAGCCCTCGTTTGCCAGCATGGTCTGCAATACCTGTGCATCTGTAGTAACATCAAATACCTTATCCTGAAATAGGCTGTTAAGCAGTTCTACAAAGGCTTCATTAATGGTATCCAAGGTCTTCTCTATTTCTTCCTTGGCAGAAATGATATCATCTCCCGGATTACTTACCTTGTCAAATTCATGGTAGGCCTCTACCAGTTTTAATGTGGTAGGCAGATAGTAATTCATTACCTTGTGCATACGAGGCATCTGCGCCGGTTCATTCTCCACCCGATTAAAGATTTCCTTCAACAAATCTTCCAACTGATACATCTTGGCTGAAATGGCTTCTCCCGGAATTAAATCATTATAATCACGAAGCTTACGGATGCAATCCTGTCCTTCGGAAATCATCTGTTCCAGTTCCGTCTTCTGCTGTGCCTTGGCTTCCGCTACCAGTTCACTTGGAGTTTGGGGCTTTGATTTCGTTTTTTCCTCTTTCTCGCGGGCAATTCTTGCATTCTCAGCATCCTGATACTGCTTGTATACCACATCATTAAGCATAAGAGTGGTTCCCTTTTTATCCATACGGGCACTGGGAATAATTCCTTTCTGAAGAATCTTCCGAATATCCTTTACCACCTTCTTAGGCGACTTACCCACCTGAGAGGCAAGCTCTTCCACTTCTGCATATAATTTATTACCACAGAGCTTTACGTATCTCTTGGCCATGCGAATCAAATCAATCTTACTCTTACCCAAACAGATAAACATAATTGACAAGGCTGTAAAAAAAGCCAGCCACCCTGCCACCAATGGTTCACTTGCCAAAGCAAAAATCAATGTCAAAATAAACAGCGGTACATTGGCAATGGCACCAAAAACAATGAAAAGCACGCCTGCTGCCATACCCTCGTTCTTCACATCAACCAAAAGGCCTGTCCTACGGAAGCGTTCCTGCTCCATCTGCAAACGCCTCTGCTTCATAGCCTCTTCTCTTTCTCTCTGAAGCTGTACCTGATTCTGCTGCATCTGCTGCTCTCTCAGTATTTTTTGCTGCTGCCAATAAGCAGTATTGTACTGAGAACTGTGCCCCTGCCTTGCCTTCCACTCTTCCTTCTGCTGCCAAGCCTTGGAAGATGTCATTCCTGCATCATTCAAGGCTGTTGTCACAGTGTCTGACACCAAACTATTTAGATTTTTAAAATCACCTGTGGTGAGTGCTTCATTCAAAGCACCCTTTATCTGATCCCCCAGGTTATTAAGTTGCGGATTATTACTCATTACTACTCCCTTTTGCTTCTGATAAGCGATACTTCTACACCTCAGTGTAACATGGTAAATTGGCGATTGCAACCAAAAAAGAGTCGCTATCTGCGACTCTTTTGTAAGAAAATTGCACGTTAAACACTTCTTTCGACTATCTGTCCATTTCTGCAATACGTCCGGTTGATTTGTGCTCTGTGATGATGCCATCGATTTCCTTGAGATCGGTGGACAATAAATCTCCCGGAATGGTGTTCTTTAATGAGCTGGTAGCATTGCCATACTCTAGTGCCTTCTGGTAATCTCCCTCATGGGAAAGAAGACCATATAACACACCGGAGATATACGCATCACCACTACCAATACGGTCTACGACCTCGATATTGGCATACGGTGGCTCTTCATAGAAGGTGTCATCCTTTGCACTATAAAGGATTGAACCGAAGGTATGACGCTTCGGACTATGTACGATTCTCTGGGTAGAAGCTACAATCGATACCGGGAAGTCCTCTGTAAAGCTCTTCATAATGGACTTAGCGTCCCCTTCCTTTAAGAAGGTCAATCTTGCCGTCTCCTCGGAGCAGAAGAAGATATCTACATACGGAAGAATTCTCTCGATACATTCCTTGGCTTCCGCACCGGTCCAAAGATTTCCACGGAAGTTTACATCAAAGGAAATAATGGCTCCCTCTGCTTTAAAACGCTTAATCATCTCAATAGTGGTCTCACGCACCTGAGGACTCAGTGCCAAAGTAATACCACTGGTATGGAAGCATCTGGTAGACTTAAAGATGCTTTCATCAAAATCATCTACAGAAATGGTATTGATAGAACTGTTCTTTCTATCATATACAATACGAGGCTTTCTTGGATACGCACCACTTTCATAATAATAAACTCCAAGTCTGGCATCCTTACCGCTATCATATACCAAATAGTCATCGCTGACACCACATAAACGTACACGGTTCTTAATATATGTTCCTAAATCATTGGCAGGAAGCTTAGAAATAATACCGCAACGAAGTCCCAGCATAGCCGCACCGGTAATGGCATTTAACTCTGCACCACCGGCCTGCTTACCGAAGCTGTCACCTCTGGTAATTCTCTCGTTCACGGTAGGAGAAAGACGAAGCATCAACTCTCCAAGTGCCAATAAATCAAATTCTTTTTTCTCACCCATTTTCATAATCTCCTTAAATTGTATGAAAGCTCTTACATCAGCATAAATACTGACTTTTCTCTCTGTACAAACAATATAACATACCAAAGATTTCTCGTAAAGTGAGACAGAACTAATTAAATATTTAACAAAACAGTTCAGCCATGCCTTGACGTACACAAAAATACTGCTGGCAGGATTTTTTGTGCGCCCAAAGGCATGGACTGAGCGCATATTTATGAGCAAAGTTAGCGGCAACGCCGCGAGAAAGCGACGAAGTCGCCTTTGCGAATATGCGCGGCTGAACTGTTTTTACAGCCGTGTTTTGCGCGGCTGAACTGTTTTTACAGCCGTGTTTTGCGCGGCTGAACTGTTATAGAAGCAGCGTCTGCATATCTTGCAGCAATTTTTCCGTACTCTCTAAAAGCAGTTCCCCGTCCTTTTCAATAATACCAATCTTACGATATTTGTAAGTAAAGAAGGGATTCCCATAGGCGGTAAAGGTCAGCTGATCCTTATATTTCCTCAGCATCTCCGGAATCTTTACCACATCAATCTTAGCATCCGGGCGGAAGGTAAATTGAATGCGCTCATTTTTACCTTTTATCTCAGCCATATACAGACTGTGAGCCTGCGCACGGATAAGGGCAATACGCAGCAGGTTATCCACACTGCGGGGCAGCTCGCCAAACCGGTCTAAAAGCTCATCCTTCATTTCGTCCCGCTCCTTTGGATTTTCAATACCGGCAATACGCTTATAGATATCCAACTTCTGTGCTTCATTTACAATGTATGATGGCGGTATAAAGGCATCCACGTCCAAATCTACTGTCGTTACAAAATCCGTAATAGTTTCAATACCCTTTAAGTTCTTCACAGCCTCTCCCAGCATCTTACAGTACATATCGTAGCCTACGGCCTCCATATGACCATGCTGCTTCATACCAAGCAGATTACCTGCACCACGAATCTCCAAATCCCGCATGGCAATTTTAAAGCCGCTACCAAGATCTGTAAACTCCTTAATTGCTGCCAGACGCTTTTCTGCCACTTCCTTCAGCATCTTATCCCGCTTGTACATAAGGAAAGCGTAGGCAGTACGATTCGAACGTCCCACGCGACCTCTAAGCTGATAGAGCTGGGATAATCCCAAATTGTCCGAATCATGGATGATCATGGTATTGGCATTGGAAATATCCAAGCCGGTATCAATAATGGTGGTAGAAACCAGAACATCAATTTCCCCCTCCACAAAATCCAGCATGATACGCTCCAGCTCCTGCTCCTTCATCTGCCCGTGGGCAAAAGCCACATTGGCCTCCGGCACCAGCTTCGCCACCTGCGCTGCCACATCTGCAATATTATTCACACGATTGTACACATAGTACACCTGCCCATTACGGGTAAGCTCACGTACGATGGCTTCCCGCACCATCTCCTCATTATACTCACATACAAAGGTCTGGATAGGTAATCTATCGTTAGGAGCCTCCTCCAAGACGCTCATGTCGCGGATTCCGATAAGACTCATATGAAGAGTTCTGGGAATCGGTGTAGCAGTAAGCGTCAGTACATCCACATTCTCTTTCAGCTTCTTTATCTTTTCCTTGTGGGTTACGCCAAAACGCTGCTCTTCGTCAATAATAAGAAGTCCCAAATCCTTAAACTGCACATCATTAGAAAGTACTCTATGAGTTCCGATAACAATATCCACAAAGCCTTTTTGTAAATCTGTCACCGTCTTCTTAATCTCCCCGGAGGTACGGAATCTTGACATCAAATCCACACGAATGGGGAAGTCCTTCATACGCTGGGAAAAGGTGTTATAATGCTGCTGGGCAAGAATCGTGGTTGGCACAAGATAAACCACCTGCTTGCCCTCCTGCACCGCCTTAAAGGCAGCCCGGATAGCAATCTCCGTCTTGCCATAGCCTACATCACCGCATACAAGGCGGTCCATAATCCTGGTGCTTTCCATATCTGCCTTGGTATCTGCGATAGCCATCAGCTGATCTTCCGTCTCCTCAAAAGGAAACATCTCCTCAAACTCCCGCTGCCATACCGTATCTTTCCCGTATGCGTGTCCCTGACTATTTTGACGCAGGGCATACAGCTCCACCAGATCCTTGGCTACTTCATCCACTGCTGAGCGTACCTTGGTCTTAGTCTTCTCCCACTCTTTAGAGCCCAGCTTATTCAGCTTGGGAGTCTTGGCCGCATCCGAAGACGCGTATTTTCCGATAACGTCAAGTCCGGTAGCCAAAATGTACAGATTGCCGCCGTCCCGATACTCTATCTTTACATAATCCTTTACCACATGCTCCATTTCCACCTTCTCGATACCTTTATAGATACCCAGACCGTGGCTTTCATGAATGACATAATCACCAACCTTCAAATCGTTTAAGTCGGTAATCTTCTGCCCCTGATAAAGCTTCTTTTTCTTCTTCTTTTTCTCTGCGCCGAAAATATCCGACTCCGAAATCACCACAAACTTAAGAAGCGGATACTCAAAGCCCTTCTTCACATAGCCGTAGTAGGTCAGTACTTCTCCCGCCTGCACCTCACGGTAGGGATCCTCGGAATACACTGCCGCAATTTCGTTGTCGCGAAGATCCTCCGCAAGTCTCCTTGCCCTGGTACGGGAACCGGACAAAAGCAGGACTCTGTAACCATTCTTACGATAGCTCTTTAAATCTTTGAGAAGTGCTTCAAAGCTATTGTTATAAGAAGAAATACTTCTTGCGGATATATTCAAATGCACCTGGGGACGAACCAGATTATTGCGAGTCTCCATCGCGCACAGCGCCACTACCGGGCTTTTATTAAGCCTGGCCATAATCTGTTCCCCACTATAGAGCACATTCATCTGTCCCGGCAGAATATAACCCTTTGCTGCACGCTGCTCCATGCTATCGCGAAACTCCATCTCGATGGCAGATACATGCTCCCTTACGTGAGATGGCTCATCAATAAAGAATAGAAGTTTCCGATTATTTGCTTCTTTCTCCATCTGCTGCAGCACTTCCACAAGGGATACGGTGTCCTCATAAAAATAGCGGATATAACCGTCCACATTCACCATATTCTTAAACTCCAGCAAATCCTCCCTGAGGGCCTTTACCTGCGTACTGATACGATGTGCTTCCTCGGTCTGGAAGTTCTCACGAAATACCTGCTCCTGCGTCTTCGCCTCTGCCTCAATCTTCGCCATTCCGGCTTTTAGTCTTTCCTCGGAAAGCACAAACTCTGCTGCCGGGTAAATGGTCATGCCGTGTAGCTGCTCAATGGAACGCTGGCTAAGTACATCAAAGCTTCTTATGGAATCCACCTCATCCCCCCAAAGCTCCACACGGTAAGGATTCTCCTGCGTCAGGTCAAATACATCAATAATACCACCTCGAATAGCAAACTGCCCCGGCTGCTCCACCTGATACACCTTCTCATAGCCCAGCTCCACCAGCTTATAGGCAAATGTCTTCTCGTCCAGTGTCTCCCCTTTCTCTACCCGCAGGATGTCCGTTTCCTCATTCCACATAACCTGAGGTGTCATTAGTGCTGCATAAGTAGTAATCAATGTAAAAGGCTTCTTCTCCGCAATTCTGCGAAGTGCTCGCACACGCTCCTTGGTCAGCTGATTACCGTGGATATCCGCCTGAAAGAAAATCAAATCCTTGGCAGGATAAAGAAGCACATTCCGATCATAGAACTTGTACTCCTCATAGATTTCCTTGGCTTTCAGGTCACTATAAGTAACGATGACCTTATAAGAAAAGCCATCGCTAATACCATACATCATATGAAGTTTCTGGGAATCCACACACCCGCTTACGGATATGGGGGTATCCCTATGCGCAATGCAGTTCTTAATCTGCTCATACTCGGAAAGCTCCCGAAAGGGTGCTAATAATGCCTGCATAAATACCTCACTTCTCCATGCCATAAACTCGAAAAAGAACTTCGCTCAGGAGCGACATGCCTTATTTCAGACATGTTCTCACTCCGTGAAAAACGTAACGGTACTAAGCTCGAAAACACCTCGCTAAGTGCCGACGTTTTTCAAGGGTCTTCATAAGGCATATCACTCCTAATCGAAGTCCTCCTTCAAATTCAATAGCATCACATGTTACTTTACTACTTCTGCGCTGATTTCGTATTATACTTATTCATAGCTGCGGCGGCATCACCGTCCATCATCAGTTTTATAGCGTCTGCAGCACGTTCTATGGACTCATCAAGTACCGGACGCTCCTCCTTGGTAAAGTGTCCCAGCACCCAATCTGCAAGATCATAGCCTTTGGGCTTCTCGCCCACCCCCATCTTCACACGAAGAAATTTATCGTGTCCAAGATGCTGGATAATATTCTTCAAACCATTATGCCCACCGGCACTGCCCTTGATGCGGATGCGAATATTGCCCGGCTCTAAGCTGATATCATCCGAAATCACGATCAACTCATTCTCCTCGTCCACCTTATAATAGTCTATGAGCTCACGCACACTTTCACCACTCAAATTCATATATGTCTGAGGCTTTGCCAGAATTACCTTATGCCCATCCAGCACACCCTTGCCAATCAGAGCCTTATGCTTTCTCTCTGCAACATCAATACCGGCCTCGTCAGCCAGCTTATCAACTACCTCAAAACCAATGTTGTGTCTTGTATTCATATATTCTTTCCCCGGGTTTCCCAGGCCTACAATGATAATCATAATATTTTTTCCTTTTATTCTTACTTAGTTCATATCTTTCACTTTACATTACCTACTCATTTTTGTAAACACCATATATCAATCAATTTTGTTTTAGTTATTGCAAAACAGTTTTTGTCTGTTACACCCCGCACATGGGTACTACCATTGCGGTAAGCGGCTGCAACTGAAGTCAAGGCAATTATCAAAATGAGGGAGTGCACATTTTCGTACACTCCCTCGGATCATTTTATAATTTATTTCAGCAGTTCACCTTCAAGATCTTCCAGCATAACACCGAGAGCAGTGAAACCACCTTCTGCAGTATACCAAACACTGGGATGTTCCAAAATGATAACATTACCATTCTTTGCAGCATCAGTCTGGTTGATAACATCGTTGTTCATAACTTCTGCGGCAGTAGAAGCGCCGCCGGTAGCTGCATCTCTGTCCATAACAAAGATGTATTCAGGATTTACATCCAGAATATATTCAAAAGTTGCGATATTGCCATGGTCAGAGGATTCGATGTTAGCATCCACGCCCACATTGTTAAAGCCAATCTCGTTGCCAATGATGGAGCAACGTCCATCGTTGCCTACAACATTGAAGCTGCCACTGGTAACCATACCCACAATTGCATTCTTGTCTTTTGCAAATCCCTGAAGAGCTTCAATGCGAGCATTGTATTCAGCAGATTTAGCCTCCATTTCAGCTTCCATGCCAAAGATGGAAGCAATAGTCATTGCATTTTTCATGGTGCCTTCAATCACATTGCCACTTACAGTCAGACGAACAACAGGAGCGATTTCAGACAAAGTGGAATAAAAGTCACTGCCACGACCGCCCATAAAGATCAAATCAGGTTCATAGGACATGATGGTCTCAGCATCAGGCTCTTTAATGGTGCCGCAAGTAGGAATACCTTCCACGGCATCCACCAGATAGTCAAGAGAAGTGTCAGACACACAAACGATGCGATCTTCTAACCCAAGGTTCACAAGAATATCAAGAGTAGCCATATCGCAAACGGCGATCTTCTGAGGATCATAAGGTACTTCCAGCTGAATTTCATTTTCATCACGAGTGCCATCAATACAAGTGATGGTGATGGACTCAGGCTTGGAAACGGAAGTTTCGACTTCTGCGCTGCTTTCAGTTACTTTGCTACCTTCAGTTGTTGTGCTGTTTTCAGCAGGAGTACTGCACGCCACAAGGCTCAGCGCCATAACAGCGGTCATTACGAATGAGATAAATTTTTTCATGGTTTTTATTCTCCTTTACATTTATTTTTAAAATTAAACCATACATATTTAATAGTAGATGGAAAGCGGTTTGCCATCGATCTCTATGATCTGAAAATCCACATTATAGATTTTCGAAAGCGTTTCCTTGTTCATTACCTCATCCACTGTGCCGTATTTTGCAATTTTTCCATCTACAAAGGCGCAGATATAATCTGAATAAAATGCAGCATAGTTGATCTCATGCAAAACAAGGATAACTGTTTTACCAAGTTCGTCACATAAACGACGAACAATTTTCATCATATTGGTAGCGTGATATATGTCGAGGTTGTTAGTAGGCTCATCCAATAGAATGTAGTCAGTGTCCTGAGCAATGACCATGGCAATATATGCTCTCTGACGTTGCCCTCCTGACAATTCATCAATGTATTTGTCGGCAAACTCGGTCAGCTCCATATAGTCAATGGCTTTTGCTATGATTTCCGCATCCTCTGCAGTCAGATGGCTTCCAGAGTATGGAAAACGTCCAAAAGCAACCAGCTCCTGCACCGTAAGCTTCATCTGTACATTATTGTGCTGTGTCAAAATAGCAAGACGCTTTGCAAGCTCACGACTTTTCCACTGAGAGAGATCCTTATCCTCAAAATCGATGATACCGGAATCTTTTGCCACCAATCTTGATATCATTCCCATGACTGTTGATTTTCCAGCACCATTTGGACCAATCAAGGATGTAACTTTTCCTTTTTCAATTTTAAAGCTTACTGAATCCACAACAGCTTTACCGTCGTATTTTTTTATTAAATTTCTTACATTCATATCGAACCCCTCTTTCCCCACAGCAACAGCCATAAGAAATAGATGCCACCGCCAATGGTAATAAAAACGCTGACTGGAACAGAATAATCAAACACTCGCTCTACCAAACATTGGCTTCCAACAAGGGCAAGCATTCCGATCAGTCCGGAGCCGATAATCAGATGAGAATGGCGATAGGTCTTGAGTAGCTGTCTGGCCAAATTTGCTATGATTAGTCCAAGGAAAGAGATTGGACCTATCATAGCAGTTGCTACCGCTATACAGAGCGTTACACCAATCAGCAGTCTGCGAACGACTCTGTCATAATCTACACCGAGGTTTATTGCCTGCTCCTTTCCCAGCGTAATGACGTCAAGTAGCTGTAAATCCTTTCGTAGGAAAAATGCCACAACAGTAAGCAAAACAACGGAAAAAGAGATAATTTCTGTTTTAATATTGCTGAAGCTTGCTACCAATGTTTCAAGAAGAATGTCATATTCATTAGGATCCATGACGAAAATCATGGAAGACTGGATACTACCGAATAAGGACGATAATACCGTACCAATCAACAAAACATACAGAACATTGTAATTTGTTTTCTTGAACAGGTAGCCGTAAATAAATGTTGCAACAACTGCCATAATAATCAGGTCAATTATATAGGCCACAGTATCGTTTGCTGCAAAAATACTTCCTGAACCAAGTGCAAAGAAAATCAATGTATGAATCAGTGTATAAAGCGCATTCATGCCGAGCAGGCATGGTGTCACGATTCGATTATTTATAATGGACTGGAACACAATGGATGCAGCACCAATGGCAAATGCAGCGACCAACATAGCTACCAACTTTGGGGCTCGAAGCTTAAACGCAAATGCCACCAGCTTTGGCTTGCTGAAATCAATTCCAATCAGCATGAAAGCTGTGATCGTGGCTATAACCAAAAGTGCCAATATCATTAGTTTGATGAGGTTCCATTTGTGTTTTGACAAATATGAATTTTGTTTTTTCATCATGCCGTTTCACCACCTTTCTTCTTTCTATCAAGGCGGATGGCTTTGCGTCCATGTTTCAACTTGCGGAAGAGAATAAACAGGAACAGAATACTTCCGATGATACCAACAATCAGTTGGATAGCAACCTCATACGGATAAATGACAACTCTTGCGATTATGTCACAGATTAGTACGAACAATGCACCAGCCAGTGCTGTATCTACAAGAGTACCTCGTATTTTGTCCCCTTTAAACATGGCGATCATATTGGGGATGATCAGACCAATGTAGGAAATCTCACCCACAACGACTACAATACTGGCCGTTATAGCTGCTGCAATCGTAAGACCAAGGAATAAAACAAATTTGTAATTCACTCCGAGATTCTGTGAAAAATCCTTTCCCATTCCAACGATGTTGAAATGATTAGAGAAGATGAAGGCGAGAATTAGGAGTGGCACAACAAGATAAACAATTTCATATCTTCCACGGAGAACCATAGAGAAATGTCCTGTTTCCCAAGTCGAAAGTGCCTGCGTGATTTCGTATTTATAGGCTATAAAACTCGTACAACCATTGATGATATTTCCAAACATAATGCCTACCAGCGGAACCATAATTGTGTCCTTAAACTGAATTCTTTGTACAAACCAAACAAATCCCCATGTCCCGAAAACAGCGAAGACAAAGGAAAAAATGGCTCTGCTCCAAAGTGTGGACGCAGGAAGGAATACCAGCGCGATACATATTCCGAATTTGGCAGATGCAAGTGTGGCACCTGTAGAAGGAGACACAAATTTGTTCATACAAAGTTGTTGCATAATAAGTCCGGCAACACTAAGACCAGTTCCTGTGCACAATATGGCAAGAAGGCGAGGCAGTCGTGTGATAAAGAATAGTTCGAGATTGACGCCGCCACGGAACAAATCGGATATCTTGATATCAATCACGCCAACAAACAGCGAAATTACCGAAAAGGCAAACAACAGCACGGAAAGCAGCACAGTAATAAACCAGTTTTTACTGTAAAGTTTCTGTAGCATTAAAAATAACAAATCTCCTTTCTTTGGTTAGTGAAGTCTAACCGTACTATAAAAAATAATGTCGGATAGCAATCCAACGTTCCAAATTGTACAATAATACAGATGTATATTCCGCTCCAAGAAGAAAAGAAAAATTTCTGTTCGGACTTTTTTTGCTCCAAAAAGACAAGTGTAATTACCAAAAAGACAAATCTCTCGGGAAGAAATGTAACAAAAAAAGTGGCACAGTATACACTGCGACACTTTTTTGTTACATTTCTTCCTTGTTATGATGATTTTTTCGATATTCAAAAGGTGTTTCGCCCATCACTTCTTTAAAAGCTGCAGAGAATTTTCCTGAATTGGTATAGCCGCAGTCTCCTGCGATTTGTAAAATTGTGCAGTTTGTATTCAACAACAACTGTGCTGCTAACTGCATTTTTTGTACTCTGACATATTTATAAATCGGCGTACCATAAACATCTTTAAAAATCTTTTTTAAATGCGTAGGAGAAACATTAAATTGTTTTGCCAGTTCCAAAATGGTAATATGGCTATTCAAGTTGCAAGACAGAAACTCCGCAACTTCCTTTGCAAGTATTACATTGGAACGAGGAACTGAATTACTGGCTGGTTTCACCTGTTCCAAATCTATTTTATTCAGCATCAGAAACAGTTCCATGATTTTTACTTTGAAGTAACCGATTCGTCCTTTTTCCGGAGCATCATAAATTTCGGAAAAAATATGCTCGATATATTTTTCTCCTCGCAGGACAAAAAAAGGTTCTGTTTGACACAGCCTTCTGGCAACCTCCAGTGGCTCCACAAAAACATCACTTAATAATTCTGAAAAACATTTAGGGAAAACATTGATATCTATTGCTATAGTAATGCCGTGATAGTGATGAAGCGGAAATATGTAGGCATCCATCGTCTTATCACGAATCGCAATAGATAGATCACCAGGCATCAAATACAGATTTCCATTATTGAACTCCTGCTCTATACGGCCTTCCAGGCAATGGTGAATTTCGATGTAGTTTCCAACAGTCGATTCTCCACGATTAAAATGATTCATATGTACGGAGTTATATACCAACTCAACACCAGGAAATACTTTGTATACAGTCATTACAGCATCACCGGTGTAGTTTGAATAAAAAAATTCTTTTTTTTCGACTACGTTCATAATTCACCTTCCTGTTAAATAGCAAAACCGGCAAACTGTGTCATGTACAGTTCATGATATCTGCCTTCTTGCGAGAGTAAATATCTTTTTATATATTTCCACATAACCACATCATTCCTTCTCTGAATGATGTGTGCAACGCTCCCCATCATTACTGTACTTTTGAACAGACGCTTTTTCTCCATAACGATATCGCCAATCATTATTCACTTTTTCAAGAAGAATTAGAAAATCTGCTTTGTCTTCTTCAGATAAACATGAAAACATTTCTGCATGACGCACCTTTCTCTGTTCTATAGCTTCCATTGCCTTCAAACGACCTGTATCGGTAAGTCGAATGTCAGAGGTACGTCGATCTTCTTCACTTGGTGTACGTTTCAGAAGTCCGGCACTTTCCAACTTTCCAATGACTTCACTTGCTGATCCAGGTTGAATTCCCAATCGTTCAGTAAGTTCTCTTTGAGTCATCGTCTGTACTTCGCTCATAATAATCAGAATTCTGCTCTGGCTTCCTTTCCCTTCTGACAAGGAACGAATAATATGTCCCATATCACGAAGATTCCAGATTAACTTGTTGTCCTGATCAAGTGTGTGATATTTTTTCTTATGTGAATCTTTCTTTTTCTTTTCGTTGTGACCATCAGCCTTATGAGTACGTGGCGGTATTACTCCGGTCTGTGCGTACTCTGCGCCTCTTTCACATTGTGTGTTATTCAAATAACAGTGATGACCACAACAAGGACATAAATGTTTTAACATGTATATTCCTCCAACAATATAAAGGTACTTTCATTTTATATATAATAGTTTGTTCTTGTAACAATGTCAAGGTACCTTTATAGTCAAAGATAACAACGACCATTTCCTCGTCTTTATAGCATTAAAAAGGGCCGTGGATTTCTCCACAGCCCTACTAAGCTTTCTCGCTCCCACAAATATTAAACTTCCTCATCCGGCTCGCTTAATGATTTTTCATACGCAGCAAGGATTGTATCCTGAAGCACTGTTCTTGTGTCAGAGTTGATTGGATGCGCAATATCTCTATGCTCACCATCAGCAGACTTTTTGCTTGGCATAGCGATGAATAAGCCCTTCTCTCCATCAATCACCTTGATATCATGAACAACGAATTCATTATCCAAGGTAATGGACACAATTGCTTTCATCTTTCCTTCCTTAGTAATCTTGCGAACACGAACATCTGTGATCTGCATGAGTCTTACCTCCTTGGTTCTTATTTACTTTTCTTCTACAGAACAAACCTCTCATTTTTCTCTATCACAATCTTCACGCCATCTTCTCCCACATAACGTGAACCTGCTTTAATGGTACCGCGACTTTCCACGATACAGTTTTCAATATAGGCGTTGTCGCCGATATATACATCATTTAAAATGATGGAATTCTTAATCACACAGCCATTTCCGATATAGCTCTTTTTAAAGATAACGGAATTCTCCACTTCACCATTTACGATACAGCCACTGGATACTAAACTGTTCTTCACGTTAGAACCTACGTTATACTTTGCAGGAGGAAGGTCATCAATCTTGGAGTAGATATCCGGATACTCCTTGAAGAAATACTTTCTTACATCCGGCTTTAAGAAGTCCATGTTGGTGCTGAAGTAATCTTCAACAGACGCAATATTTCTCCAATAATCCTTAATCTTATATCCGATAATTCTCTTCTGCTCTCTGTAACGAACTAAGATATCCTGTACAAAATCATATCTGTCTTCTTCTGCACACTTCTCAATCATCTCAATAAGCTGACGTCTACGAATTACATAAATACCACAAGATACGGTATTGCTCTTGGCCTTTAACGGCTTCTCTTCGAAATCCACGATTCTATGTTCGTCATCCATGCGGAGAGTACCGAATCGCTCCATCTCAAAGCCCGCCTCCATATCACGGCACACTACAGTGATGTCAGCCTTCTTAGCAATATGATACTCTAATACCTTACCAAAATCTAATTTGTAGATACCATCGCCGGATGCAATCACTACATATGGCTCGTGGCTCTTCTTTAAGAAGTCCAGATTCTGATAAATAGCGTCTGCGGTTCCTCTGTACCAATTGCTGTTGTCAGCAGTCACTTCCGGGGTAAGTACGAATAATCCCCCTTGCTTACGTCCGAAATCCCACCATTTGGATGAGCTTAAATGCTCATTCAGGCTCTTTGCATTGTACTGGGTAAGTACTGCTACCTTCTGGATATGAGAGTTGGACATATTACTTAAGGTAAAATCGATGCTTCGATAACTACCTGCCACAGGCATTGCACAGATGGCACGCTTCTGTGATAATTCTTTCATTCTGCGGTTATTACCGCCTGCTAAAACGATTCCTATTGCTCTCATACTTATTCACCTGCCTTAATCAATGTTTTTCCGCTTGCCATGGTCAAATTATCATAGTCGGCAGCGCAGGTTACACCAAATACTACGGAATTCTTTCCGATAGTAACGCCGTCAGGAATCACGCTCTTCTCACCGATAGTAGTAATTCCATGATTATAAATATGAGGCGCAGTCTCATTCTGAGCCTCCTCACCGGCACCTAAGGTAACCTTATCACCGATGGTTACATTCTCTGCGATAATTGCTTTGTCAAATACACATCCATCACCAATCTGAGTATTGTTCATAATAATGGAATCTCTGATTACGGTACCCTTACCGATGGTTACGCCACATCCGATAACGGAGTTGTAAACTTCGCCATACACCTCAGTACCCTCACCGATGATACTTCTCTCCACAACACTTTCTGAAGAAATGTACTGAGGAGGTAAGATATCACTCTTTGTGTAAATCTTCCAATATTCTTCATATAAATTGAATTCCGGAACAATATCGATAAGCTCCATATTCGCTTCCCAATACGAGCTTAAGGTTCCTACATCCTTCCAATAGCCGTTGAACTCATAAGCATATAACGGTGCTCCCTTCTCATGGCAATAGGGAATGACATGCTTACCGAAATCCAACGCAGGCTGCTCAGCCATTGCAATCAACGCTTCTCGTAAGGTCTTCCAATTGAAGATATAGATACCCATACTAGCCAGATTACTTCTTGGATTCTCAGGCTTCTCTTCAAACTCGGTGATTCTTCTGTTCTCGTCCGTAATCATAATACCGAAACGGCTCGCTTCCTCCATAGGAACCGGCATAACCGCAATGGTAACCTCTGCACCGTTTTCCTTATGGAAATCCAGCATCACCTCATAGTCCATCTTGTAAATATGATCACCGGACAGAATAAGCACATATTCCGGATTGAAGCTTTCCATATATTCTATGTTCTGATAAATTGCATTTGCAGTACCGGTATACCACTCACTGTTGGTACTCTTCTCGTAAGGTGGAAGCACGGTTACACCGCCAATATTACGGTCCAAATCCCAAGGAATACCAATACCAATATGTGAATTCAAACGCAGGGGCTGATACTGGGTCAAAACACCAACCGTATCTACTCCTGAATTAATACAGTTTGAAAGTGGGAAATCAATAATACGATATTTTCCTCCAAATGCCACGGCCGGCTTTGCAACTTTAGAAGTAAGCACGCCCAAACGACTTCCCTGTCCTCCTGCAAGAAGCATGGCAATCATTTCTTTCTTAATCAAAATCAAGCCCTCCCTTTCTGTTATCATCTAAAGCCTAAATTCTTTTCTCTCACGTTTATCTAAGCAATGATTTGTACAAATTATTATAGCACATCAGTCCCGGAAAGTGAATAACATTTACCAAGAAATTGTCGATTTTCCTGTTTTTTTAGTATATTTTTCACAACATTAAACATTAAATTCTCTCTGTTATTCGCGGAAAATTTGTGTTAGAATGAAAGGTACGAATGAATCCGTTCAGATTGGAGAAAGCTATGTACAAACTAGACTTTAGTAATCCTATTTCTATATACTTTATCGGTATCGGCGGTATCAGTATGAGTGGTCTTGCCCAGGTACTTCACAACGCCGGCTTTACCGTATCCGGTTCCGATTGGCACTCATCTGCCATCACAGAGAGCCTGGAGAAAAGAGGCATCTCTGTAAAATATGGTGAAAGTGCCGAACATATTACTGATGACATTGATGTTGCTGTACTGACCAGTGCGGTACATGACAATAACTTGGAATTTTTGGAGCTTCGCAGAAAAGGCATCCCCTATATGTCCCGTGCTGAGCTTCTTGGGCAGATTATGAAAAATTATGAAATGCCAATCGCCATCAGCGGAACTCACGGCAAAACTACCACCACCTCTATGGTCTCAGAGATTCTTTTAGAAGGTGATACCGATCCAACCCTTTCCATTGGAGGTATCTTAAAGACCATCGGTGGCAATATCCGCATCGGCAACTCCGGCTACTTTGTAACCGAAGCTTGCGAGTATACAAACAGCTTTTTAAGCTTTTTCCCGAAGATTTCCATCATATTAAATATTGATGCGGATCATCTGGACTTCTTTAAAGATTTAGAGGATATCCGCAGTTCCTTTAAAAAATTTGCACAGCTCCTTCCGGAAGACGGCTATCTGATTATTAACAGTGATATTGACAGATATCAGGAGATTACAGACGCACTTCCCTGCAAGGTAATCACCTTTGGACACGGCCCTGAGGCAGACTACAAACTCAGTTCCATCAGCTATAACGAAATGGGCAACGCAACCTTTACCATTACCGGTCCGGATGGCACGCTGAGAGAATACTCTCTCAGCGTGCCGGGCGAGCACAATGTAATGAATGCCATGTCCGCTATCTGTCTGGCAGATATTTTGGAAATCCCGGATGCGGTAACAGCCAAGGCTCTCCTTGGTTTCCACGGTACCAATCGCAGATTTGAATACAAGGGTACCGTAAACGGTATCAATATCATTGATGACTACGCTCACCATCCTACAGAAATTGAGGCATGCTTAAAAGCTGCAAAGGGCTGCGAGTATAAAAACCTTTGGTGTGTTTTCCAGCCTCATACCTACACCAGAACCAAGGCACTTATGGAAGACTTCGCCAAGTCCCTTTCCCTTGCGGATAAGATAGTTCTGGCAGACATTTATGCTGCAAGAGAGACCGATACTTTAGGTATCAGCTCCGTAGATTTACAGAAGGCCATTCAGGCCCTTGGAAAAGAAGCTTTCTATTTTCCTTCCTTTGAAGAAATCGAAAAATTTTTATTAGAAAATTGCATAAACGGTGACATGTTGATAACTATGGGTGCCGGAGACGTGCTTAAAATCGGCGAAAGCCTGCTTTCAAAATAGTTATCCACAATATCCACATTTTTTCATGGGCATTTTCCCAGAGAGAAATGTGGATATTTTTTGTCGTTTTGTGGAAATCTTTTCCATGGTGGAAAGCCTTATATAATCATGCCTTTCCGCCTCTCCACCGGTATGTTATCCACAGATTCCACATTATCCACAAAATCCCGGAACCCCAGTATTTTCAAGGTTTCTCGGCATTTTGCCTATTTCTTTTTAAAAATTCCTATGCTATAATCCATAATGCTCGCTCCATGAGGAACCGCTCAGGGGCAGGTACAAATGGTAACTGTTGAAAGGACTGATTCGAGATGGCTCGTTTGAAGATTTACAAGGATAAACATGGGGATTCTACAGTGATTCCCAATATATTTATAGATGAATACATGGAAGATGCTAACGACACCCAGCTCAAAGTCTATCTGTACCTTATCCGTATGCTGAACGCCGGCATGGCCACCAGCGTATCAGATATCGCCGACAAGTTCGGTCATACAGAGAAAAACGTGCTCCGTGCCATGAAATATTGGGAGAAGCGCCAGCTCCTTTCATTAGAATATGATGATGAAAAGAATCTGGTAGGTGTTCAAATCTGTGATTTGACCCGCCAGGAGTCCCCAAGCTGTGAGTTAAAGCTTCAGGCAGCTGAAGCTGCTCTTACACCTGTAAAAGAAGCTACTACAAAGGTGGCTCCCACCGAAGCTACTGCAAAGGAAGCCCCCACCTTCGTAAAACCCAGCTACTCTGCTGAACAGATGAAGAATTTCTGTGATGACGAAAGCATTGAAGAGCTTTTATTCCTCGCACAGACCTACGTTGGCAAGACTCTGACACCTTCCGAAATGAAGACCGTCATCTTCTTTTCCGATGTTCTTCATTTCTCTAACGATTTGATTGATTACCTACTTCAGTATTGTGTAGAACTGGGCAAGAAGGATTTCCGCTACATGGAGAAGGTTGCCATCAGTTGGGCCCAGCAGGGAATTTCCACTCCGGAAGAGGCCTATGAAGCTTCCAATAAATACAATAAATCTGTCTATACTATTATGAATGCCCTTGGCAAAAGTAACTCTCCTACCAATAAGGAGATGGAATATATTATTCGCTGGACAAGAGACTATGGCTTTTCCAACGACATTATTATAGAAGCATGTGACCGCACTGTTTTAGCAACGGACAAGCATCGTTTTGAATATGCGGAAGGAATTTTGAAAAATTGGAAGCTGAACGATGTAAAGCAAAAAGAGGACATTTCCAAGATTGATGCCCAGTACCAGAAATCACGTACAAGGACTTCTACCCCTAAGGCTTCTGTAACCACCAATAATAAATTTAATCAGTTCGCTCAGAATACATATGATTTCGCCGAGTTAGAACGAGAATTGTTAAGTAACTAATTAAGAAGGAGACTGAAGTTTTGTCACTTACAAAGGTACAACATGATTTGATTCAAAGAGAGTATCAGGAAACTCAGAATAGAAACCACCGCCTCCTTCAACAGCGTAAAGAAGAGATTTTTTCTTCACTTCCCCGGTACAAGAAGCTATCCGATGAGATTGCTTCTCTTTCCGTAAAGCATGCCCGTATGCTTTTAGATGGGCAGGAAGATGCTTTGGATGCATTAAAATCAGAGATTGCTTTCCTTTCTGCGGAAAAGAAAAAGCTACTTAGCTCCGGAGGATTTTCTGAAGACTATTTAGATCCTATTTATACCTGCTCTGCATGTCAGGATACCGGATATATCGGAAGTGAAAAATGTCGCTGTCTGCGGCAGAGAGAAATTGCACTGCTATATGAGCAATCCAATATTCAGGAGCTTATTGAAAGAGAGAATTTTGATACCCTTTCCTACACATACTATCAGGGAGAGGACCTAAAACGCTTTGAAAGTGCTGTAGCAATCAGCAAAAACTTTGTGGCAGGTTTTCCCAAGCACTATCAAAACTTGTTCTTTTATGGTACAGTAGGAACAGGTAAGAGTTTTCTTTCCGGCTGCGTTGCCAGAGAACTGCTTGCGCAGGGATATTCCGTTATCTATTTTAGTGCAAATGGGCTCTTCGAACAGCTTGCGAGTTATTCATTTAACACAAAAATGAAAGAAAGCCTTTACAATTTCTATAAAGACTTATACAATTGTGACTTGGTGATTATCGATGATCTGGGAACAGAGGTGACTAATTCCTTCGTAACTTCTCAGCTATTCGGGTTACTCAACGAACGTCACCTGCGCCAGAAGGCAACAATTATTTCTACTAACTTGGGGTTAGAGGAGCTTCGCGACAGATACTCTGAACGCGTATTCTCCCGCATTACAAGTAATTATTCTCTATGCAAATTATCCGGACCGGATATTCGCATCAGCAAAAAATTATCTGGAAAACTATCCTAAAGCGAAGAAAGTGAGGACTATTTCATGGTAAACCGTGAAGAAAAACGTAACTTGGAAACCATCCCCGTTGGATCATTGGGCTTGATTTCCTTAGAAGGCTGCAAAATTCTGGGAGATAAAGTTGACAAGTATCTTGTTAAATGGAGAACAGAGCGTGAAAGCGAGCACAAGGATTCTTTAGCATTTGCCGGCTATCAGCGTGACACCTACCAGCTTGGAGCAAAGGTTCCTCGTTTTGGTTCCGGTGAAGCAAAGGGTATGATTTTAGAATCTGTTCGTGGTACAGATCTTTATCTTTTAGTGGACGTTTGCAACTATAGCTTAACGTACTCTCTCTGCGGTCACGAGAACCATATGTCTCCGGATGACCACTATCAGGACTTAAAACGTATTATCGCCGCTGTAGGTGGTAAGGCCCGCAGAATTACCGTGATTATGCCATTCTTATATGAAAGCCGTCAGCACAAGAGAACCTCTCGTGAATCTTTAGATTGTGCACTTGCTCTTCAAGAGCTGGTACGCATGGGTGTTGATAATATTATTACCTTTGATGCACATGACCCCAGAGTACAGAACGCAATTCCTCTTCATGGTTTTGAAACTGTACAGCCTGCATATCAGTTCATTAAGGGACTTCTTCGTAATGTTAAGGATTTAAAGATTGATTCTGAGCACATGATGATTATCAGCCCGGATGAAGGCGGTATGAAGAGAGCAATCTACATCGCCAACGTTCTCGGTTTAGATATGGGTATGTTCTACAAGCGTCGTGATTATACCAGAATCGTTAACGGACGCAATCCTATTGTGGCACATGAATTCTTAGGAAGCAATGTAGAAGGCAAGGACGTTATCATCATCGACGATATGATCTCTTCAGGCGAAAGTATGATTGAAACCGCCGCTGCATTAAAGGCAAGAAAGGCTAACAGAATCTTCGTATTCTCTACCTTCGGCTTATTTACCAACGGTCTGGACAAATTTGATAAGGCTCATGAGGAAGGCATTATTGATAAGGTTCTTACTACCAACCTTGTATACCAGACTCCGGATTTATTAGAGCGTGAATGGTACATCAACTGTGATATGAGCAAGTACATCGCTTACATCATCGATACATTAAATCACGATTCTTCTATCAGCGATTTATTAAATCCAAGTGAAAGAATTCACAACATTGTAAGCAAATATAAAAACGGTGAATTATAAATTTAAAAGTGGAATGTTGCAGCAGCAACATTCCACTTTTTTATTCCATGTAAGTAATAAACTGATTTCCGTTTTCCTCAAACCACTCTGTAGAATCATTCATACCTTTCTTATATAATTTTCCGGTGGATGGTTCAAAGATTACCACATTGAACTCATTAAAGCCGGTAATCAACACCGCCTCTCCATCATTAAGCATTGCCAGTACCGGAATGTCACGATTCACAAAGTAAAGCATTGCATCCATAGGACATCCAATCAATTCTACCACATCTACATCCGGTAACCCTTCACTAAGAATCTCCGGAACACTCTTTCCCTGTGAAAGTAGCGATTCGGTATCCCGACTGATTCCCTTAAATTTTAGGATGGTATCCAGGCACGCTGCCAGGGAGGCTTCCTTCTCCACCTCTTCCGGTTCCTTGATTGCCATAATCTGATTTCTGGTTACACGATTACCCTTTATCCATACCGTTTTACCACTCTCATTCATAACAGAACCGGATACCTCATAAGCACGGGCAACAGCTTCCTGTGCACTGAGATAAATATCTTCGATTTTTCCTGCACGATAAACATAATAAAGCGGCTGCTTTTCTGGGGTTTCCAGCATGGTACTTCTGGCTCCTTCAAAGACAACTTCCTTGGGAGTCAGAATCTTTACACTCTTGATATCTACTTCACTTCGCACCTGTAATTGCACAATCTTCTCATAGATATCAACTGCTGCCACTACAATCTTATTCTTAGTGGTCTTCTGTTCCATATTATTCATGATATGCTCCGGCGTAGTCTCCTCATAATCACCATCCTCATCACGGACCACTCTGGACAGAGTAATCTGATTTTCTTCGATTGCCAAATCCAGCGTATAGATATTCTCCTGCTGATATTCCTTTAAAAGCTGGCCTGAGGTATTCTTAATACATACCTTGTACATAGGGAAGAAGGTGACTCCCACCTCATCAATCATGATGTCTTCTTCCTTTGCAATACCGTAAATAACATCCTCTCCCATAAAACCCAGCGGACGAATCTGCTCACCTCTTCCAGCCGTGGTGGTAAGCTTTTCACCACTCTTAAAATTTATCAGTCTAAGCTTATTTTCTTCATTCCACACAATAATCTCATGGGAATCTGAAATAACGATAGCATTATCATCCTGTACCACTTCCAACATAGAACCAAGCTTTTCGTTTACATCTACCTCATAAATCGTGTGATCCAGATATAGATATAGATGCTTATCCTTATCTAGAAATAACAGCTTTTCCAAATCACTACTCAGCATAGAAAAGGGCTTGTTATACGGAATATATACATCCTCTTCCACAGTATTCTTGGCACTGTCGTACCGGTACAGCTGAATACCCACTTCACCCTCATGTCTTCCTCTGTTCATATACCCATAAACAGCGAATTCCACATTTCCGCCTTCGTCTACATTCAGAATCTTAATATCATGCTGATTGTAAATATCACGGCTACTCATATTTTCAGTATCATAAAAACTAAACAATACTGCCAGCTTATTCGTAGATACATTATAACTGCAAAGCTTTCCTGCCACAGAGAACACCACGATGCTGCCATCTTCGCTCTCCACAATGGGAATGTCCTCACTCACGATTCCCAACATAATCTTATCATTTGCAAAAAGACTGCTACTGAGAGAAGGAATCTGAGTCATATTTCTCTCAAACTCCAACAAATATGTTCTGTCCGTGGTGTAACGGATACGATAAAACTCTTCTACGAAATAATACGTTTTTTCCTTTTCCTCACCACCGGCAACCATGCTGCGAATTGTAAAGGATGCGGTCTGAGAAGCCAAATCACATACAGAAATCACCGGCTCTGTAATCTCCTGCACATCCAGGTCTCCCCAGGTTACCTGTTCCAGACTACAATGGATATCCACTGTATGCAGGGTGGTATTGTCCCCTTTGGAATTGGTTTCCAGATATCTGGCAAGCTCCTTGGCGGCTTCCTTGTCAAAGGTTTTCTCATGAAAATCCTTCACAAATTGCAACTTCTCATATGTGTACAGCTCTTCTGCCCAAATCATGCGGGTATGATACTTAATCTCTCTTCCGCCCACTTCCTTCACAAAGATGGTAAGTGCATATTCCGTATTTTTTTCAATTAAGTCCTTTACTGTAGCATGTACGGTAATTACTCCCTGCGCTTCCTTAAACTCAGTCACCGAAGTATGTTCAATCAAACGTTCCCCATCACAGCTCCGCACTTCTATGGCAATTTCTGCAATCTCTTCCTCATATTCCGAAACAAGAAAATCAAGCTCCCTGCTTTCTCCAAGCTCTGTAATGCTTTCCCGCTGATACGTCACATCCATATCTGCAAGGTAACCGTGCAGCTCATTATAGGAAATATCTCCCTTTTGCAAAGTTACTATAGGAAGGGTTGCTGCCCCCATCTCCATGGTCAGGTTGTTATTCCCTTGGTTCATGATGCGGCCGCTGACAATCAGTGTCACAAAGAAAACCGTTATAAACAACAAGGCTTTCACAAAAAATTTCTTCATTACTCGTTCCCTAAATCTTCAAATATTTTACTCAAAGTAGGCGAAATATGCAGACCTTCCATTGTTTCCTGAATGGTTGTCTGTCCCGGCCTCATACTCTGTCTTTGTCCTTCTCCCCGCTTCACTGCACGAATTAGCAGATTCTTAGGTGTGTGCTCCATATCAATAAATTCCAGAATCTGCGTATCATACCCTTGCTGCTCAAGCAAGTTCGCACGTACGGCATCCGTAATCAAAGCTGCCATCCGCTCCTTAATCAGTCCATATTTCAACACCGGTGCGAGAAGCTCATTTTTAATCTGACGATTCACCTCATGCTGACAACAGGGAACTGCCAAAATTACCTTTGCCCCCCATTTTACTGCCTTTTCCAATGCGTAATCGGTTGCTGTATCACATGCATGAAGAGATACTACCATGTCCACACTGTTTTCTCCTTCATAGGTACTGATATCCCCCACCTCAAAGTGAAGCTTATCATACCCACAGCTCTCTGCCAGCGTGTTACAGTGTGCAATTACATCCTTCTTTAAATCCAAGCCGGTTACTGCAATATCTCTTCCCTGCAATTCATGCAAATAGTAATACATTGCAAAGGTGAGATAAGACTTACCGCATCCGAAATCAATAATGCGGATAGTTCTATTCTTAGGAAGTTTATCCAGAATATCCTCAATAAATTCCAGATACCTATTAATCTGGCGAAACTTATCATAGCGGTTTTTCGCAATTTTTCCCTCGGACGTCTGGACACCCAGTCCCACCAAAAATGCCACCGGTTTTCCTTCTTTTAAGATGTACTGCTTTTCCCTGTTATGAGATAAATCTTTTGTAGCTCTTTCAGAAGAAGGCTGCATTTTCTTGCATTTTAAAGTCAATTTCCCCTTCTTACTTACCAGCACCGTAGCCTGCAAAGTGTTTCCCTTAAGCTCCGCCTGCTTCATTTTTCCGGAAAGGGCATCCATAATCTGCGCCCCTATTTCCTCTGTGGTGTAATTATGATGAAAGACCTGGGTGCCTCGGTAGAGCGTCTGCTGAAACAGAAGCTCCCCTTTCAGCTCCACCGGTCTGATTTTAATCTTTGTTGCGTATTCTTTGTCTGCGGTATTACTTAAAATAACGTGCTCCAAATCTCGATTCAGAACTTCCTGCAATACCTTCTGTAGTTCTTCCATAAATATCTTCCTCTAGAAAATCCAATAACTCTTCCTTTTACCGTGGCGTCTCTTATACACCTCATTACATAATAACACATAAATCAGCGCTTCGAAATGCTCATCCTCCGGTATAGGTTCCATAGCTTCATTTGCTTCCTTACGCAATATATCCACCATGGACATGGCAATCCGTTCCAGACTATAGCGGTCCGGATACTCATCATAAATCATACTGCCTTCATAATCCATCTTATCCATCATTTCCATAACTCTTCCCTGATAACGCTTCACACGTTCAGGATACATCTGGCCAAAGTATTCCAAATCCCTTATGGGATTCCCTTCTCTGCCTTCCATTCCCGGATAAGTCATATAAAACGGCAAAATCCTACGGTTAAAATCCATATGATACCACCTGATTTCTCATTTATAATATCATATGCCGTAGGACTCAGCGCGTTCTATTTTAATTTTATTTAAGAACTTCAATACGAGCAACCGCTCTCATCAAGGCAGTCTGTGCTCTAAGTATATCAGTTTCCGGTGTTGCAGTTCGAAGACGTTCCTCAGCACGCTCCTTCGCCGCTTCAGCTCTATCCCTGTCAATTTCATCCGGCCATTCAATAATCTCTGCAAGAAGAGTTACCTTTTCCGGTAAAATCTCAGCAAAACCTGCATGTAACGCAGCTTCCTTTTCTTCTCCATCTGCTTCATAGATGGTAAGAATTCCCGGCTTTACAATAACTGTCATGGGGATATGTCCGGGCAAAACACCGATTTCACCCTCTGTGGTATTCATTTCTATCATCGTTGCTTCGCCTTTGTAGAACACTCTGTCCGGCGTAATAATTTCCAAGGTAAAGTTATTATATGCCATAAAACCTTCCCTTCTGATTAGCTCTGGACTTTAGCCAAAACATCATCAATGCTACCTGCATTTAAGAAGTAGCTCTCCGGAATATCATCATGCTTACCTTCCAGAATCTCAGCAAAGCCACGAATGGTCTCACTAATCGGTACATACTTTCCTTCCAGACCGGTAAACTGTCCTGCTACGAAGAATGGCTGAGATAAGAATCTCTGTACCTTTCTTGCACGGGATACAACCAGCTTATCCTCCTCAGAAAGTTCATCCATACCAAGAATCGCGATAATATCCTGAAGCTCTTTATATCTCTGAAGAATCTCCTGCACACCACGAGCAACTCTATAATGCTCTTCACCTACGATACGCGGGTCAAGAATTCTGGAGGTTGACTCCAGAGGATCAACTGCCGGATAAATACCAAGCTCTACAATGGAACGTGACAATACGGTGGTCGCGTCCAAGTGAGCGAAGGTAGTTGCCGGTGCAGGGTCTGTTAAGTCGTCCGCAGGCACATATACAGCCTGAACAGAAGTAATGGAACCGCTCTTTGTAGAAGTAATACGCTCCTGAAGAGCACCCATTTCTGTCTGAAGGGTAGGCTGATAACCTACTGCCGAAGGCATACGTCCAAGAAGTGCGGATACCTCACTACCTGCCTGGGTGAAACGGAAAATATTGTCAATGAAGAGAAGTACATCCTTACCACCCTTATCGCGGAAGTACTCTGCCATGGTAAGTCCGGTAAGACCAACTCTCATTCTCGCTCCGGGTGGCTCATTCATCTGACCAAATACCATGGTGGTCTTATCAAGTACGCCCGACTCTGCCATTTCATGGTATAAGTCGTTTCCTTCACGGGTACGCTCACCTACACCGGTAAATACGGAATATCCACCGTGCTCGGTAGCAATATTACGAATCAACTCCTGAATAAGTACGGTTTTACCAACTCCCGCACCACCGAACAAACCGATTTTACCACCCTTCTGATATGGGCAAAGAAGGTCTACGACCTTGATACCGGTCTCTAACAGCTCCTTTTCCGTAGACTGCTCTTCAAACTTTGGAGCAGCTCTGTGAATCGGCTCATAATTTACATCAGCCGGAGCCGGTTTATTGTCGATAGGCTTACCCAGAACGTTGAAAATACGTCCAAGGGTATTCTCACCAACAGGAACGGAAATAGGAGCACCTGTTGCAACTGCCTCCATACCACGCACCAAGCCGTCGGTGGTATCCATAGCGATACAACGCACGGTATCATCGCCTAAGTGCTGTGCTACCTCTACGGTAAGCTCACCGCCGTCCTTACGCTGGATTACAATTGCTTCGTTAATTTCAGGTAGGTGTCCGCTTTCAAAACGAATATCCAAAACCGCGCCAATAATCTGGCTGATTTTTCCTTTATTAACTCCTGTCATAATCTGTTAATATCCTTTCTTTTATCGCCCTGCTATGAAATAGCTTCTGCACCGGCGATAATCTCTGTTAATTCCTGAGTAATAGAGCCCTGACGCGCTCTATTGTACTTAAGCGTCAAATCACTAATCATTTCTTCCGCATTACTGGTTGCGTTATCCATTGCCTGCATACGGGCACCGTTCTCACTGGCAAGTGCCTCTACGAGACCGCCGTAAATAAGACTGGTGATATACTTTGGAATCAGCAAATTCAGAGCTTCCTCTTCCTCCGCTTCAAAGTTCATCAGCGCCTTACTCTCTTCTTCCTCTGTAAGCTCCTGTGCCTGAACAGGTAACAGCTTCAGAAGGGTTGGTACATGACTCACCGTATTTTTGAATGCAGTATACGCCAGATAGATTTCCCCGATTTCTCCTTCTGCGAAGGCCTTTAAAAGCTCATCGCAAAGGTGCATTGCATCTCTGTAACAGGGAGCTTCCATAACCTCCCACAAATCCATCTTAATCTCATATCCATCCTTGGCAAGGGCGTCCTTACCCTTATTACCAATGGCATAAATCAGTACATTGTCTTTATCAAAACCTTCCTGACTCTTTACCATTTTTACGATGTTGGAATTGTAACCACCTGCCAGACCTCTGTTGGAAGTAATTACAATCACTGCTTTCTTCTGAGATTCTGCTTCCTTTAAGTACTTGTGATCAACACTTCCGGTTCGTGCCAGAATACTGTGCACAGTACTGTACATACATTCAAAATAAGCTTTGGAACGCTCTGCATCGGCTCTTGCACGCTGCAGTTTAACGGTAGAAACAAGCTTCATGGCTTTAGTAATCTGCTGCGTACTCTGGACGCTGCTTTTGCGACGCTTTATGTCACGCATTGATGCCATATTCTACTCCTTTTCTGTCACGTATGTGACATACGTTTATTTAAACGCAGCTTTGAACTCGCCAATCGCAAGAATAAGCTTTTCTTCCATTTCGTCGGACAATACCTTATCTTCCTTAATGGAACGAGGAATCTCTGCGTACTTGGTATCAATAAACTCAAAGAATGCCTTCTCAAATCTGGTAATGTCTTCCACCGGAATATCCAACAAATACTTCTTGGTTACCGCATAGATAATGAGCACCTGATATTCTACAGGCATCGGCTCATACTGCTTCTGCTTTAATACTTCTTTAATTCTTTCACCCTGTGCAAGCTTTTCCTTGGTATCTGCATCCAGCTCGGAACCGAACTGTGCAAATGCTGCAAGCTCACGATACTGAGCCAGTTCCACACGAATAGGTGCTGCAATCTTCTTCATTGCTTTAATCTGTGCTGAACCACCAACTCGTGATACAGACAGACCTGCGTTTACCGCCGGACGGAAACCTGCATTGAACATCTCTGTCTCTAAGTAAATCTGTCCATCGGTAATGGAAATAACATTGGTAGGGATGTATGCTGATACATCGCCTGCCTGAGTCTCGATGATAGGAAGTGCTGTTAAGGAACCTCCGCCGTATTCCTCGCTCATTCTTGCAGCTCTCTCAAGGAGTCTGGAATGAAGATAGAATACGTCACCGGGATATGCCTCACGTCCGGGTGGACGGCGAAGCAGTAAGGAGAGTGTACGATAAGCAGTTGCATGCTTACTCAAGTCATCATAGATAACAAGAACGTCTTCTCCGTTCTCCATCCACTCCTCACCGATTGCACAACCGGAATATGGTGCAATATACTGAAGAGGTGCCAAATCACTTGCTGTAGATACAACTACGGTAGTGTAAGCAAATGCACCGTACTCCTCTAAAGTCTTTACAATATTGGCTACGGTAGAAGCTTTCTGACCGATAGCAACATAAATACACTTAACATTCTGCCCCTTCTGGTTAATAATGGTATCCAGTGCAATGGCAGTCTTACCGGTCTGTCTGTCACCGATAATAAGCTCACGCTGACCTCTTCCGATAGGAACCATGGAGTCAATCGCTTTAATACCTGTCTGCAATGGTGTATCTACTGATTTTCTGGTAATAACACCGCTTGCTACTCTTTCAATCTGACGATATTTGTCTGTCTGAATAGGTCCTTTTCCATCGATAGGCTGTCCCAACGCATTTACAACACGTCCGAGAAGAGCATCACCTACCGGAACCTCTACTACCCTGCCGGTAGTTTTTACCGTATCGCCTTCATTGATGTTCTTATGGTTACCGAGAAGTACCGCACCTACGTTATCCTCTTCCAGGTTCAGCACCATACCGTATACCTCTCCCGGGAACTCTAAAAGTTCTCCCTGCATAGCGTTTTCAAGGCCATGCACACGGGCAATACCATCTGCTACCTGGATAACCGTACCCACATCTGCAACATCCAATTCAGACGCATATCTTTTAATCTGTTCTTTAATAACAGAACTAATTTCTTCTGGTCTTAAATTCATGGACCTGCTATACCTTCCTTTCAACTCAGTTCGCCCAACTGGATCTGTAGTAACTCTTTTCTCATCTCCAGAAGTTTTGTTCGAACGCTGCTATCCACCACTCTGTCCTTAATACGGATAATCATTCCGCCAATGAGACTCTCATCAACGCTATAATGCATCTCCATTTTCTTATAGGAAGTAGTCTGTAGCAGTCTCTGCTCCACCTGCGCCTGCTTTCCGGCATCCAGCGGAATTGCGGTTGTTACGTATGCAACACCGATTTTTCTCTCTTCCTTCACTCTGTCCACAAAGTAGGAAAAGATGCCATTAATATCGCGATAACGCTCTTTACTTACCACAAGCTTTAAAAAGCCTGTCATCTCTTTGCTGACACCGTCTCCGAACACATTCTCTACGATTTCCTGCTTTTCCGCCTTGGAAATCTTAGGATGCTTCATCAGCTTATCAAATTCCGGATTCTCCTCCAGAATCTTCGCAATACCCTGAACCTCCTCCAGATATGCATCAGTCTTCTGCTGTTCCATTGCTAAGTCAAAGAGCGCTTCACCATAGATTTTCGCTACTTGCTTAGCCATGTATCCTCACCTAATTCCTTAAGAGTCTCATTTAACAGCTCTTCCTGAACCTGTGCATTCATGGAAGCTGCCACAATTTTACCTGCCATTGCAGAAGCTACTGTGATAATCTCCGTCTTCACCTCATCTGCCAGCTTCTGCTTTTCAAGCTG
>JAFUKH010000046.1 GCA_017467845.1 Lachnospiraceae bacterium | reverse complement strand
GGATTCATTAATAGTAGTCGCACTACTAGCTCCGGTCTGAGCATAGTCCGCAAAGTTAGATGCAAACTTGTTCAGCTGTACTACTAAGGTGGTCCAGCCGGACTCTGTCATAATACCGGATACATACATCTGTGTTAAATATGACTCATTCCAATACCACACGAAGGAGAACAGGAATACGGTTAAAATAGCCGGGCCTGCAGATGGCAGAGAGATTCTTACGAATGACTTAAGATATCCCGCACCATCAATCTGTGCTGCTTCCAATAATACCTTCGGTACCTGTTTAAAGAACTGGTAGAAGATTAAGATAAAAATGGATGAGTTAATACCCTGTGCTAACAGGGATGGTAATACAAAGGACCAGAGAGTACCTAAAATACCTAAGTTATTGTAGAGTACATAGGTCGGAATCATAGTAACCTGGCTTGGAAGAATGAAGGAGAAAATGATAATACCCATAATCAGCTTCTTACCCGGGAAATCAAATCGACCCAATCCATATCCTACAACTGCGCAAGATGCCACATTCAGCAGAGTAGGAACACCGGCGATGATGATACTCATGCCTAAGGATTTCCAGAAATCCATACTTCCGGCTGCTACTGCATAGTTCTCTAAATTTAGAGAACTTGGAATCCAGTTGATGGATGAATCCAGAAGGTCATCCAAGTTCATCATAGAACTGCTTGTCATGTAAAGGATAGGATACAGGTAGATGAATCCTATACAAATAAGGAGTGCATAAACTACCAGCTGCTTTAAAAAGCCTTCCTTTTCCTTTGAGCCAAATAAAAATCTCTGAATTTTATCCTTATCGGTTTCTGTCAAGTGAAAAATACTCTTCTTAGTAGTCTCCTGAGCCGTCGTAGGTTGAGTATTTACGTTTCTTTCTTGCTTTTTCGATCTTCTTGGCATTACGGATTCCCCTCCTTTCTATCTTCTTTACAAGTCTTGCTTCCTTCTTCATATCTCTCTTTGCTTTCTTCACCTGTCTCTCGTATACGTCCTTACGAGCCATTAAGAGAGCTGCGAAGATTACAACGATAAGAACTACAACTAAGGAATACAGCCATGCCATTGCAGATGCATATCCATAACCCTTCTCCTTGGTTCCGGAGAACATGGAGTTCTGAATCAGGGTAATAATGGTGTTCTGCTCATTACCGGAGATAAACACGATGGTGTAAACCACATTTAATAAAATCATTGGCTTAATGGTAGGAAGTGTAATCTTCCAGAAACACTCCCAACCGGAACCACCATCCATCTGTGCTGCTTCGTACATGGAGCTATCAATTTTCTGCAATGCAGAAAGGAAAATCAAAATCTGTACACCGGAATACCAAAGTACGGTAATCATGCTTCCGAAAAGCTCGGAAATCGCTGTTGCCATGGATTCCGGCAAGAATCCGCTCATTGCTGCTGTAATTGCTTGTGTATCAATGGTGGAAATAGTAGCTGCACCCTGATCCGCAAGCATTCCCATAACCGGTCCACTTACTACGATAACCGGAAGGAAGAAAATCAGTCGGAAAAATCCTTTGAACTTAATAGGTCCATTTAGCAGCATCGCAATGATAAGTGCGAATACTACGATAATAGGTACTGATAAAACAGTACTGGTAACATACTCAATCAGCTGAGGTGTAAAGTCCACGTCAGCTAAAAGAATCTGTGTAAAGTTACCGGTACCCACATAGGTAAATTTCTTACCCATAGGGGTCATACGAATATTATTCAGCGCATACCAAAAGGAGGTGCCCATGGTGTATGCAAGGAAAATACATGCACCGATAATCCATGGGGTTACGAAGAGAAGACCTGTAATGGCCTCTCTTCTTGCCAGACGGCCCGGTTTAATTTTCGCGCTGCTTTTTTTTGCGATTTTATCTTTTTTACTCATTGCCGCCACCTACCTTGTAGGACATTGCATCTATGGTTACGCCGTCAGCTTCCTGTGCTGTAGAACCGTAATTTACATAGATTACTACGCCATTGTCATAAGTTACTTTGTTAAGCCCATTTCCAAGCTGTTCATGCTTCATAATGAAGCTGCCCTCTGTCATTGCTGAAAGCTCCTTGAACTGCTTGTCGTACTCTGCAATCGTATCCTGATATGTAGTGTACTTAGTGCTGTAAAGGTCTGCCGAATTGGTGTAAATCAAATCTGCAGAATCTTCATAGGTCAGATAGAAGGAAGGATATACACCAGCCTCTACCATCTGAAGCATGAACTCTGTCTTGTTCGCCTCAAAGTTCACATAGTCAGAGTACATAGGGATAATTCCCTTCAATGCCATGGAGAAGAAAGGAACCTCTTCATCCTCGTACATATAATCGGAAGAGCCCAGAGGCATATCTAAAAATGCTCCTGTGTGCTTCCATAAATAATCAAACGGATTCTCCAATACCAGGCTGGTATCTACAGAGATCTCTCCTACAGTGCTTTCGTAAGCATTCTTACAATCAAATCTGGTATAGAATACATTGGAATAGCTGTAGGAATATAAGTTGTTTGTGATACCCGCAAGGGCAAGATTATTTACACCTTCGCCGGTATAATCCTCAATAAACTTATCAAGTACCACATCACTTCTGGTAGGAAGCAAGTAGTTAAACATTTCATACACGTAGCCGTAGGTATCTACCTCTAAACGTCTCTTATTAATCTTCTTTACGATATTGAAGGTAGTGTTGTTCTCGTCCGGATTGGTGTAAAGACCATCGTTGTAAAGATAGATATCAACACCCTTCTGAGCACTCTCTGTAATCAAATCCGTAAGTGCTGCGGTTCCGCCGATAGAGGAATCCGCTTTGTACTTGGTAATCGGAATGTCGTAGAGACCACCCTTCTGCCAGCCCTTATATACGGATAAGATATTGGTTACACCACTTTGGGCAAGTACATCATAAATCTCTGCTGCCTGCTCAGTGGTTGTCATAGGAACAGCCTTCTTGAAAATCAGGAAGTCTTCTCTTTCATTACCCAGTAAGTCTACACGGGTGTTGTAAGAGGTATCCTTTACAGAAACCATTCCGGTATCTAACAGGTAGTTTCTGTAAGCTACTGCCATGCCGCTATAGTTAGCAGCATCACCGGATACCAGCATATAACGAACCTTGATATCATGATGAATCCTGTCATCCTCCACCTTGGTCATGGTACCGGAGTTAGAATTGTTCAGAGGCTGTACATAGGTTCTGCGAATTAAGAACTTTGCAAAGCATCTGTTGTAGTTAACCATTACGCCGTTGGGATGCGCTTCGATGGAAGCTCTCTCCTGACCTTCTTCAATAATAGCCAGGTATCCCAACTGATCCTCACTATGAATCATACCGAATACCGGTGCCATTACCTTCTGAGTGTCATTTACGGTCTTATACTCATCCCAAAGAAGATTTACGGTGGTAGAATCGGTAAATCCGATATCTGCTCCGTATACCATCTGCGAGAAACCGGAAGAATATCTTCCGTCCTTATCATCTAAATAAATCAAAGCACCATTTCCGTCAGGAATGAACATGTAACCGTCCTGGCTATCCAAATAGGTGTAGCCTAAGAATGGGAATACACTGATGGTGCCAATATAGGTGTCTGCACCATTTTCTTCAATAGAACTTTCCGGGATTTCCACAATAAGTGCTTCGCCGTCTAAACTTACATTTACAGTGAAACCGAAGTCATACTCATCAAAATAAATCTTTGCAGAAAAACCATTTGTAATATCACTGTAAGAAATGGTGTTCTTGCAGCTTACCAAGTCCACCTGATAGGTATCATTGGTACCCTTGATTGCGGATAATACAATACCGGACTGCATATAAGCATTCCATGTCTTATTGTTTAATCCGTCATCCTCTTCTGCAGAAAGGGTGGAGCGAAGAATTGCTCCGGTTCCCTTATTCTTTAAAAGGATAGACATGGTCGGCTCGTAGAGATACATCTCATATGCATCTGACTCTGCAACCATTTCATACTCACTGCCGATAGTAGTGTTCGAAGGTGCAGCACTTACTTCCATGGACGCTGCCGGTATAGCTGTTACGAAAAGGAGCGCAGCAACAAGCAGGCTTAAAGCTTTTTTCATAAATTTAGTTGCCAATTCGATACACCACCTCTCCGCCGATTGCAATGATAAACTCGAATACCTGAGCCCATAATACATAAATAATAAAGATTAACAACGCCATAATCAAAATGGTGAATGCAGTTAAACAGATTACCTTGAAGGTCTCCTGTGCGGTGTAGTTGTTTACCTCTTTTACTGCAAGGACGAATAATACTGCCATCCATGCAAGAATCAGATAGTTGGTAAAGTCAACTAAGAACTGCTCGTTGTTGGTTACCACATGTGAGAACAGGAATACTACCGGTGTCAATGTGATATAAGGGGTTAAACAGTAGGTGAATGAGCAGTAAATCTTCTTAACGGTACCCTCACCATCATTAATGGTACATACCAAGTAGTTACATGCAGTCAGTGCAATCAATACTACAACGATGATACCAATATCACTGAGAATCTCATAACGACCTTCACGGATAGTCTTCTGTAAGAATCCGCAGAGGTACTTGTTAATCATGAATTCTACAGTAAATAAAAGTACTAAGAAGTTGGCCGCCCTTAAGGAAGCTCTTCCTTCTCTGGCAATTCCGTAAGAACCATCAATGGGATGCTTCATGAAATACCATGCATACTTTAAATCGCTGATAAATTTACCGCCGGTAAGCTTCTTCTTAAATGCTCTTACCGGGTCTAACATCTTCTTCTTTTCATCCAGAACTGCCACAACCTTCTTTAATACCATGAAGATTACAACAATCCAGATAATAGGAACGATCCAATCCTTTAACCATAAGTTACGAATTTCCCACGCTGCATCAGAGTAGCCGGTATAATCCTTAGCAAGCTTAGCATAATACTGTGCCGCTTCGTAATTCTCTTCCTGGAAGTATGCACGACCCATCGCCATATTTGCGTAGTCAAACATACTGTTCATCTTTAATACTTCTTCTAGGGGCGCCTTACTTTCAGTATAACGGCCGGTAGAGTAAAGGTTTAATGCCTCATGAAGCAGGTTGGTAAACTCAGTAGGCTCAAACACCTGAATCTGGCACTTATCCATATCTAAGATATAGATACGGTCCTGAGGGTCTACGTCAATAGCACTTACCAAGGTACATAAACCAACTCGCTGGGTACCGTCATCCAGACCGCCGAATACGAATAAGCTCTCACCTTCGCTGTTAAACTCGTAGATGTAACCCTGCTGTGATACCATGTATACGTTATCGTGGTTACCTGCTGCAACTGCTGCCGGGATCTCATCATAGGCTTCAGGTTCAATTACGTTAGCGCCCGCGATATTCAATCTCTTTAAGGTATCGGACCTCTCACCACGGGTTACGGTATAAATCAGACCATCCTGATCGATACATAAGTTATCCGGTGTAGAAGGAATATTGGATACCATCTTTGCTCTCTGGGCATCGGTAGCAATCATTCTACGGAAAATCAACCATGGTGAAGCGCTTGCGGTATTGGTACCGAAGTATCCTAAGAAGGTTCCGCCTTCCGTAGGAGAAATCTGTACGATACCGTTGGTATTAGACTCACATACAACGTACATGATTCCTGCGTCGTTTACTACCAGCTTCAGTGGAAGGAAATCTAAATCTTCGCCGTAAAGAGGGCTGGTTGGTTTGCCGTATTCCTTAATCAGCTCGCCGTTTTCATTAAACTGGAAAATCCTCTTTGCATCACGGTCTGCCACGTATACGTCTTTATTTGCTGTTACATATACTCCCTTAGGAGTTTGAAGGATTCCTTCACCAATAATCTTGATTAAGTTTCCTTCCAAATCACCCACTACAATACGACTGTTACCGGTATCTGCCACATAGATAAGGCCGTCATCGGTTACTTGCATATCACTTGGGCCGCTCAGCGCTTCCTCATCAAACTTAGTAATGGTTTCATAAGGTAAGTACGCTGACTGTGTCTGAATAATATAGCCATAGCCATCAAAGGTATATGTCTTATAAGGCGAATCCGCACTTACAGGCATCTCGATGCTGCACAGAGCAAGTATCATCACCATAAGGCTTAAGGCTACACGTTTGAAATGGTTATACATTTTCTTCATTTCTTTCTCCACCTTTTCCTTATTATTTGATACCTGAGGTAGCCATGGTATTCATTACGTTATTCTGAAGCAGAATAAAGAGCACTAAGTTCGGGATGAACATAATCAGTGCTGCTGCCGCAGACATACCCTGACCTGCTACGGTATTGTTTGCATTTGCAAGAGTGTTCATATAGAAGGTCAATGTTTTCAAGCTATCATCGTTTACGAAGTAGTTTGAGGTTTCCATATTGGTCCAAACCTGCTGGAAAACCATGATTGCGGCAGTTGCAATCGCAGGCTTAATCATAGGAATAATAATTTTTGTGTAAACCTGACGGTCACTTGCACCATCCATGTATGCTGCTTCCAATAAGGAATCCGGAACCTGATCTACGAACTGCTTTACAAGGAACAGCGCTACGGGTACTGCCAGCAGAGGCAGGATATGAGCTACGTAAGTATTGATGGTACCGGTAAAGGTCATTACCAAGTATCTTGGAATCAAAACCGCAGTTGCAACGAACATCATCGCTGCCTGGTTGATATCCATAAGCACATATTTTGCGCGGAAACGAATCTTTGATAAAGCAAATGCCGCCATGGTGGTAAATAACAGTGAAAGTACAATGGTAACACTGGTAATAATCAAGCTGTTAAATACATAACGGCTCATAGGGATACCGGCAGTACGGCTTGCCTTAATCAGTGCCGTAAAGTTATCCAACGTCGGGTTTCTTACAAAGAAGTTAGGAGGGAAAGCAAAGAGCTCCTCCATAGGCTTAAATGCGTGGTTAATAATGTAAACGATCGGAAGCGCCATGAAAATTATCAGTGGTAATAATAAAAGAATAATCTTAATCTGGCTTTTCTCAAATCCTTTCGGGTTAATTCGATGTCCTTTATATGCCATTTGTCAGCGCCTCCTTTCTAAAATTCATCTTTTTCGGTAAACAGCTTATTCGCTACTTTAGAGAATAACTGAACCATCAACAACAATACTACAGATAATGCAGCTGCGTAACCCATCTCGTATCTTAGGAAACCGTAGTCCTCGATATGATTTACAATAAGCTGTGATGCATAACCCGGGGATGGGTTACCGGTAAGTAAGGTATAAACGCTACCTGCCTGGAATGCATTTACAATACTCATAACCGCCGCGAAAAGCATCTGAGGCTTCATGGAAGGAATAGTGATGTAAATCATTTCCTGGAAACGGTTCTTGATACCATCGATTGCACCTGCTTCATACAGGGCTTCATCGATATTCAAGATACCTGCAATCAATGATAAGAAACCAATACCCATACTGGACCAGAGACCAACCACGATAACAATCGGCAGAAGGTAATTTGCATTAATAAGCCAAATAATTGGGTCGGTAATTGCTCCGATTTCCATTAACCAGTTATTTAAAAGTCCTGTCTGGTCACCGGAGAAAATAACCTTCCATACAACTACCATTGCAACACCGGCAGTCATACTTGGTGAATACAGAATCAGTGCAAAAATGGTACGAACCGGCTTTGTCAGGTTACAAAGAGCCCAAGCCAGTACGAAGGATAGGATATATCCTCCTACACCGACAACCAAGGCGTACACGATGGTGTTGGGCAATACATACTGCATAAATACTTCGTCATTTGTAAGTACGGTAATATAATTTAGAAAGCCTACCCATGACGGAAACTCAATCGCGTTAAAGTTGGTGAAGGATAACACGATTGCCAAAAGCACCGGTACTAAGATAAATACTGTAAATACTAAAGCATAAGGGAGGACAAACAAATAACCGTTTTTGTTATCCGCTCTCTTAGCAATTTTATTTTTATTTGCCATGTCTCCTCACCTCCTACTCTTCTGTTCTTCCTAAGATTTCTCTTACGGAGTCAATGTTTGGTACATAATATGTCTCGATGGTATTACCTTCGCTGTCAATGTACTCAAACTCTTCCAGCTTACGCTCGATTTCTCGGTCAATGGTCTTAACAGCTTTATCAATTCGTGCCTGTGCTGTTTTCTTATTTACAACAATATCGTTGAATGCATTACTTATTTCACGCTCTAATAAGTAGGTACCAGGAACTCTGGCAACATCCACTACGTGAGACATCTGCTCGCGAACGATTTCCTTATCCTGGGTATCCCATGGAAGCTGCATGAACGCATCCATGTTGGCACTGGTCCACATGTACTCAGTACCGTAAGTAATCTGAAGTGTCTGACCGAATTCAGCCTGTACCTCAGTAGATGACCACCAGCGAATGAACTCCCATGCCTTCTGCTCTCTCTCTGAATCAGACTTGAAGATTACGCAGCTTTCTGCATTACCGCAAGTAGTTCTGTCGATGGTTCCATCCTCCTGCTCCACACCGGGAACAAGTGCGATTTCCCAAGAGTTTGCCAGCTCAGGTGCTGCATTGGTCATTAAGTTGTAGGTAGCGTAATCTGCTACACCAAGCGGCATATCACCATTTCTAAAGTGCTGATAGAAGTTATCAATATTAATCGGCAGGTTGTAAATGGTGAATAATTCGGTAAGGTATGTAAATCCTTCGATTGCCTCTGCACTACCAAATGCGGTACCTTCCTGTGCGGTCTCATAATAAAGGGAACCGCCATGCTGAGCTACCAGTGGATTGGTACCATGGAAGTTTCTCATTGCAATCATACCGGATACCGGCTGATAGTAATTAAGACCTCTCATCTGCAACTCAGGAAGCATATCAATTACATCCTGCATAGTATTGGGAACCTCAAGCCCCAACTTATTCAAAATATCACTTCTGTAGAAAAGTACCCAGAAGTTCATGGTTTCCGGCATTGCATACACTTCATCACCGATGGTACCGGTCAAGAAGAAACCTTCTTCGTAAGGTGCCGCAACTTCTCGGAAATCTTCAAACTGTGTCATATCCACAAGTGCTCCACGAATCGCAAGCTCGTAAGGAACGGTGTAGTTGATACCGGTTGCAACGTCCGGCGAACTACCGGAGGAATTTGCAAGTACCAGCTTATACTGGTCAGGCATGATACTGATGTCTACTTCAATACCGGTCTGCGGAGTGAAGTACTCATCAATCATCTTCTGCATAATCTGTACATACTGGCTGGAACGGTTTACCCATACCTGTAAGTGGTTAGGATCTGTATTACTGGTAGAGTATGCCTGATCGGTGAAGGAAGCAACAAATCTCTTGATGCTCATGCCGATAGAGGTGAACAGTCCCGGCTTCTTGGGAAGCTCTGCTCCATCCTGATAGATGTAAATGCGATCGATGGCAATCTTATTCTTAATTAAGTTATCTACCGTATTTGCCAGCTGCTTATTAACAGAAGAAGTACTGGTACAAAGCTCAGCAACACGGTAGGGGATCTCATCAGGTTCTTCCGCAAGAGAAATCAACTGCTCTGCAGCAATGCTCATAGAAGAAAGAACTGCAATCTGTTCTTCTGTATCTACATACTGACGAACGGTTTCCTGCAAATCATACAACTGCTGTGCATAACCGAACATGGTATCTTCAATGCCCGGAATGTAACGGCTCAGCTTTAAGTCACGATATTTATCTTTATTAGTACCTGCAACCTTAGTAATCTCCAGAGATAAATCATTTACCTCTGACATAACCAGGTCCAGACCTTCCATAATCTGAAGAAGAGGGTCAATGGTAATAGTGAAGGAAATGGTATGCATACCCGGCTCTAAATATACACTCAAGTTATTGCCTTCGGTATCTGCCAGGGTAGTTGTCTTGTATTTGTTGGTGTATTCCATCTTGTACTGCCGGAAAGCGGTATTTGGAATCTCACCATCTACTTCTACATCAAAGAATACAGGGAAGTCATTCTTATCGGACTGACGATAGTTCATACCGATATTGTAATAACCGGCTGTAGTAACTTCGAATTCATATGCAACCGTCTGTCCTGCGTCCTTGAAGGAATCGGAATCTACAGTATTTAAAACGGTGTCGGTTACTTCATAAGGAGTTAAGCTGCTATCGTACTCTACTACCGCATGGATTGCAGAATCGTTACGATAATCAAAATCTTCACCTTGGATTTCGATGAATGCATCACCGGTGGCTTTTTCACTTCCTGCATACTCCGCAATTTCTTCCGGAGCACTTAAAATGATGCTTCCCAAAAGGAACTGTCCTTCTAGTACTGTCATGGTAAATTCGTGATTACCTGCGGTAAGCTCCATAGCAAGGGGTCTGCTTCTTCTGTAAGAACCGTCACTGAGAAACTTTCTTTCCCAACGGATTAATTTATCGGGTACAGTTACGATTTCATTATCATAACGGTCGTAGGACTTTTCTTCCTTTCCAACCCAGGTAGTTTCGAATTCCAGATTTCTACATTCATAGAAAGGGAAATCTCCGTCTACGGTCATGGACAGACCGATTGGTAACACAGACTCGTCATAGGATAAATAATCCAGACCTACGTAGTAAAGTGCTGTTTCCGGAACATCTACCGTAAATGTCACCACATCGTCCAGTGCCATTTCTACAGCTTCACTTGCAGTCTGGAAGTCTCTGGTTTCAGAAGTCACATCCGCTGCCGAAGCAAGAATGTCTGCTGCCGGATAAACAACATCTTCTCCTTTATAATTTTTTGCCGAGAAGCCTGCGCTTACCTTTGTATAATTTCTGGTAAGCATTTCATTCTCATACTGGTCTGCTGCGGTTTGGGAGGATGTATCAGTTCCTTCAGCCCGGACATCCAACTCCGTCATGGGTGCTGCTGTAAACATCATACTGGCCGCTAAGGTCAGTGCAGTTAATTTAACACCATGTCTTCCTTTCATAAGTAATAACCTACCCTTCATTATTTTCTGAGAATTCATTTTAATCTTGAGTTAAATAGTTTAGTGAAATCTATACAATTTAAAATTACTATGTTTTCGTCATAAAGTCAATGCCAGAAATGTACTTTATTTGTGATATTTTATATATTAGGACGGTTTTTTCTTAACACCTATGGGAAGGATTAATATTTTATACAAAAACATACGTACAGTTTTGTGCACTTTTACCACAGATAGTTAATATGTTTCACAAAAAACTAAAACGGTACTATTCTTACCGTGATAGAAAAAGTTTCCTGCTTGTCCCATAAGTAATAGATATGATTATATTATACTCCTATAGTACTAAAGTCACAACACAAAGTTGTATTTATTACAAGTTAAAAAAGTCGCTGCCCAAAGGCAACGACTTCTTTTTATTTCTTGATTCTTTTTTTAACCAGTCTGATGATGTAGATTATCATAGATATTACAGTGAGTACTGCTGCATAGATAAGCATCTGCTGCCAGCTGACATGCCAAACATTCAGTAATATCAAAGATAGCACAAACAAGGTGAATGCCCAATATGCATAAAATCCAACTGCTGCTGCCAGAGTCAAAAGGATATCCAGCACCAAGTCCCTTTTGTCATATACATCATATTCTTCGAAATTACTCATAGCTAACACCCCAGATACTCTCATTTTTACCAACGCATGAGAATGTCATGGTTTCCACACCTGCTTCATCCTTCATCTCACAGAATACACCACTGTATTCCTTGTCATTGTAGGTAATATGTACATATGGTGTTCCTTCCGTTACTGTCCAGGTTCCGTTATAGGAGCCGGACATGGTCCCGTCTTCATTCAGATAAATCATCACGGGCTCTGCAACCACATTGTCAATCTCCATTCCCTGATTAATGAAGTAATATTCACCTACCAATGAGGCCATATCATATCCCGTCTCGGAAATAGTTTCCCCACCGGTTGTATACGGAGCTAAGGTAGGCCAACCTTCTTCATTCATGAAAATCTGTTTAATACATGGTTCGTGATACTCTGAACCTGTATTGAAACGGGTATGGTAACATATATATCTCTTACCATCCGTATCAATCATGGTAGACATACCACCGGTAGCCTTGAAAGAATAATAAGCACTTGGAAGATAATAATTTCCGGAAAGCTTAAGGCCATAGTAAGCGTGATTACCCTTAATCTCGGTATTTCCTGACATATCCTCATAAGGACCATCCGGATTCTCGCTACGCCATACACGAATCTGATATCCTCCATTCTCCTGTAGGGCACCATAGCATAAATATAAATAGTAATAATCGGTCTCCGGATCATATTCCACATGAGGACCCTCGATAGACTTATGTCCTCCACCTAACAGCTTCTTACCAAAGTAAGCATCTACATTATTCTCCGGGTCAGCTTCCGGATGAACTACCTTTCCGGTTTCCTCATCGATTTCCAAAATGAAAATACCGCCTGACCAGGAACCGTATACCATCCACATATTGCCATCTTCATCATAGAAGGCTGCCGGATCAATGGCGTTGGGATAATCATCAAAGTTATACGCACCACCGCCGGAAATATAATTCTCTATAGCATAATCCTCGGTTACATAATCCAGAACATCCGTTGCGCCAATGGTTTTCTGGGTAAATCCGGAACAAATCAGAGGTCCCTGCCATACATAAGGTCCCTCCACCGTATCAGAGATACCGTAGCATAGGTTGGATGCATTCCAAGTAGATGATGTGCAGTAGTACATCACATATTTCTGCATGGTCTTGTTGTAAATCACCTGCGGTGCCCACACATGATATCCACCGTCATCGGTAGGGATTACGCTATCACCACTTCCCGCATAATCAAATACGTGTAAATCATCCCCATCAAACAAATTACCATACACCGGATTACTTGACTTATAACCATTGGCTATATTGGTCCAATTCTGCATGTCTTCCGTATAGGCAGCGGTCATATGAGAGCCAAAAATATAGTATCTACCATTCTCTCCAAAGATAGATGGATCATGCACAGAAATTCTCGCCAGATTGGACTTTGTCTCGATTCCATCATAATTTGGTGGAATAATCGTTGGTTCTGGTTCCGGAGTAGCTGTCACTTCAGGACTGCTTTCTACCGGTTCGACAGCAGAAGGAGCCTGGTTACCGCAGGCCGTTAGTGCCAGACACATTGTCAGTGCTAATGCCAGTTTCTTTTTCATCTCTACCTCCACGACTTTCTTCAATCTTTTAAATAAATCATACCGAGGGTATATGAAAAAGTCAAGATAACCAAACCCCTTTATTTTAATTTTAGATATAGAATTTTAATTTTGAATAAAATTTATACTACAACGCCCTTCTGCAACATAATGTTTGCATAGAGAGCAGACTCACCTGTAGCGATAATACAGTATGCCTTCTTCGCTTCCTCATAAAACTGAAAACGCTCTATACCGCCAACGGTCTCTGCACCTCTCTCGTCATGCTTTGTAATGATCTCTTTATACACATCCCAGATAGGTGTCTCCACCGTATCCCCCGGCATAACCTCCATAAGACTCACCGGTTTCTCCACATAAGTATCCAATGGAAAAAGCTGCAGGATTGCATCCAGAATTTCCGGAATACCATGTCCGTCCATACGGATAACAATGGAATTTTTTCCCATAGACTGCGCAGGAAAGTTTCCGTCAGCCAATACAATTCTATCGCTGTGTCCCATTTCTGCCAGCACCTTTAGAAGCTCCGGTGAAATAATTTTAGGAATTCCTTTTAACATTTATTATAACACCACCTATCTTGTTGTTTTATACATTGGTCCGTAGGTCTGGCAAGCTCTGTAGTCCTGACCTTCCTTGTCCATACCAAATGCATTCCATGCTGCCGGGCGGAAGATTTTCTCCTCAGGAACATTGTGCATACATACCGGGATACGAAGCATGGAGCATAAGGTAATCAGGTCTGCACCGATATGTCCGTAAGAAATCGCACCATGATTTGCTCCCCAGTTGTTCATTACATCATAAGCTGTTTTGAAAGGTCCGTCCTGACCGTTACATCTTGGTGCAAACCATGTACAAGGCCAAGTATAGTCCGTTCTCTTCCAAAGAGTATCTGATACATTCTCAGGAAGCTCTACAGTCCATCCCTCTGCAATCTGAAGTACCGGACCTAGGCCCTTCACCAGATTCAAACGAATCATTGTTGCAGGCATGGTTGCTCTGGTTTCAAATCTGGAAGAGTATCCGCCGCCACGGAAGTATCCGTTGTCTGCTGCGCACCACTCCGTCGCCGCCATAATCTTATCCTGATCCTCCCGGGTCATTTCGTACCATGGCTTTATCACTGCATTTCCTTCTGCATCCGTTACTGCACCACAGGCATCCAGACAGCATGCACCGGAATTAATGAGATGAATAAATCCTCCATTTTCCTTAGCAATGCCTTCTACGTCATATCCGGTAGCCTTCTTCACTGCTTCAGGGCTCCAATATGTACGCACGTCCGCAAACATCTGAGCTCTGCCGGTAAGCAGCTTCATAAATAACATGCCCACGCCGTTTAATACATCATTTTCTGTTGCAAGAATATATGGTTCACGTGCTCCATTCCAATCAAAGGAGGTATTGAGCATTGCCTCCGGGAAATCACAATTGGGATAGAAGTCTGTCCATTGACGCTGTCCCTGGAAACCTGCCGCAATAGCGTTGTGACCTACCTTCTCTTCCTCACAACCCTTTGGCAGATTCTCATTACCGTTCATCAAATCCTTGATGATACACATCATTTTTACTACGAATTCCCAATCACTCTCCTTCTTTTCATCGGTAGAGCGTACAAAATCCGGATTCTTGTCAAAGCCTTCTTTACATTTTTCCTTGGTCCATGCAAGAGCTTTCTCATACTCCGCTTTGTCGTAGATTCCTTCGCTCATGCGGCGGATAATCTCAACCTCATCCACAGACTCCACGCGCATTCCCAGATATTCTTCCATAAATGCGCAGTCCATAATGGAACCGCCGATACCCATACAGATAGAACCAATCTGAAGGTATGACTTACCTCTCATGGTAGCTACTGCCACAGCAGCTCTTGCAAAACGAAGAAGCTTTTCTTCTACATCCGCAGGGATAGACTTATCATCCATATCCTGTACATCATGTCCATAGATACCGAATGCAGGAAGCCCCTTCTGGGCGTGAGTTGCAAGCACAGATGCAAGGTATACGGCACCCGGTCTTTCCGTACCATTAAATCCCCACACTCCCTTGATGGTCATGGGATCCATATCCATGGTCTCTGAACCATAGCACCAGCAAGGAGTAACGGTAAGAGTGATATCTACTCCCTCTCTTTTGAATTTATCTGCACATGCTGCGGACTCTGCCACGCGTCCGATGGTAGTATCTGCAATCACTACTTTCACCGGCTCGCCATTAGAATATTTGATATTTTCCTCAAACAGTTTTTTAGCTGCCAGTGCCATACCCATGGTCTGGTCTTCCAGACTTTCACGCACGCCAAGTGCACCTCTTCTTCCATCAATTGTGGGTCTGATTCCTATGACCGGATATTGTCCGATTAATCTGCTTTTTGCCATTTTTTCCTCCTTTATTACTGCTCCGCGTTGACCATGTGCTCATATATTTTTATTCAGCACGCTCTCGCTCTGTGAAAAACGTAGCAGTACTAAGTTCGCAGTCGGAAAATATCCTCCTGCTCACTAAGTGCTGACGTTTTTCAAAGGCGTTCATAAAAACACATGAGCACATGGTCAACGCTAGTCTACGAATAGAGCAAATGATTACATTCGCTTAGTAGTTTATACAGAAGATTCTTCTATATAATTTGATTATATTTACTGCATCGGGCAAATATAAGTGATATAATATATAAAAATAGTACAATATTCACTTTTTAGGATTTGGAGTTTCCAGATGAAGTATATAGATTATAAAGAACGAAAGACACAAGGAACGTTTAATTTTCCGGTGGCGTTTTATCATCAGACGCCGAAGAGTCCGCGGTATGAAATGCAGTATCATTGGCACACTTATTATGAAATTATTCACATTGTATCGGGATCGTTTCATTTGAATTTAGATAATGAGATTCGGACATATTATCCGGGAGATGTGATTTTTGTGTCGGATGGAATGCTGCATGGCGGCTCGCCCAACGATTGTGTATATGAGTGTATCCTGTTTGATTTACAGATGTTATGGAAGGAGAATCATGTCTGTGCCAAGGAATTACGCAATATCCTAGACCACAAAATCCGGATTTATCCTTATATTTCTGCGCATTGTTCCCGGATTCTGCCCGTCGTAGAGCAGCTTTCCCATACACTCTCTTCCAAGAAAGCAGGCTATGAATTTATGGTGCAGGGATATCTGTATCAGCTTATAGGAATTATTCTGGAGGAGCATCTTTACGACGAACCTTCCGGTGCTACGGTGCTGGAACGTTTTGCGTCCATGAAGAAAGTGCTGGAGTACATCGGCGACAATTATACTAATAACATCACTCTGGACACGCTCTCCAGAATTGCAGGCATGAACCCAAAATACTTCTGCCGTTATTTTAAGAGTATGACCGACCGCACTCCAATCGACTACTTGAATTACTACCGCATCGAATGCGCCTGCGAAATGCTTTCTACTAAAGATATTACTATTCGAGAGGCTGCTATTTCCTGCGGTTTTAACGATGAAAACTACTTCATCCGCACATTCCGAAAATATAAAGGGATTACGCCGAAGCAGTTTATGATGATGAAATACTAGACGTAACTGTTCAGTACCCTCACAGTTATGACCGAGGGCCCATGCAAAATCGCTTCGCGATGGGGCTTGCTTCTGGCCCTTCTACATTTTCATACGGTCTCAGCAGCAAGTGCTTCGACCTGTTCTGAACAGTTACTGCTAGACATAATATTTCATCACATCTTCACGAGTAAAATCCTTGTACTCCTCATTATTTATAACTGCATTGTAGACGCCTTCAAAATCATCAACGAAAGACTTTACTGTTCTGACCAAACTCTTTAGTCCAATCTCTTTTCCAATCTCTTTTCCCATATCAATGCCTTCCTGTCTGATTTCGTCCCACACTTTACACACTTTCCTTTGACCCTCCTTAGTCTCCTTAAAATACTTCGCAGTTTCTCGCAAGACATCACTATGCATATCCTCCGTATTACTGCACCTAAAGTCATGCATCAGATGCCCTACCGCATCGTCACCTTCATACGCTCCGTTCACGTACAAAATGTGTGAACCGTCTCCAAAGGGTATATTCTTCTCTTGAACCACTCTATCAATATGATAAATCGGTTCTCCACACCCGAAGTAATCCTTCTCCGTGATAAAAATCACATAATTCTCCGGCAATCGTTCCACTTTCTTGCCGGACTTAATACTGCTGGCATCCAGCAAACTGGCATGATATCTGGCCCGCCTCGGTCTGGCTCCTTTCCCTTCCCGCTGCACTTCTACATTGAATCTGCGACCGTTCTTCTCTCTGGCATGAATGTCCAACTCCACGGAACGACCGTACAGATTCTTCACCACATACTG
>JAFUKH010000045.1 GCA_017467845.1 Lachnospiraceae bacterium | reverse complement strand
GTGAAGAATGGTGCACTTTCTGACGTGGATGTAGTAATTAACGCGGGTTATGCAGGCAGTGCATGGAGTGGCGGTGATGCTTGGAAGGATGATGAGCTGGTAACTGCTTTAACTAAGTGGGTTTACGAAGGCGGTACCTTCTTGGGTGTCAACGAGCCTTCGGCAGTTGCAGGCTATGATAATTACTTCCGTATGGCACATGTGCTTGGTATTGATGAGGATACCGGTGCTAAGGTATGCCACGGCAAGTGGAGCTTCGAAGCAGAAGATGCAGAGAACATCTTACCTCAGGGAGCAACCGTCGCTGCAAAGGATAATCGTTTCTTAACGGATGGTAAGGCAAGCGTACTCATGGCAGATGAGGAGAACAGACCTCAGGTAACCATGAACAAGTTCGGTAAAGGTCTTGGAATCTATCTGTCTTCTTTTGAAGTAGATTTAGAGAATACCCGTATGCTTTATCAGTTAATCCGCTATGCAGGTGGCGAAGGCTTAACCGGTCTTTATATGACAGATAATCTCTACACAGAATGTGCATATTATCCTGAAAGCAAGAAGCTTGTAGTGATTAACAACAGTGATGTGGAGCAGACCACAACTGTTAAGACCGAAAGCGGTGACGTAACCGTTACCATTGATGCGTACGATACCGTTATCCAAAACCTATAATCGATAATGAAATCTTTTCTCTCATATTAGCAAAGAGCAGGCTTACCATTTGCCTGCTCTTTGCACGTTTATAGTTAGCCTTGTGCCGAAGCTGGCGCATATGGCGTTCTCAGATACTGGGATGCATGTGAAAAAAGTGTGAAAATCATTTACAAAAGGCTGTAAAAAAGATATGATATGTACATTAGTGTTAGAAGGGAGACTTTGAAATTATGTCTGAAAAGAAAATGACAAAATATGATTTAAAAGTCCAGAGACGTAAAGAAGCGGAAGCAAATGCAAAGAAAGAAGACAGAATTTACAAGATTGTTATGGCAGCAATTGTACTTTTCTTCGTTGGATTTATAGCATATTTCCCGATTCGTAATATGATTAACCTGAATGCTCCATATTTCTATGTAAATGAGGAAGCAATCAGCGTGATAGAATATCAGTACAATTACGCTCTGGCAAAGAACAGCTATCTAAGTGAAAATGGTTACTACTTATCCATGTTTGGTATGGATACTTCTACCATTGACAGCCAGATGTATGATGATAATCTGACCTTTGCAGATTATTTTGATCAGATTGCTGCAGAGAATATCATGAATACAAAGGCTATGGTAGCTGCGGCAGAGGCAGAGGGCTTTACCTATGATACTACCGAAGAGTATGATGCTATGATTGAAGATATGGAGGCCGCTGCAGAAGAGAACGGACTTACCTTGAAGCAGTACATTCAGCAGTCCTTTGGTGATTATGCTACACAGTCACGTTTAAAGAGTGTTATGGAGGAGACTCTTTATGCAGCTGCTTATTATGAAGCAAAGTATGAAGAATTCTTACCTACCGAGGATGCAATTCAGGCACATTACGAGGCGAATGTAGATGACTATGACAGTATCGATTATCATATGTTGACTATCAACGCAGAGCTTCCTACCACCAATCCGGACGGAACGGTTCCTGTGGATGAAGAGGGTAATGAAGTAGCCTACGAGCCTACTGAGGAAGAGATTGCAACTGCAATGGCAGGTGCCCAGATTGAAGCAAAGACAGCTCAGGAGACTGTTGCTACAGAGGGTACGGAGTATAAGGCAGCATTGAAGAGTTCTGTGAACACCTTAGTTGCAGATTTTTTATTTGATCCTGCAAGAGAAGCAGGGGATACTACCTATATTGAGGATACCGCTAATAACAGATACCTTGTAGTATCTTTTGACGCGCGTTATCGTAACGAAGCACCTACACATGATATGCGTGCAATCATCACTACTACCACCGATTCCCAGACCATTCTTGACGAGTGGAAGGCCGGTGAAGCTACAGAAGCAAGCTTTATCGAGCTGGGTATGCAGTACGATGAAAACGGAATGGCAGATTATGAATTCCTCTATGAAGGAATGCCTGTAAGCAGCGTTGATGAGAGAATTGGCGAGTGGTTAGAAGGAGGCAGAACAGCCGGCGATGTAACCGCAATCAATTTGGATGATCTGGGCTACTATTACACACTTTACTATGTCGGTGAGAATGATACCGTATGGCATGCATCTATTGAAGCAACTCTGGCAAATGATGCAATGAATGCTTATCTGGAGGAGATTTCTGCATCTTATGCAATTTCTGATCCGAAGGCAAATTTAAAGTATTTAACAGTTGCAGAAAGCACTGAGGAGTAGAAAGAAAGTGGCGAGTATCTTGCATACTCGCCACTTTTGAGCTATTATTCTGAATATAATAAGTTGTTTTCCTGAAGGAGTATTCATGACAGATAAAAAAGTATTAGTATTAGATATCGACGGAACATTAACCAACTCTAAGAAAGAGATTACGGAAAATACAAAGAACGCAATTTGGGACGTTATGGCGAAGGGACATAAGGTAGTGCTGGCATCCGGCAGACCTACTCCCGGTATGAAACGCTATGAGAAAGAGCTGGAGCTGGCAGAAAGAGGCGGATATTTACTTTCTTTTAATGGTGCAAGAATTGTAGACTGTAAAAGTGGGGATATTTTATATCAGAGAACTCTTCCAAAGAGTGCTATTTCCAAGCTTTATCATTTTGCAAAGGAGCATGGAGCAGGAATTATTACTTATCTGGGAGATACCATGATTTCTGCATTTGAACCGGACGAGTATGTAATCTATGAGGCGAAAATAAATGAACTCCCTATCCGCGTGGAGAAGGATTTTCCTTATTTTGTGGATTTTGAGGTAAATAAGTGCCTTATGACAGCACCGCCTAAGAAGGCTGCGGAGATGGAAAAGCTTTTGCAGGAGAAGTATGGCGAGACCTTAAGCGTTTACCGTTCAGAGCCTTACTTTGTAGAGATTATGCCTCAGAATGTGGACAAGGCAAGCTCTCTTGACAAGGTGCTTCCTATTCTGGGAGTGACTCGTGAAAACAGTATCTGCTGTGGAGACGGCTTCAATGATTTATCTATGATTAAATACGCCGGACTTGGTGTGGCTATGGGCAATGCCCAGGAAGTAGTGAAGGAAGCTGCGGACTATATTACCGCTACCAATGACCAGGATGGCTTGGTTGAGGTTATTGAGAAATTCATAAATAAGTGAAGTTAGACTATATGCTCCTAAAAAGGACGACTTGCCATCGCATCAGAGTCTGTTTGGGGACATATTAACTGACGAAACGTAAAAAGAGAGGTTTGTGTGATTAACATAAATTTACCGGAGAAAGTAAAGTTTATAATTGATACCATCACGGCTGCCGGCTTTGAAGCCTTTGCAGTTGGAGGCTGCATCCGTGATTCGATTCTGGGAAGAGACCCGGCAGACTGGGATATCACTACCTCTGCAAAGCCGGAGCAGGTGAAGTCACTCTTTGCAAAGACCTTTGATACCGGTATTCAGCACGGCACCATTACGGTTCTGATTGATAAGGAGGGCTTTGAGGTAACTACCTATCGCATCGATGGAGAATACGAAGACAGCCGTCACCCCAAAGAGGTTATATTTACCTCCAACTTGGTGGAGGATTTAAAGCGCAGAGATTTTACAATCAATGCTATGGCATATAATGAAACCACGGGACTTGTGGATGAATTCGGTGGTATGGAAGATATTGACAATTGTGTCATAAGATGTGTGGGGAATCCGCGGGAGCGCTTTTCAGAGGATGCACTGCGTATTATGCGTGCCGTTCGCTTCTCTGCACAGCTGGGCTATGAGATTGAGGAAAATACAAAGCAGGCAATTATAGAGCTGGCAGATACATTGTGTAACATTAGTGCGGAGCGTATTCAGGTAGAGCTGGTGAAGCTTTTATGCTCTCCTCACCCGGACTATTTAAAAATTATGTACGACACGGGTGTCACCAGAGTGGTACTGCCGGAGTTTGACCGCATGATGGAGACGCCTCAGGTACATCCACATCATATGTACGATGTGGGAACCCATACCCTTGTAGCACTTAAGGAAACTCCCGGGGACAGGGTTCTCAGACTGGCTGTACTTTTTCATGACATGGGGAAGCCGGAGACTATGGAGGTGGATGAGGACGGAATCACACATTTCCATGGACATCAGGTGGTGAGTCGGGATATCGCAAGGCAGGTACTAAAGCGTCTGCGCTTTGATAATGACACGATTTATAAAGTGACCAAGCTGGTAGAGTTCCACGACTATGGTAATGGAGTGGAACCCACCAAGACCATCGTGCGTCGAGCGGTACACCGTATCGGGGAGGATATTTTCCCCATGCTTTATGCTGTTCGCCGGGCAGATGTGCTGGCACAGTCGGAGTATCAGAGGGAGGAAAAGCTTGGGTTTTTAGAGGATTGGCAGAAGCTGTATGAAGAGATTGTGGCAGATGCAGAGTGCGTTTCCTTAAAAACACTGGCAGTAACCGGCACGGATTTGATTGCAGAGGGCGTAAAGCCGGGGAAAGAAATCGGCGAAATCCTGCAGGCACTTTTGCAATATGTTTTGGACAATCCGGACAGGAATCAAAAGGATATTTTAATAACATACTTTAAAGAAAACCTTCATAACTACTCAGTTCCTTCATAGTTATGACCGCAAGCCCATTAAAATCACTTCATGATGGGGCTTGCTCTTGTTATATGACATTGTTCTTACGGATTATGCAGTAAATGCATAATCCTGTTCTGAACAGATATTTTCCTTCATAAGATAGGATAGGCTTGAGAAAGCGTATTAATCTTGTATGGAGGTAACCATGAACGATAGAGCCATCTACCTACTGGAAGATTATGATATAGAGGTACAAAAGACCAGAAAGGGACGAGGCTGTATTATTTGTGAGACAGACAGGGGACTCCTGACCTTTATGGAATATCGGGGCAATGTAGGTCGTTTGCCGCTGGAGAAGCTTTTGCTGGAGCAGATTGCAGGGCAGGCTTCCATCGGAGTGGATCGGATTTATACAACAAAAGAGGATGGTCTGTATGTAACAGACAGCGATGGCATAAACTATATCCTGAAGAGTTATCATGAGGGCAGAGAGTGTAATATTAAGGACCGTAGGGAAGCTTTGGAGGCCATGGGAATTATGGCCAGACTTCATAAGGTGTCCTTTTTGCCCAAGGGTTCTTTTGAAAATATTAATACATATTCTCCTACTCTGGAGTACCAGCGCCATAACAGAGAGCTGCGCCATATCTTCACTTATCTGAAGAAGAGAGGGCAGAAGCAGTACTTTGAGAGGAGGCTTATGGAGACTTTTCCGGTATATCTGGAGAAGGCACTTTCCGTCAGCAGTCAGTGGGAAGAATATGAAAATCTGGAGAAGGGGTTTGACCCGGACCAAGGAGGCTTTATCTGCCACGGAGATTTCCGGGACCATAATCTTTTAAAGGTGGATGGACATTGGATGGTGGTTCACTTTGAAAAGTGGATTCGGGACAGTGTGGTAAGGGATATCAGCCTTTTTATGAGAAAGCTTCTGGAGAAAAACGAATGGTCCATACACCTTGGCAGGGAGCTTTTGAATGCGTACGAGGAGGTTTCTCCTTTAACCGCATATGAGTATATTGATTTATATTACAGACTGGCATATCCGGAGAAGTTCTGGAAGATCGCCAACTTTTATTACAATACCTCCAAAGCATTTATCTCCGAGCGGAATTTGGAGAAGCTGGAGCAGGTAGTTGCCCTGGAAAAACAAAAAGAGATTTTTCTGGAGGAGGTATTTCAAAAGATTAGAGGATAAGGAGGAGCAGTCTTGAAGATACGAAAGATGCTTTCGGGGGTGCTTTTGTGTGGAATAGTGGCTATTACGGGCTGCGGTCTGATAAGTGCAGATACTCCTGTGGCAGAATCGGTGGAAACCCCTGCTATGGAGAATGTGTATCAGGCACCTGGGCCGGATAGCTACGATTCCGCAGACACTGCAGTACTTGTAAAAAAGGATAGTGAGAATGATACGGTAACCCTTTTTAATCTGGATGTAGGGAAGCAGTATACTCTCTATATTGTGGGGACTACCACACTTACAGACCGCCACGGAACGGCAGTTTCATTGGAACAGATTCAGCCGGGTGACGTGGTTGATGTTACTTTTTTGAAGTCCCAGAAGCGATTGAACAGTATGATGCTTTCGGAGAATTCCTGGAGTAATGAGTCGGTAAGTAAATACACACTGAATTTTGACAGAAACAATCTGACCATTGGTGAGGAAAGATTTAAGATTACAGATGATACCCTGTTCTTTTCTGAGGGACGTCAGATTGAAGAGATGGATATCAACGAACGGGATGTGCTTTCCTTTCAAGGAATCGGCAATCAGGTAGTCAGTGTAGTGGTGGAAAAAGGACACGGATATCTGCGCCTGAATAATGATGAGAATTTCATCGGCGGTTTTATTGAGATTGGTCAGACCATGGTGCAACAGATTACGGACGATATGCTTCTTACTGTGCCGGAGGGTGATTATGAGGTAAATATTTCTTGCAGCGGCGGTGGTGGTGTAAAGAATATCAGCATTGATCGTGGGGAGGAAGTGGTGCTGGATATCGGAGATTTAGAGGTTGCGGAGGAGAAGTTCGGACAGATTATTTTCTCCTTGACCCCACCCGGTACAGAGCTTTATGTAGATGGTGCGGAAATTGATGCCAGCCAGCCCGTATCTTTATCCTATGGAATTCATCAGGTAATTGCCAGAGCGGACAATTACCAGTCCATTACCACGTATCTAAAGGTGGGACAAGCCTCTGCCGGTATTGATATTGTACTAGAGCCGGTAGGTTCCGACGATGATGAAAAGGATGACGATTCACAGTCGTCAGAAAATACTATTGATGCATCCTCTGGATATTACAAGGTGTACGTGGAGGCTCCGGAGGGAGCAGAGGTTTATGTAGATGGCAACTACATTGGTATCTCTCCCGTGAACTTTAAAAAGGAAGAGGGAAGCCATGTAATTACATTGCGTAAGTCAGGGTATGAAACCAGGAGCTATACCATCTCTGTGGATGCGGAAGAAAAGGATATTTCTTTCTCCTTTGCAGAGTTGGTGGAAGAGTCTTTGACAGAATAGATAAGAGGGAAAATACATGAAACCAATTGGAATTGTAACTGACAGCCATAGCGGAATCAGCCAGAAAAGGGCAAAGGAACTGGGTGTGAAGGTTTTGCCCATGCCTTTTTATTTCGGTGAGGAATGTTATTATGAAGATGTTTCTCTGAGCAGGGAGGAGTTTTACAGAAGACTTCAGGCCGGAGAGACCGTGTCTACGTCCCAGCCTTCTCCGGCGGAGGTGATGGCACTTTGGGATGAAGCGCTTCTGGAATATGAGCAGATTTTGTACATGCCTATCAGTAGCGGACTCAGCGGTTCCTGTGCGACGGCGGCACTTCTTGCCGGGGAAGAACCGTACGACGGAAGAGTATTGGTGGTGGACAACGGACGAGTATCTGCGCTGCTTCATCGGGCAGTTTTAGATGGACTGGAGCTGATTGAAGAGGGCTACAGTGCTCAGGAAATCAAAGAGATTCTGGAGGCCTCCAGAGCGGATATGGTTATTTATATCGCCGTTCAGACCTTGGAAAATCTGAAAAAGGGCGGTAGAATTACCCCTGCCACAGCAGCCATTGGAACGATTTTAAATATTAAGCCTGTACTAAAATTTGATGTGGGTACTTTGGATTCTTATGCCAAGTGCAGAGGCTTCCAGAAAGCGAAGAAGACCATGTTGGAGGCCATTGCCAAAGACCTGAGTACCACATTTGCATCTTGGGAAGAGAAGGGTGAGGCATATGTTGTGGTTGCATCCAGTGCATCGGAGGAGGATACCTTAGCATGGGTGGAGGAGGTAAAGGCTGCATTCCCCGGAAGGGAAGTAATGTGGGATCCACTTTCCTTCGGAACGTCCTGTCATATCGGGTATGGCGGGTTGGGAATCGGTATCTCCTGTAAGCCGCCACGTCCCTTAAAATAAGGCAAAATGCCTTGACAAATAAAGGGAAAGAAGATATATATATGTATAGACGTTTTGATTATTAGAGATGTCAATATAAAATTAGTTTATTCCATATAGGAGGAGTTTAAAATGAACAAGACAGAATTAGTTGCAGCTATGGCAGAGCAGGCTGGTCTTTCTAAGAAGGATGCAGAGAAGGCATTAAAGGCTTTCACAGATGTTGTTGCTGAAGAATTAAAGAAGGGTGAGAAGGTTCAGTTAGTTGGTTTCGGTACTTTCGAAGTTGCTGAGAGAGCAGAGAGAGAAGGAAGAAATCCTCAGACTGGCGACGTTATGAAGATCGCAGCTTCTAAGGCTCCTAAATTCAAAGCTGGTAAGGCTTTAAAGGATATGATCAACGCTTAATAGATTGATTACGTCAGAGAACCTATTTCGGTAGGTTCTCTTTCTTTTTGGTGAGGTAAATATGAGATTAGACAAATATTTAAAGGTATCCCGTCTGATTAAGAGACGTACGGTGGCAAATGAGGCCTGTGATGCGGGAAGAGTGTTAATTAACGACAAGCCTGCCAAGGCATCTGCCAATGTGAAGGAAGGGGATATTATCACTATTTCCTTCGGTAACAAGGATGTGAAGGTAGAGGTTTTGGATGTACAGGAAACCGTGAGAAAAGAAGAAGCAAAAGAATTATTCCGATATATTTAAGCTATCTGCCGCATATATTGTATCAATAATGCTGCGGAGGCAAAAATGGAGGAAATAAAAGGAATGGGTCCTTCCCACAAGGTGATTTTGGAAGGCAGAAGAGTAGCAACATTAACAGGGGTAAAGGATGTATTATCCTTTGATTTACATGAAGTACTTTTGGAGACTGATGCAGGGATGCTCAGCATAAAGGGTAATGACCTTCACGTCAGTAGGCTTTCCTTGGACAGGGGTGAGGTAGATGTGGATGGATTGGTAGACAGCTTCATTTATTCTCAGGCCTCCGGCATGGGAAAGAGGGGGGATTCCTTATTTTCCAGATTGTTTGGTTAAATGAATTCTGGGAAGGACTTTCTCCGGAAAATCGCTCTTTGTTCTATTTTTTTCTATTAGGAATGTGGAGTGTGTTCTTATATGATACCATCCTGCTTCTTCGTAAAGTAATTCCTACAGGGAAGCTGCTTGCTTTCTTGGAGGAATTTATTTTGGTGGTCTACCTTGGGAAAAACACATTTTCTTTTATGTATTCCTATACCGGAGGCAGGGTTCGCTGGTATATGGTAATCGGGTTTTTTATGGGAATGTTTATCTTCCAGAAATTGGTTTCGCAATATTACTTGAAATATGTGGAAAAATTTTTTATGATGTTCTTATCAGGAGGATGGATAAGGCATGGCAAGTGATGCAAGAAGAGTCCGCGCAACGCGTAAAAAAGGATATAAGACAAAACGAACCCACACACTCAGTATGATTGTTGTAACAGGAGTGGTTATGATGATCGTCCTGATTGTTGGTATAGGTGCCGCCGGCTTACAGGAGAAGAAAGAGCTTCTGCAGGCTGAGAGTGAGGCTATCGAATCCCAGATTGCGAGGGAGGAAGATAGGGCCTTGGAAATCGAAGAATACGGCAAAGAAGTCCAGACCAAGAAATACTACGAGAAGATTGCAAAAGAAAAATTGGGCCTCGTCCACGAGGACGAAATATTATTCAAAAAAGAAGACTAAAGTGCTGTCGCTATCATGCGGCAGTATTTTTTTTCTCCCTCACCACCCATGCACACTACCCCGGGGTCCCTCCCCTTACTTTGCATGGCTTAGAAAAAATGCGTAGTAATTTCCAAAGCTGTGTCTTGCGTTCTGGTTGTGTTATTTCCGTGTTAGACAGGGCATCTCCATATGTCCGCATAAAGTGGATTCGCCAAATGATTGACGGCCAGCCTTTTCTTGGAATAATGCCCCTATATTTGTAAACTGTTCGAAACTGCTTAAATTTCACAAATTCACAGGTTACGTTTTCTGATTATTTCATGTCTGTTCAAGCTTCGAACAAGCTCTAGGGATGTGTTCGTCTATAATGAGACGCCTTGCATCTCCTATAGCCGGACACATTCCTAGAGCTTGTCGAAGACATGCCCCGACATGAAAGTTAACGCAACCTGTGATTTTGGAAATTTTTACGCACTTTCTCTAAGCTTACAAATATAGGGGCATTATCCCAAAAGAAGGCTGGCAATAAGAAAAACAAACGAATCCACCAATTATGCGAACATATGGGAATGCCCTGTCTAACCTTGGGAAAACGCAACTAATCATAGAACGCAAGACACAGCTTTGTGAAATTCAAGCATTTTTTAACAGTCTGCAAAGTAAGGGGAGGGGCCCGGGGTAGTGTACATGGGTGGTGGGAATTTTTTGCAGTGCGGGATTTTGACAAAAAAGGAGAAGAATATGTCCTATAGTGTAAGGAAAGATTTACCGGAGGTAGGACAATGATGGTTGCAACGAAGAATAGAGAAAAAATATCCAGAGAGCTTGTGATTTCAGAATATGGGAAGACCAGACTGCTGGATTATGCGGATACATTTCGGGATTTGGCGGTGAGCTTTCCAGCAGGGCAGCTCTTAGAGCTGGAAGAGCCAAAGCGTCGGAGTAGATTGGAAAAAAGCAGACAGCTGGAAAATGTGCAAGTGCTCTCTCAAAACATGGGGGAAATGTCCCGGATTCTGCAGGAGATTGCGGGGGAAGTGTTTGCTGTGCGCAGGATTCCGGATAGGCAGGCAAGGTTCTACATAAAGGCTTTGAAGCAGGAAAAAATCCTGGTGGAGGATATCTTTTATCTGGCGAAGGGGGAGAAACGTCCTACAGATACTCTATGTGTCCGTATGAGTACCGGGAAGCAGGGGGGATACCTTACTACAGAGGTGGCAGATATGATTTCGGTTCTTTTGGACAGACGATTGATTCCGGCTCCGGGAGTACCCTATTATTTGGGGAAGGATGTGCAAAACTACTTTTTCGTGGAGGAACCGGGACTAACCATTCTAACGGGACATGCCAAGGCTATCCGGGAGATGGAACAGGTCAGCGGAGACAGCTTTTCCGTAAGTCAAGGAGACAACGGGCATGTGTTTCTACTTGTTTCCGATGGTATGGGGTCCGGAACGGACGCCTGTAAGGAAAGTGGTCAGGTGATTGATTTGATGGAGCGGCTTTTAGAGGCCGGATACCAGATTCCCACGGCTATCAATCTGGTGAATAATGTGATGCTGTTTGGTGGAGAAGAGACCAATATGTCCACTCTGGATTTGTGCGATATAGACCTTTATACCGGTGTATGTAGATTCCATAAAATCGGTGGGGCAACTACCTTTATCAAAAAAGGACGCTATGTGGAAGATATCTCGGTCAGAAATCTGCCCTTAGGAATTTTCAGTAATGTGGACCAAGAACCGGTGGAAAAAGAGCTGGGAGCAGGGGACTATGTGATTATGGTGACGGATGGTGTGCTGAATGCTTTTTCCGGAGATTCTCAGGAGGAGCTTTTAAAGCTTTTTGTAGGGGAAATGCAAGAAAACACCCCTGCGGCAATGGCAAATGAAATTCTGTCCTTTGCTATCCGTGGCGGGGGAGGGCATATTCAGGATGACATGCTGGTATTGGTTGCAGGGATTTTTCCTACCAAATAAAAATCACAACATCTTTGATTTTCGGACAAGATATAGTATATTAGACATATGAAAAATGAAGCAGATTATTGTAATTATATAGAAAAGAAGGTGCTTGCCTTTTGCCGGCAGCAGGGTATGTTTACTCCAAAGGAAAAGGTACTTCTGGGAGTTTCCGGGGGCGCAGACAGCGTATGCCTGCTGGTGGTACTTTCCGCGTTGAAAAAGGAGCTGGAGCTTGAACTGCATGTGGCACATATGAATCATGGAGTGAGAAAGGAAGCAGAACTTGACTGTGCTTATGTGGAAGGTCTCTGCCGGAAGTTTGACGTTCCCTTTTCCCAGAAAACCATTGATATGAACGCATTGGCGGCTCAGTGGAAGTGCTCCTGTGAGGAGGCGGGGCGTAACGCCAGATATGTCTTTTTTGAAGAGCTTGCGGAGGAGATGGGGGCCGGAAAAATTGCAGTGGCCCACCACATGGGGGATTCTGCCGAAACCATGCTGTTTAATCTTTTTCGGGGAAGCGGTCTTGCAGGACTCTCCGGAATCCGTCCTGTGAGAGGAAAGGTGGTACGTCCGCTATTATGCTTGGAGCGTAGTGAGATTGAAGAGTATCTGGGCAGAAAAGAAATTGCCTATTGCCATGACAGGACCAATGATGGGGACGATTACACCAGAAACCGGATTCGCCATCATATTCTGCCTTATGCGGAGCAGGAGATTGCAAGGGGAGCTACCAGAAATGTGTATGAGGCTACAAGGCATATTGCCCAGACCCAGGACTTTGTGGAGCAGCAGGTGGAGGCTGTGTGGAAGGATGTGCTCTTAAGCAACGAAGAAACCTGCATCCAGCTGGATATTGAAGCTTTAACCGGTTTGCACATTGTGTTACAGAAGGGAATTTTGCGAAGGGCAGTAGGGTTCCTTGCCCGGGGCTGCCGTGATATTACCAAGGAGCATATCGAAGGACTTCTCTCCCTGATACAGGGAAGTGGGAACAGGCAGATATGCCTGCCCTATCAGCTGCGTGGCGAGCGGAGCTATGAAAGGCTTTTGATTTATGTGGAAAGCTCAGACCGGGAGCCGAAGAGAGAGATTATTGTGGATGTGACCGTCCTAGGAGCGGAGCCGACAAGCTACCTCTTTGACGGCTGGGATATTTCCTTTTGTGTACTGCCATTTACCGGAAATCCTCAAGATATTCCACAAAATCAGTATACGAAATGGTTTGATTATGATAAAATAAAAGGAAGTCTTGAAATAAGAAACCGACAAAACGGAGACTATTTTTCGCTAAGAACCGGTGACGGTATGGGCAGGAAGAAATTGAAGGACTATTTTATGGATGAGAAAATTCCCAGAAAGATGCGGGATGAATTTTTGCTCATTGCAGAAGAGAGTCACGTTTTGTGGATGGTGTCACAGCGCATCAGTGAATATTTTAAGGTAGACGGTGAAACACAAAAAATATTGCAGATTTCTGCGAAAGACAATGGAGGAACATATGGAAAAGCATAGAGTAGAGACATTAATCAGTCAGGAAGCCGTGGAAGCAAAGATTAAAGAATTAGGTGCAATTATCAGTAAGGAATATGAAGGGAAGCAGATTCATCTGGTATGTGTACTCAGAGGCGGCGCATTTTTTATGTGTGAGCTTGCAAAGCATATTACAGTACCTTGCTCATTGGATTTTATGTCCGTATCCAGCTATGGCGGGGATACTAAATCCAGTGGAGTTGTAAAGATTGTAAAAGATTTGGATGATTCTATTAAAGATAAGGATGTTCTTGTAGTAGAGGATATTATTGATTCCGGAAGAACCTTAAGCTATCTTATGGAGATGTTAAGAGATAGAAAACCGGCATCTTTAAAGCTTTGTACCTTATTGGATAAGCCGGACAGAAGAGTTGTAGATGTGAAGGTAGATCATGTATGCTTCGAGATTCCGGATGAATTTGTTGTTGGTTATGGTCTTGATTATGATCAGCGCTATCGCAACCTGCCTTATATCGGGGTTGTTAAATTTGATTAGATACTGGAAATGAGGAAATTTTAGTTTGAAACAGGTTAATAGGATTTTTAGTTCGCATTTTGTTGCGATTATTTTGTTGATGTTCGTTCTGTACGTGCTTCTTTCTCTGGATCAAGGGGAGAACAAGTACACTCGTAACGATTTGATTGTGGATTTGGAGTCGGGTAAGGTTGCGGAAATCGTGATTTCACCCAATGCGGAAGCACCTACCGGAAGTGCAATGGTTTCTTATGCAGACGATCGTAGCAGCAGTGTTTTGTATGCTACCGATATCTCAGAGATTGAGACGTTGGTCAGAGAGTATGGCTATGATCCGGTGGTTAAGGATATCCCCAGAGAGCATTGGTTTTTAGTTTATGTATTGCCTATTCTGGTGATGGTTGTTCTGGCATTCTTTTTCTTTATCATGATGAATGCCCGTAATGGCGGTGGCGGAAGCAATTCCAAGATGATGAACTTCGGAAAGAGCCGTGCCAAGATGTCCATTGGTAAGGATAATGATGTAGATTTTGGCAAAGTGGCGGGTCTTCGTGAAGAGAAGGAGGATTTGGAGGAAATCGTAGATTTCCTGAAAAATCCGGGAAAATACACCAAGGTTGGTGCAAGAATCCCCAAGGGCGTATTGCTTGAGGGTCCTCCGGGAACAGGTAAGACCCTGCTGGCTAAGGCAATTGCCGGAGAAGCAGGTGTTCCCTTCTTTAGTATTTCCGGTTCGGATTTTGTAGAGATGTTCGTGGGCGTAGGTGCAAGCCGTGTCCGTGATTTATTTGTGGATGCTAAGAGAAACTCTCCCTGTATCGTATTTATTGATGAGATTGATGCGGTAGCCAGGAGACGAGGTACCGGTATGGGTGGTGGCCATGATGAAAGAGAGCAGACATTGAATCAGCTTTTGGTAGAGATGGATGGTTTCGGAGTAAATGAAGGAATCATCGTTATGGCAGCTACAAACCGTGTGGATATTCTGGATCCGGCCATTCTTCGTCCGGGTCGTTTTGACCGAAAGGTGTATGTTGGCTCTCCGGATATCGGTGGTAGAGAAGAGATTTTACGTGTGCATGCCAAGAATAAACCTTTGGCAGAGGACGTGGATCTTAAAAAGGTTGCCCAGACTACGGCCGGCTTTACCGGTGCGGATTTGGAGAATCTGTTAAACGAAGCGGCTATTCGTGCTGCTAAGGAGAACCGTGTCTTTGTAAAGCAGGAGGATATTGAGAAGTCCTTTATCAAGGTTGGTATCGGTACAGAGAAGAAGAGCCGCATTGTGGCTGAAAAAGAGAAGAAGATTACTGCGTATCATGAGGCAGGACATGCAATTTTATTCCATGTGCTTCCGGATGTGGGACCGGTGCATACCGTATCCATTATCCCTACAGGTGCAGGTGCAGCCGGTTATACCATGCCTCTTCCGGAAAAGGATGAGATGTTCCTGACGAAGGGCAGGATGCTTCAGGAGATTATGGTTTCTCTGGGCGGACGTATTGCAGAGGAGCTTATCTTTGGTGATATTACTACAGGTGCATCCAGTGATATCAAGAAGGCAACCAAGGTGGCAAAGCGTATGGTTACCAGATATGGTATGTCTGAGAATATCGGTGTTATCTGCTATGATGACGACGATGATGAGGTGTTTATCGGACGTGATCTAGCCCATGCAAAGGGTCACAGTGAGATGATTTCCGGACAGATTGATCAGGAAGTGAAGGGAATTGTGGACGATTGTTATAAGAAAGCGAAGGAGATTATTTTAGAGCACAAGAATGTGCTGGAATCCTGCGCACAGCTTCTGTTGGAAAAGGAAAAAATCGGACAGGAAGAATTTGAAGCACTGTTTGAGGCATAAGTACTAAATTGAACCCTTGGTGATTTTTACCAAGGGTTTTATGTTAAAACTGCACAAAAACAAGTGGTTGAATTTGTAATATTTGTGAAGTTTGAGGATGGTCAAAAGGGGATGACTGGTGTATTATACTTCTTGTAACCCCCCCAATACATTATATAGTTTTTTGCTATACCCCATAAGAAAGAAATACCTTCTCTAAAAAGGACAGCTATCCCGGCTGTCTTTTTTACTGCCCTTTTCTAATTTTGTAAGCCCTTTCTATTGTGTTTCTTTGGAATTATGGGTAAAATGTAACTATTCAGAGCAAAAGTCAAGCCTGGCCAAGGCGATTTTGCGAATAGTGTTTCATGAAAGAAAGGATGGCCTAATATGGATACAGACCACTTACGAAGACTTGTTCATAGTCAGCTATATATTGCATCCATGCGACCGAGTTTCAATCCTAAAGGATTATTTGCGGATACGACGGAGGATTATGTGACCCCGGCAGAGCCGGAACCTTTTTCTACTGTAACATTGAAGTTCCGTACCGCTAGAAATAATATCGACAGAGTATTTTTTGTGTACAAGGGTAAGCATTATGATATGGCGAAGACCTCTGATGACGAGAGCTTTGATTATTATACTTACAATTTGAAAATAAAGGATGAGAAAGTAACTTATCATTTTGTGGTACAGACCGGAAAGATATCGGCTGTTTATGATGTGCGTGGACTAGTAAGAGACGCCAATGAATATTATGATTTTGTGATTATTCCGGGATTTAAGACGCCCAAGTGGGCTAAGGGTGCAGTTATGTACCAGATTTATGTGGACCGCTTCTGTAACGGTGACCCCACCAATGATGTTCAAACCAATGAGTACTGCTATATCGGTGATCATGTGCATCGCGTAGAAGATTGGGGACGTTATCCTGCACAGATGGATGTGAGGGAATTCTATGGAGGTGATCTGCAGGGTGTTATGGATAAGCTGGATTATCTTCAGGATTTAGGTGTAGATGTCATCTATTTCAATCCGCTTTTTGTATCACCGTCAAATCACAAGTATGATATTCAGGATTATGATTATATCGATCCTCATGTAGGTAAAATCGTGGAAGAGTGTGGCGACGTGTTGCCGGATTATGATAAAGACAACAGTCATGCCACCAAATATATTAATCGAGTGACCAACAAGGCCAATCTGGAGGCTTCCAACGAGTTGTTCATTAAGCTTGTGGAGGAGGCTCATAAGAGAGGTATCCGCGTTATTTTAGACGGTGTTTTCAATCACTGTGGTTCCTTTAATAAATGGCTGGATAGAGAGCGTATTTATGAGAATGCGCCCGGATATGCCAAGGGAGCCTATGTGGCTGCAGACAGTCCTTATCGCGATTACTTTGCTTTCCACGGCGGTCAGTGGCCTTATAATCACTGCTACGACGGTTGGTGGGGACATGATACCTTACCCAAGCTGAATTATGAGGGTTCCAAGGAGCTTCACGATTATGTACTAAAGGTTGCTGCGAAATGGGTATCTCCACCGTACAATGCGGACGGCTGGAGACTGGACGTGGCTGCAGATTTGGGACATTCCCCGGAGTATAATCACAAGTTTTGGCAGGAATTCCGTAAGGTAGTAAAGGCAGCGAATCCTGAGGCTATCATTTTAGCTGAGCACTATGGAAGTACAAGAGACTGGTTACAGGGTAATGAATGGGATACGGTAATGAATTACGATGCATTTATGGAGCCGGTAACATGGTTTTTAACCGGTATGCAGAAGCACAGTGACGAGTATCGTGAGGACTTACTTGGTAACGCAGAAAGCTTTTGGGGAGCCATGAGACACCACAATTCCAATTTTGCCATGCCCAGCTGGCAGGTAGCTATGAACGAGCTTTCTAACCATGATCATTCCAGATTCTTGACCCGTACCAACCGAAAGGTGGGAAGAACTGCGACTCTCGGACCGGAAGCAGCCAATCAGGGAGTTAATAAGGCAGTTTTTCGGGAAGCGGTGGTAATGCAGATGACCTGGGTGGGAGCACCTACAATTTATTATGGAGATGAGGCCGGTGTGTGTGGCTTTACCGATCCGGACAATAGACGTACTTATCCTTGGGGACAAGAGGATCATGAGCTGATTAATTTTCACAAGGACATTATACGCATTCACAAGGAGAATCAGACGCTTAAGACCGGTTCCATTAAGTACGTAGATGCCGGCTATAACTACATTGCTTATGGCCGTTTTAATAAGAAGGAACAATGCGTAGTTCTCTTTAATAATAACAATCATCCGCTGACCAAGGACGTGACTGTATGGGAAGCGGGTGTTCCCAGAGAGGGTGTAATGGTTCGTTTGATGGAGACTGCTGATTACGGATATTCCACAGAGGCTGTAGAATATCCGATTAAAGGTGGAAAGATTACCATTACGTTGCCGCCCACAAGTGCGGTAGTATTGAAATACCGAAAGGAATCAAAGGATGTTGCAGAGAATTAAGAAAAACAAAAGCATACAATATGTTTTGTTTGGAATTGTTTTGTATTTAAACCTTCTGGCATTGTGCCATGTGGACAAAGCAAAGGGGCTGGGCGATAACGCCGGAGAGACAATTGCCCCCATATTCTACGCAATTGGAACAGGTATCCTGCTTGTCAGATACTTAAAGGTGCAGGACATCCGTAGAAAGGTATGTGCCATCATAGGCGGCGTACTTCTGGCATTTTCCCAGGTATATGGTGTGTATCTGCATTATGTAAATAATTTGTTTATTGATGCCGGACAGGTGATTTTCCTTTTGTTTGTGGTTGCCGGCGTGTCTATTACTACTGTGCCTCTCTTTTCCCTGCTTTTTGAGGGGATTGAGAAGGCAAGAGATTGGTATGCGGCAGCAACTGCACCCAATCCGGCAGTACCAAGGCTGCTGTTTGTGAAATATTGGGTGGGTATTTTTGTTTGCTACATTCCTGTATTTCTGGCATATTGGCCGGTGAACTTTGTGTATGATGCGAAATATCAGCTTTCGGAAGTTGTTAATAATGCGTATAAAATTCATCACCCGTTACTTCATACCTGGCTGATGGGAGCTACCTACAATCTGGGAGCAGAGCTGTTTGATTCGGTATCTGTGGGTATTTCCTTTTATACCATTATTCAGATGCTGATTTGCAGTGCGGCATTTGCCTATTCTATGTGGTATCTGTATCAGAAAAATATTCCGAAGGTTTTCAGAGTGATTGTATTTCTTTTTTACGCGGTATTTCCCATGAATTCGCTGTTTGCAATTTCGGCAACAAAGGACGTGCTCTTTGCAGCATTTTTCCTCATCTTTTTTATCACTTTGCTGAGAGTTTGTGAGGAGCAGGAGAAGCTGCAGGTACCCTTGATGATACTGATGGTGTTGTCCGGTGTGTTGATGGCGCATTTCCGCAAGAATGCAGTATATGCTATGATAATTGCAATTCCGTTCCTTATTGTGGCAACAAAAGAAAAGATGCGGAAGATTGTTGTTCTTGTGACTCTTTTGGCAGTTGTACTCATATCAAATGTGTTGCAGAATAGTCTGATTGATGTATTGCATGCCACAAATGATGAAGGTATCAGAGAGGCTTTAAGCATTCCCTATCAGCAGCTTGCCAGAGTGGCGTGTTATCGCAAGGATGGCCTGGATCCTGCAATATATGAGGAAATGCTGATATATTGGGATGAGGGCTTTGAAGAAGTATATAATCCGTATTTATCAGATCCAATCAAGGGTACGGTAGATATTGCGGTGGTAGAGTCCAATTTCGTTAATTTTGTGAAGTTCTGGGTAAAGACGGGATTGAAATACCCTGGTGAATATTTAGAGTCATTTTTAACCAATACCATTGGCTACTGGTATATGGGGGATGTGGCCCACGCCATGTGTACAGGAGACGGCATCGCAGTATATCACTCTTTGATTGGAAGCGGTGAAGAAATCGAAAAACAAAACCTGTGTCCGGTAGTAAGTTGGGCGTATGACCCGCTGTTTTTCTATGGAGAATACAAGGAAACACCTATCCTGGCTTGGTTATTCCGTTCCAGTACATATTTCTGGATGCTTATGGTATATGTTTTATATACCCTTTATAAGAAGGAGTACAAAAGGCTAATGGTTCCTGTAATCTCTATTTTGTATTATCTCAGCTGTTTTGTGGGACCGATGGTAGCACTACGTTATGTATACGCTGTGGTAGTGACGATGCCGATTATGGGTTATAGGATTTTGAAGAAATAATTGTTGAAAAATGTCTTGCAAAATGTGAACACATATGATACAATTTCAATTTGTTAGGACATAGTTCCTGCATGGATGGATTCCCGAGTGGCCAAAGGGGACAGACTGTAAATCTGCTGCAAATTGCTTCGGTGGTTCGAATCCACCTCCATCCATCCGCTGGTGTGGCGGAATAGGCAGACGCAAGGGACTTAAAATCCCTCGGGGGCAACCCCGTATCGGTTCAAGTCCGATCACCAGCAGTAAAGAGAAATGTTGATTGTAACATTTCTCTTTTTTTATAGTTCTAATTGTGTTAAAATATAGGAAGGTATTTCAAATTAACAGAAGATTCAGCATGTAAAAGGTGGAGATACGGGATGGCAAGTGTATTAATAGTAGATGACGCAGCTTTTATGAGATTGACTATAAAGCAGTATTTAGAGCCGGAAGGATTTACAATTGCAGGTGAGGCCTCAACCGGTATTGAGGCATGGCAGATGTATGCGCAGGTGAAGCCTGATATAGTGATTCTTGATATTACAATGCCTGATATGAATGGTATTGAAGCATTAAAGCGTATTAAGATTATTGACCCTAATGCGAAGATTGTTATCTGTTCTGCGTTGGGACAGCATGAGATGGTTGCGAAGGCTATTGAGTTTGGTGCACAGGATTTTATTGTGAAACCATTTCAGGCAAGTCGCCTTGTTGCAGCAGTACGGAAAGTGCTCAATCAATAGAGAAGCAAGAGATGCAGAGGGTCTACGGACCCTCTGTTTTGATGAAAGGAAAAAAGATGAAACAATACGAAACATTACATTTAGTAAAGCAGGAAGATTTGAACCATCATGGAACCTTATTTGCAGCAAGGGCAGCGGCATGGGTGGTGGAGTCCGGTTTTACCACCGCAGCATGTGAGCATGGCAACACGGATGATATTGTGCTAAGGAATTTGCAGAATATGTCCTTTTTTAAACCGGTGAAGCCCGGAACCGTGATAAATTTTACGGGAAGGGTGGTATATGCAGGCAGTAGCAGTATGATTGTAGCGGTTACTGCCAAGAATGCAGTCAGCGGAGAGCCGGCAATCGAGGCATTTATTACCTTTGTAACCATCGATAAAGAAAATGGGGGTAAGAAGCCGCATAGTATTGTTCTGGATGAAACAGCTGATGAGGAAGAAAACATTTTTAGGGAAAAGGCACAGAAGCTTTTGAGTCAGAGAGTTTAGGGGCGATTTTGGTAAAAGTTCCTATGTTAATTTGTGGTATTGGGAACTTTTGTGTTGAAAATTGACCATATATGCGATAAACTAAGAGTGGTATCCTTTGGGATAAATAGAGAGATGAAGGGAACTTTTAGATGAAAAGAGTAAAATTGTTAGCAAGTACATTATTACTTGCCTGCGTTCTTGGCGGATGTGGTGAACACGAAGTAGATTCACCTATTAAAGACGTAGTAAGTGAACCAATTGTAACAGAGGCACCCGGTGTAGAGTTGGAGGAGCCATCATTGGAGAAACCAGCGGAGGAGTCTGGCGAAGTAACCGAAGGCAGCGAGGAGCAGGCTGCAACACCTACCATAGGAGAGAGAGAAGTAGTAGATGGTATGAAGCAGAGCTACCTGACCGGCGAGTGGAAGGATGAAGCGGTTGTTAACCGTCGTCCTATGGCTGTTATGATGCCTAATAACAAGGCTGCAATGCCACAGTATGGTATTTCTAGGGCAAGTATTATCTATGAAGCACCTGTTGAGGGTCGTATTACCCGTTTAATGTGCTTTATCGAAGATTATGATGATTTGGATCATGTTGGTCCTGTAAGAAGTAGCCGTGACTACTATGTGTATGAGGCTATGGCGTATGATGCAATTTACTGTAACTGGGGTCTTGCGATTCCTTATGTAGAGGATTTACTTAAGAGTGATCGCATTGACAATGTCAGCGAGGCTGTTAAGGGTATCCATAATCCTTCTGCAGAGGCATTCGGACGTATTTCCCGTTCAGGCTACAAGACGGAGTACACAGGATATATGTTTATTGAAGGCTACGAGGCAGCAGTTGAGCGTCACGAGTATGAGACTGAGTACAGAGATACCTTTGAGCAGGCATTTACCTTTGCAAATGATGGTTGGCCGGCAACCTATGATGAGTATGAGAACGCAACCGTGATTTACCCCGGTAAGGAAAGTGGTAATAAGGGTGGCTATGGTAACTCAGGTGCATACTTTGAGTACAATCCGGAAGATGGCTTGTACTATCGTTATCAGTATGATGAGCCACAGATTGACGAGTTGAACAATGAACAGCTTGCAGTAAGCAATGTTGTATTTAAGATTTGTCATGGTGAAGTAAGAGATGCCAATGACTACCTTGCATTTGGCGTACACGGTACCGGTGATGCGTATGTATTTACCGGCGGAAAGGTAATCAAGGGTACCTGGAGTCGTTTGTCAGACAGCGGAGCAAACTACTTCTATGATGAAGATGGTAACGAAATTGTCTTCAATCAGGGTAAGACTTGGATTTGTAACATCTGGAAGGAATACTCTGAATACATGGAGTGGGAATAAAGTTTATATAGCATAAGAAAACAGCGGTTTTGCCGGAGAAAACATAAAATTCCGGTAGATACCGCTGTATTTTTGTGCTAAAGTTTGTCCTATGAAAAAGATTAGTACAAAAAATATTGAATTAATTTTACATGGAAACCTATTAAAAGCTATTGCTACGTTAGCCATTCCGGTGATGATTAACAGCTTCCTGCAGACAATGTACAATCTGACAGATACCTATTGGCTGGGAAAGATTGGAACAGAAGAGCTGGCGGCCATAAATCTGGTGACGCCCCTGCAGAATATCATTATCAGTTTCGGAACCGGTATCACGGTGGCGGGAGCAGTGTTGATTGCCCAATATATCGGAGCAAATCAGGAGAAGGATGCGCAGGAGATGGCAAATCAGATTTTTGCATGCGCTATGATTTTTTCATTGGTGTGTGCAGCGGTATGCTTTGCAGCTACCCCGGCCATTGTAGGTTGGCTGGGTGCAGATGGGGAGACCTTTACCCATAGTGTGACTTATCTGCGCATTGTGATATGGGATATGCCTTTTCTGTACATGGTGAATCTATTTTCTGCGGTCAATCAGGCGCAGGGTGATACGGTGAAGCCTATGTTTCTTAATCTGGTGGGTATTATCTTCAATATGATTATGGACCCACTGCTCATGATGGGGTTTGAGATGGGGGTAGCCGGGGCAGCATTGGCTACGCTTCTGGCGAAAGCTATACCGGCATCTATTGCACTTGTACTTCTTATCCGGGGAAGCGGTATGATAAAGCTTCATCCACGTTTAATGCGTGTAACGGCTGAGAAGCTTCGCCTGATTCTGAAAATTGGTTTGCCGACGGCAATCGGCGGAAGCACTATGCAGCTAGGCTTTCTTCTGATGAGTCGTAATGTGTATGAGTTTGGTACGCAGACCATGGCAGCATATGGTATCGGTAATAAGGTAAATAGCTTGATTACTCTTCCAACAAATGGTATTGGCTCGGCAGTTGCTACTATCGTGGGTCAGAACATGGGGGCGAAGCAACCTGAACGTGCGGAAAAGGGCTATAAATACGCCATGTATATATCCGTTGCATTTTTATTTGTAGGTGGTATGATATTGTCTAGGTCCTTTATTTCCACCGCGATTGTCAGCATCTTCAGTGAGGATGCTGAGGTAATAGCTATGGCAGCAGATTTCCTCAGTATCATGGCTTTCTGGTGCTTTACCAACGGTGTTTACAATTCTGCCTCCGGACTTTTCCAAGGAACGGGTCATACTGAGGTGACTATGACTGTTGATGCTACCAGACTTTGGGTGTTCCGTTTCCTGACGCTATGGTTTTGTCAGGATATTTTGCATCTGGGAGTCAGAAGTATCTGGTTCTCCGTAGTTGTAAGTAATGGTATTTCTGCGATGATTCTGTACATTTTGTATCGGATGGGAATCTGGAAAAAGGATAAACTAAACATACAGAAGGCAGAGAATTGATGATGAAAAATTTATCTCGTAAAAAGCGTGTATGGGTGTATATCATACTTGTAGTGTTGGTGCTGGTGCTAAATGTAGTGGCATGGAATTCTACCGCTTTTTGCGATTTTTATATTAAAAATATTTTTCCTATATGGGTGAATACCTATGGAAGGGTGACGGGAATGTTCCCCGTCTCACTGGGAGAGTATATGCTGGTAGCGGGAGTGGTGTGCGTATGTCTTGTCCCGGTGGCACTTCTACTCGGTGTATTGCGCCGAATTCGCCGGTATGCATTGGGATACTTGCGGTTTTTTGCCTGGGTACTTATCAGCGTATGTCTGGTAATGACATTAAATTGTACCATTCTTTATCATGCGTCTACTTTTTCGGAGCAATATCTGCCGGAGGAAATTGCAGAGAGGGAATATACGATGGAACAGCTGATTGCAGTGCGTAATCATGTGGTGTCCAAGTGCAATGCTTACTCGGAGCTGATGGAGCGGGATGAGGAGGGCAATATTATCTATCAGGGTGATATGAAGGCAGAGGCCATAAAGGCAATGCAGAATCTTGGAAAGACCTATGCCCAATTGGATGGTTACTATCCCAGACCAAAGCCTTTGGCAGCATCGGACTTTTTCAGCCAGCAGTATATGACGGGATATTATTTCCCTTTTTCCATGGAAGCTAACTACAATGATGTCATGTACATCATGAACCTACCTGCAACCATGTGTCATGAGCTGGCACATCTGAGAGGATATATCTTTGAGGATGAGGCAAATTTTATCGGATTTCTGGCGTGTATAAAGTCTGAGGATGTGGTATTTCAGTATGCAGGATACTTGAGTGTGCTGAATTATCTGGACAATGACTTCTATAAGGCCGTGGGAAGAGATTCTGAGAAGTACTTTGAGCAAGAAGGAATATTGACACAGGTGTCGGTAGATAATGTATATGTAACACAGGACGAGTGGGATAGAATTAATGGGAAAGCCCTGATTGATACGGAAACGGTGGATGAGGTATCAGATACCTTTACGGATACTACGTTAAAGGTGAATGGGGTGGAAGATGGAATGCTCAGTTACAACCGAGTAGTGAGGCTGTTACTTCAGTGGTACGATAGCCGGGGGTTCTTTGAGGAGTAAGAAGAATGAGAATACTAACTACAAGCTGGGATGGACACGGAGAGCATTTGTTGTACGGACAAAAAGCAAGCATAGTCCGCTGCACAAAGACAAATTGTTTTAAACTACGCATATTCTTGGGCATCAGAAGTAAAAATCATTTTTATATGTCCAAATAAGAGAAAGACAAGCAGGTGAAAGATTCCTAAAATAATGATTTTTTCAAAAAAATAAAAAAGATGTTGACAATTGTTGGGGGGATGTGTAAAATATCTTTTGTTGTGACAGAGGAGTGTTACTCGTCGACCAACGCAGTGCCATCGTCCAATCAGAGATTGTCCGATGACCGTTGACTTGGCAATGCAAGTCAATGAACTTGTCTATCAATTAAAGCCCATACGAAAGCAAGCTTTCGAAGTGCTTCAATTGACATCCAAGCATTGCTTGCGCAGCAAGTTTATGCGCCCAGATAGCTCAGTTGG
>JAFUKH010000003.1 GCA_017467845.1 Lachnospiraceae bacterium | reverse complement strand
GGGCAGCTCTTCCAGCTGTTCTACGGACTAGTGGATATCCGCATCGTGGGACAGACTCTTGGTGAAAATTCCCTGGCGGCAGTTGGTGCTACTACTACCCTAAGCGACCTGATGGTTGGTCTATTAAATGGCTTAACCAATGGCTTTGCCATTATCATCGCTACCTTCTTTGGTGCAAAGGATGAGAAAAACATGAAAAAAGCAATTGCAGGCACGGTTGTACTTGGCGGTGGCTCTGCAATTATTATCAGTATTTTCAGTCTGCTGTTTCTGCCACAGATATTAAGTATACTACATATTTCGGAAGATATTCTAACCGAAGCCAAGGAGTATATCAGCATTATTTTAGCAGGACTTATCGTCTCCACCCTTTACAATGTGTGTGCCGCCATCCTGCGTGCTATCGGTGACAGCTTTACCCCGCTGATATTCCTGATTATCGCCAGCTTTTTAAATATCGGTCTGGACTATGCTTTTATATTATTCCTACACACCGGTGTGGGCGGTGCCGCTCTGGCAACGGTACTTTCCCAAGGAGTGTCTGTAATTCTTTGCTTCTTATATATGAAGAAAAAGTATCCTTCGCTGCATCTTTGCAAGGAAGATTTTGCTATCGGGAAGGACGTGCTGCAAAAGCTGTTTGGTACCGGACTTTCCATGGCCTTTATGACCTCCTTCGTACAGTTCGGAACTCTGGCACTGCAGACCAGTATCAATACCTTCGGAAATGCCACCATCGTAGCCCACACTGCGGCACGAAAGATTACATCCATCTTCTTTCTGCCCACCTCGGTGCTGGGTACCACGCTGGCAACCTACTGCGGTCAGAACCTTGGTGCCGGTAAGTACTCCCGCATCAAGAAGGGTATCAAGCAGACAGTACTCCTGGACATGGGCTGGTGGATTATCACCTTAGTTACTGCTTATACCATTGCACCAATCCTGATTCAGATGATTACCGCCACCACGGACCCGGAAATCATCGAAACTGCGGTATTGTACCTGAAGGTCAACAGCCCCTTTTACTTTGTACCCATCGTCATCTGCCTGTTCAGAAACAGTATGCAGGGCTTTGGTGACAGTAAGACTCCGGTATTCTCCAGTTCCTTGGAACTTATCGGCAAGGTACTGATTGCCACCTTTTTATCCCCGGTTATCGGCTATTGGGGCATCATCGTGTCCGAGCCCATCGTATGGTTTATCATGGTGATACCACTGATTGTAAATATGGTGAGAAATCCGATATTTAAGATGGAAGATGCGAAGTAATTCCACATAAAAAAGAGGTTCCTTATGATTCAACGGGAACCTCTTTCCTATTTATTGCTGATATTTACATGTTAATACTTCAACTGAAATCTCTGATGCCTTGGTTACAATCTTCCCCATCTTTCTTCGGTAGGAAACTCGTATTTTTTCCATATCTCCATTAAATTGGTCATAGATGCAAGCAAACAACTTACTTTCCCCAACCTTTCGATAATCCTCTATATCAAGGCATACTTCCAATGCCCCCTGATATTCACATACCATTTCCTTAACAATAATCTCATCATTGTATATACTGCAAAGCAAAGCCTCCCGCTGTGTCTCATACAAATATTGCTCCGGTGAAAAATACTGCAAATATACACTATCAAGAGCGACATCTATAGGCTTCTCCCACTCCAGAAAAACAAGCAACTTTCTCTCATCAGAATTCTCCTGCTTATACTCCATAACTTCTATCAACAATTTATTCACCGAATAACCATGCTGAAAAAAGACACCTATATCATCTTCTGCAAGCAAGTCCTTCTCCCTATAAATGCTTAACGCACCATCTTTGTCGAGAACACATTCAAACTGTCTCCAACTTACTAATTCATCTGACTCTGTTACCTTTTCATCTCTGAAGGAATTCTTCACTATTTCAATATCTTCCAATGAAGTTCCTAGTGCAGAATCCACAACATACCAGCCTTTTAAGTCCGGTTGACAGTATATTAGCAGAGACATCATACAACTCAGAACAATTCCTCCTATGAGAATTGATAACTTTCTTCTCATAGCATTCCTTTCTTAGAACGAATAACGTCCACTCAAAGAGTCATAATCACTTGAAGATGGTGAGACACTAACCTGTACTGGTCCTATGGAAATCGAATAAGACAAGCTTTTTGAACTTGTTTTATCATGTGTATAATTTATGCACAAGATTCTTGTTGCATCAGTCTCCTTTTGCTTCGCATAAAACACGCCATTGCCTTCGTATATCCCCTGCAAAAATCCAATATCCTGAAATTTGTATGCATTTCCTGACTCTGAGACTGTCTCCGGTGATTGCACACTTGATTGAACCTTCTCTCCATTTACATTATAAATCCATACGCTCAAGCTCTCGTCCTCCATAGCTTCCCATCCAGAGTATAACGCATAAGCAAAAACATCATTCTGAATTTTTACAGGCGTATTCCATTTAAAGGAAGGAAATAACATTGTACATTCCTCGCCATTTTTTGTTGCATCATATGCCACCACTGTTATAGTTAAATCTGCTGTTGATATTGTAGAACAGTTTGAAACACCTCCATTTGAGAATTCTAATCCCTCACTATGAAAAGATGAGTACGTAACCTCACAACCTATAATCTCATTGTATATTGTTTCCTTCTGCATCTCTGATAATTGCTCAATTACGTACTCTGGCATTCCAGATCTACGTAAATATTCCTCGATTTCACTACCTGCATCCACTATAAACGGATACTTAACGATTAAAATACAAACTAGTACTATACTTAATAACTTTTTCATCTTCTTCACCTTTCTACCCAATTAGTTAGGTATATTATCTATTTCTCCTTTTCCGGTACAATGTATACATTCAACGCAATATATCTAAATTGCCCATTGACGCTAAGTTTAGAAATGGATAGGGCAGTGTGTCTGTTACTTGCAGATTCCCAAAGATAACTTACGCTCTCCGTTGTAATCTGTAAATCTCCTGCAGTACTTGTCTGCACATTTTCATCTACATTTCCATACAGAACGCATAATTCACTTTTTAAATCTTCCCAGAATGCTTCCTGTCCAGCTTCCTCTGAAGTAAAGTGAATGCTCACAGTATTTAATTTATCCTGGGCAAATTCACAAAGCATCACCCCTTCCATTCCCTTCCAGAAAAAAGGTTCCTCCACTTTGTACTCACGTACTTCATCAACGCCTCCCATATCCGATAATGTACATCCGAGAGCTTCTTCTACTTCTGCCAGACTGCGTTCCCATGCAAGCCCGGAAAACTGAAAATCACCCTCCGTATTTTTCAGTTCTCCCAATACTACCTCCTTCTTTCCACTGGCACCACATCCTACAAGCATTAGCAGAATCAGACTTGACACCAACGTTTTCCACATTTTTTTCATTCAACTCGACCTCCAAAAGGACAAACAACGTAATTTCCGCTACCACATGCACTATGTACTTCTAAACAATGATGTCTTGCATAACCATCACTTTGTTCCGGGTCATCAAGCATAATTGTATTACCACATACATCACACCAATAAGCTGCCATTGCTTCATATGATGTTACTGTACAAGTTTTTGACCATAATAATCCATAACTATGTTCTCGCGTTCCAGAATAAGTCCTTGAATCAGGCAAACATATTTCCAGCATTTGCATAATAGAAGTGCATTCCAAACAAGCCATTCTAGGCTGTACTCCGTAACTGCCCACATCGTCTGCTGCTACCTTTTCAGTTTCTTTCGCATAGATCGTATCCGTTATTCCAAAACAACCAACCATCATCATACACATAATTGTCAATATCATTAGCATCTTTTTCATTTGATTACCCTCTTCTTTCTGAACAACTAATTTGCTCTAATTACATATAACTCAAACGTATATCTTAGTTTATAGCATGCATTCTTTTATTTAGAAATTATACAACGGAATCATCCCCTCTCCTTCTTCATACATCTAATAGTTCAATGTACTAGAATATACCGTTGTACTTTCACTATCCGCAGTTCCTGTTAACAATACACGGTATGTGCCCGACGAGATTGGATAGTTTTCCTACAGACTAACACTTTTTGAAGCACTACTTTTTTCCCATGTTTTCACATCTACCCAGCTACCACCACGCTGCCTCTGTAACACTGCAACAATGGATGTCTTTGATGTTCCACTAACGCCGATTACCTCTCCCTTAACATATACCTCCGCTTCTCCAGCCAAAGTAAGTGTAGCATTACATTTACTGATACTTATGTACCGTGGCGTTGCCACAGTAACACTCTGTGCTTGCACATAACTCACCTTATAAAAGGATACTGCAACCACACACATCAATATCATAACCACCCTTTTCCAAAATCGCTTCATAAAAAAACCTCCTTTGTTATTCTTATATAAACAATAACGAAGAAGATTCTCTTTTTGTGACAAGTTTTATTTTTTATTTTTCTAATCCTTTAGTTATTCTATCCAATTCTCAAATATCTTCTCAATCTCCTCTAATGACAAATTGTCTGCATCTAGTTCGAATATGCAATTATCATACTCATAAAACACATATTTCCCACCACTCTTATATGAATCTACTTTTACTACTTCAGCAAAAATCTGGATTTCTTCCTGATAATCGTATTCAGAATTGATTGAATAAATACTTGTACTAAGAGCTTTCGCCTGACGAAGAAGAAGCCACTCCCCATCTTCATTCTGATAGTTTAGATACAAATCCACTAGGCCTTCTCCCTGCTCCACTAGTTCATATCCTTCCGGTATATACTTCGGTTCACAGGCCACAAAAGGGGCATCTATATAAACATCAAAGGTTTTATTCACATGGTCCTCATACTCCTCCACGCTTGTCTCATAATATATGACCTTATATGCCTCTGTCCCGAGAGCAAACAGACCAAATGCTCCCAATACACCTACAAACATTGCCGCAATACGCCTTACAATGCCTTTCGGCTGTACAAAAAATCCATATTTCTCTCTACGAATCAGCCTCCGTATTTTTCTTCTGAAGCTTCCGGAAAAGGAATATGTCTCTTCTGTAGCCATTTCTAACCCACGAATAATCGCCTCATCCACCACGGGCATATATTTGTATAGCCACTCATCGGTCACCTGTATGGGATTTCGTTTCTTTTCATACATCACATTTCCTCCATCTTGTCTAAAGCTTCCTGAACCATAACCTTGCCACGGGAGATTCTTTTCCGTACAGCTTCCTCTGTGATTCCCAAAAGCCGGGCAATTTCCTCATTTTCCATATTACTGGAGTACTTCAGTAAAAAAACATCCCGATACTTTACCGGAAGATTCTTCAAAATATCCAGTACTGCATTGTCCACATCGGTCTCCATATAGGAGCATGGCTCTGCCACACTACTTAGCTCATCCACATATATCTCTTCTCTCATCTGCCGTTTCCGTTTACGATAAATATCAATTGCTGCGCCTTTTGCCACAGTGATGATATAACGCTTTGTGGCCAGTGCCTCTATTTCCCCTAACTTCTCCATGTTTTTCGCTATTTTCCAAAACGCTTCCTGCAAAGCATCCTCTGCCAGATAGGAATCCTGCAAAACATCAAAAACAACTTTATACAATAAATACCGATATTTTTCATAAATTAGGACAAATTTTCTTTTCTCTTCCGGTTCATCAATTACCAATAGGAAAACCATCTCTATTCCCCTCTTTTGTATTCATCCTATATATTATAACGTATCTACCTTCCCGTTTTGTGACAAAGTTTGAAATTTTATAAAAGAAAAACAGTATCCGCGAATCATCACAAATACTGTTTTATCATCTATATTCCCAATAAAATTGTGGCCACCTTAAAGTACACCATCAGTGACAGTGCATCCACGATAGTGGTAATAAAGGGGCTTGCCATTACCGCCGGGTCAAAGCCCAAGCGCTTTGCACCTACCGGCAAGAGGCATCCGATAACCATCGCCAGCAGCACTGCAATCAGAAGTGTAATACATACTACAAGTGCTACAGTTACTCCTACACGATCAAAGAGTAAGAGCTTCACAAAATTCGCTACAGAAAGACATACACCACAGCCCACGGCCACACGTATTTCCTTCCACATAACCTTCGGTACGTCCCGGTATTCAATCTCTCCCAGGGAAAGTCCGCGGATAACCGTTACAGAGGCCTGACCACCTGCGTTTCCGCCTGTATTCATCAGCATGGGGATAAAGGCAATCAACGCCGAATATGTGCTGAGGGCTTCCTCGAAGGAGCTGATAATGGCTCCGGTAAAGGTTGCCGAAAACATAAGAAGTAAAAGCCATGGAAATCTCTGCTTAAAAATTTCCCACACACTGCTTCGCATATATGGCTTATCACCGGGCACAATCGCCGCCATCTTTTCCATATCCTCTGTGGTCTCTTCTACCATGATATCCATAATATCATCAACGGTAATGATACCAACCAGACGATTCTCATTATCCACAACGGGCATTGCCGTAAAGTCGTATTTCTTAAACTGCTCGGCTACCTGCTCCTGGTCCATCAGCGTATTCACGGAGATTACATTCTCATTCATAATCTCTCCGATGAAGTCCTCGCCCTCGCTAAGAAGAAGCTTACGCAATTCAACTGTACCAATCAGCTCCCGCCTTGCATCCAGCACATAACATACATTGATGGTCTCACTGTCCAGGCCTACCCGCCTGATTTTTTCAATAGCCTGCAGTACGGTGTTGCTTTCCTTAAAATCCACAAATTCCACCGTCATAATGCTACCCGCAGAATCCTCAGGGTAGCGAAGCAGATTATTAATATCTCTTCTGGTCTCCGGACTGGCACCGGCAAGTAATCTCTTCACCATATTCGCCGGCATTTCTTCCAACAAATCTACCGCATCATCCGCCATCAGATTATCAATCATATCGGATGCTTCCTTATCCGACATGGAATGAATCAGCATCTGCTGGTTCTCCACTTCAAAGTAGGAAAATGCATCCGCCGCCAAATCCTTGGGCAACAGACGAAATACCTTAATCATGTCCGCTTCGTCCAGCTCCTCCAGACAATCCGCAATATCCGCTTCGTTTAACTCTGCCACAAACTGCCTGAGCTTGGTATACTGCTTTTTCCCCAAAAGCTCCTGTATAATTTCTGCCCAATTCTTCTCTTCCATGATGCATCCTCCTTACCCGATTATTTATGAATAAAGTAGATATCCGAAAGCTTTTCCCACTGAATCTTTCCACTGGTAGCTTCTACCATCTCTTTTTCCAGTCCCTCCGCATCCTGGGAGCGGACACGTATTTTCAAACTTACATCTACTCCATAATCACTTTCAAAGGCCTCGATTCCATGTTGCCCAAGTAAGTATAACACTTTTCCAATGCCATTATAATCAATTTTAAGTAAAATTTCATATCCCTGGCACATCTCACCGATTTTACTTGCCGAAAGACCGGCCTGCACCGCCTGGGTATATGCTCTTACCAGACCACCGGTTCCCAAAAGGACCCCACCAAAATATCTGGTCACAACAACTGCCACATTCCGCACACCGTCTCCGAGGAGTACCTCCAGCATAGGACGTCCTGCGGTTCCGCTGGGTTCTCCGTCATCACTGCATCTTGACAGTTCCCCCCTGGTTCCGATGACAAACGCAGAACAATTATGTCTGGCATCCCAATATTTCTTCTTCATTTCTTCTATAAATAATACCGCTTCTTCCTCTGACTCCACTTTTCTCACCGTGGCAATAAAGCGGGACTTTTTTTCCACAATCTCCCCTTCGCCCCCTTCTAAAAGGACACGATACGAGAATCCCTGCTCACTCATTTTCTTCCTCCATAAGTAGCTACCATAATCTCCTAATAGAGTATAAAACAAATTTCCCGGATAAGCCAACACTTTTGAATAAATCCGAAGATTTTGTGAACAATTCTTAATAAATGGAAGAATAACTTTATTTACATAATTTTTTTTGTTATAATATAGATTGCATTTTAATGCACAGAAAGGAATGACTTTATGAATTATAGTAAAAAAGGCGTCGTTGCCAAGCAAAAGGCGTTAAATTCAAAGTCTGGAAAATTGGGAAGAAAACTGGGCCTTTGGGTTATAAAGGCAATTCTCATAGCGATTGTTGGAATCGGTATCATCGGGGCAAGTGCCGGAATTGGTGCGTATCAGGGAATCCTGGCATCCACCCCATCCGTTCGCCTCGAAGATATTGCTCCGGTAGGTGAAGTTACCTTTGTATACGATGTAAACGGAAACAAGATTGACGAGCTGGTTGCCGCCAATGCTAACCGTATCTTCGTAACCATGGAACAAATTCCTGAAAACATGGCCAACGCCATCGTTGCTATCGAGGACGAACGTTTCTATGAGCACAACGGTATCGACTTTAAAGGACTTCTTCGTGCCGGTTATCAGTTCTTAAAAACCATGGGTGAGGAAGCCCAGGGTGCAAGTACCATTACCCAGCAGTTGCTAAAGAATACCGTTTTCACAGACTGGACCAGCGAAGGTGACAATATCATCAAAAAAATAAAGAGAAAACTGCAGGAGCAGTATCTTGCCATTGAACTTACCAAGTATATGGAAAAGGATGAAATTCTGGAGCGTTACATGAATACCATCAACCTTGGTCAGAATACTTTAGGTGTGGAGGCTGCTGCCCAGCGATACTTCGGTAAGTCCGTCAGCGACCTAACTTTATCCGAGTGTGCTACCATTGCGGTAATCACTCAGAATCCATCAAAGTGGAACCCCATCAGCCATCCGGATAACAATGCCGACCGACGCGAAAGATGTCTGAAAAAGATGCTGGAGCTAGAGTTCATCACTCAGGCCGAATATGACGAAGCCATGGCCGATGACGTGTATTCACGAATTGAAAGGCACAATGTTACTTATCTGGAAAGCAGTTCTACCAGCTCCTACTTCGTAGATGCTCTGACCTATGATGTAAAACAGGATTTATTGGATGCAGGCTACAGCGAATCCAATGCTGAAACCATGCTTTACTCCGGTGGTCTCCGTATTATGTCCACCTACGATCCTGAGATTCAAGCCATCGTAGATGCTGCGGTTGCCAACCCTGAGAACTATGCGGACAGAACCAGATGGCTCTTAAGTTACGCTCTGACTATCACCAGCAAGGATGGTACCCAGACCAACTACAGTCAGGAAATGATGGTTAAGTATTTTAAAGAAAATGTAGACAAGAACTTTGACCTACTCTTTGATACACAGGACGAAGCACTTGCGGCAGTGGAGGAATACAAGACTGCGCTTATGGTGGAGGGTGACGATTACACCGAATCCTTAAGCATGACCATCCAGCCGCAGGTTTCTGCCTATGTAATGGACCAGCATACCGGATATGTTGCAGCTATGGCAGGCGGACGTGGTGCTAAGGAAGGACGTCTTACCTTAAACCGTGCAACCGATTCCTATAGACAACCCGGTTCTACATTTAAGATTTTAGCGGCATATGTCCCCGCACTTGACAGCGCAAATCAGTCCCTTGCTACCGTATATAACGATGCCCCCTTCTATTATGATGAGGGTATCCCGGTAAACAACTGGTACGATACCGGTTATAAGGGCTTGGTAAATATTCGATATGCTATCGAGCAATCCATGAATATCATTGCAGTTAAGACACTTACTGTGGTAAGTCCTCAGCTGGGTTATGATTACTTGAAGAATTTCGGCTTCAGTAAGGTTACCGATGCTAAGGTAATCGGCGGCAAGGTTTACTCCGATATTCAGCAGGCAACCGCTTTAGGTGGTATTACCACCGGTGTTTCCGCAGAAGAATTAACTGCAGCGTATGCAGCCATTGCTAACGGCGGCGAATACATCAAGCCAAAGCTTTATACGAAGGTTTTAAATGCAGACGGCGAGGTTATTCTGGACAATACGGAGACTAACAGCAGACGTGTCATTCAAGAGACCACTGCTTTTCTCCTTACCGATGCCATGGAAGGTGTCATCACCCGCGGTACCGGTACCAAAGTAAGATTTGATAATATGAGTATTGCCGGTAAGACCGGTACTACCTCTGATAGTAAAGACGTTTGGTTTGCAGGCTATTCTCCATATTATACCTGCGTTACCTGGGTTGGATATGACAACAATGAAAAGATGAAGGATTCCGGTACTTACCGTGAAACCAATACAGCCAAGTATCTGTGGAAGGAGATTATGTCTAACATCCATGTTGAGCTTCCGGATGAAGACTTCCCGATTCCCGAAGGCATCGTACGAACCACCATCTGTAAACGATCCGGTAAGCTACCTCAGCCGGGCATCTGTGATGCTCATCTGGGTACCGAGTATTTCACAGAAGATTCTGTTCCAACAGAGATGTGTGATGTTCACTATGTAGGTCCGGTATGTCCTTACGACCATACCATTGCGTCTCCTACATGTCCGTTCCAGTATCAAGGATCTTGTGAGTTAATACCTATCGAACCGGAGGCATTGCATCAGGGCTCTACTATCCCGATTGAGCAGCCCGACGGAACTGTAATTTACCAGCTTCCTAAGACAACGAATAATTGTCAGCATGACGACATGTTCTTTATGAATCCGGATTATGAAGCAATTCTGCAGGGACAACAGTGGGAAATGCAGCAATGGGCAATTCAGGCTCAGGCAGCCGCTGAAGCCGCTGCACAAGCTGCTCAGCAAGGACAGGTACAACAGTAATTTAATATGTTTTAACAGGCACAGCCGGTGGATAGATAAATCCACCGGCTGTTTTTAGGGTCCTGATTCCGCTAAACAGTTCTGAAAAAGCTTGGTTGTGCCAAGGATAGTATATACACCAAATTAGGGTGGGGAGGCCTGCTACGCAGGCTATTTCCATAAAGCAAAGAGTGGGGATTACAAGCAAGCTTGTTCCCCACTCTTCACTTTATGAACCACTATCGTGGCTCCCCACCCAATTTTGCGCACAAAAAAAGCTTGGTGAAAACCAAGCTTTTTAAGAGCTGCTGACGGGAATCGGACCCGTGACCTCCACATTACCAATGTGACGCTCTACCGACTGAGCCACAGCAGCAAGTTCTCAAGATGTTGTCATCTCTCAACCACAAGTGATATCTTATCAGATGGCGAAAGGTTTGTCAACAACAAATTGAATAAATTTTTTAAAATATTTTACACATTTCTACAAATAAGAAACGGACGCCTTTTTCATGAGGAATTTCACGCGGAAATTGGACTCACTGCAGATATTTCTAATAGTATCTTCAGCAGTTTCTTTCGCCGTTTCATTCACACAAATAATGCAAGCCTCCTTATTCCTTCGGAAAATAGAACGTTTAGGCCATCTGATATAATAAGATATCCGATTCTTAAGTAATGCCTTCTCTATAAGCTTTCGACATTCTTCGCTATCAATCTCACAAATCTCAATCTCATTATTTACCTTTAATGAAGTGTACACTGTCTGCATCGTTTCAAAACTCTCCATCTTATACGAATACAGACAGTATACCACATTTAAAAATCTTTTTCTACGCTTTTATCTACAAAACTCTGCAAATACCCCTTCCAAAATATAGGGTTTCAATCGTTGTGCCTTACTTCCGCCTTCCTCATTCTTATCACACACTGCAAGGTAAGTAAGAAGCTTAGACATTAGAGAATATACAATGTATTCCAAAGGAAGATGCTCTACCACCTCTCCCCGCTTTTGTCCTGCCTCTACCATTTCTGTCAGAAGAAGCATGGCATTGCATTCTCTGTGCTTATCAAGGGCAGCTCTCTGCTGCAGAGCCTTTCCGCAAAAGGAAGAGTCCGTCATCATATGTACAAAACGCATAAAGCACTCCCGCTCTAACATCTCCTTCTCCACTGCGGCAAACAACTGCTCTATCTGCTCTCTGAAGGTATGATACCGGGATAACACCTCTTTAATCCGGCTAATCATCCCCGATACCGCATAAATCAGTGCACAGATAATGATATCCTCTTTTGTGTCAAAATAATCGTAAGCGGTTCCCTTACCGATTCCCGCCTTCTGAGTAATATCAGATACCTTGATGGTATTTACATCTATGCCTTCCGCCATCAATTCCAGTACTGCGGTATATAGCTGCCGCACCTTCTGCGGCAGCTCATGCTCTTTCTCATATCCGGTTATCTTTCCCATGACTTAGTCCTCGCTTCCATCATCTTCTGATACCTCAATCAGCTCCTGTGTCTCTTCCTTCTTTTCCTTCTGGAAAATATCATATACACAGGGAATTACAAATAAGGTAAGAAGTGTTCCATAAGCAAGACCGCCGATGGTAACAATCGCCATAGGCTTTGCCATCTCTGAACCCATATCATTAGAAAATACCATAGTGGACATTGATAAAATAGTGGTAAGTGCGGTCATCAGTACCGGACGAAGTCTGGTCATTCCTGCCTCGACAATGGCTTCCTTCTTCTCCAAACCACGCTCTCGTAAAAGATTCATGTAGTCAACCAATACGATACCATTATTAACGATAATACCGGACAACATAACGAAACCAACCATGCCAATGACGCTAATTTCACTATTACTGATATACAATCCGAAGAAACCACCGGTAAATGCAAGTGGAATGGTAAACATAATGATAAATGGCGACAACAAAGACTGGAACTGCGCTACCATAATCAGGTACATAAAGATTACTGCCAGAAGAAGCATCAACAGCATCTGTTCCATTGCATCATTAATGGTCTCGTTCTCACCGGAATACACAATACTGTAGCCGGCAGGTACTTCAAAACTTTCCATTTTCTCCTCGCTGGCAGAAGATACATGGCTTACGTTATATCCGTCTGCAATAGAAGCTGATACGGTTATATATCTGGTCTGATCCACGCGATTAATGGTATCCAGCGAATATGCCTTCTCAAATACTACAATATCCTCCAAAGGTATCTCTACAGTTTCTCCGTCGGCACCGGTTCCCTCTATCGTAAGCCCTCTTACCAGCTCTCTGGTCATCTCACCGTCACCTTCATGAGAGACATATACGGAATAATCCTTCTCCGCAGCCACAAGGGTAGTTGCGTTGGAAGCATCCGTAAGCTCTGCTGCCACCTGTGAAAATACCTGTGCAACCGTCAGTCCATACTCTATTGCCTTATCCTTATCCACAGTGATACGAAGTTCTTCACTTGCCTCCTGCAGACCATCGGACACCTCTGTGGTACCCTCTACCGACTCTACCACTGCTGCCACTTCTACTGCAAGCTTCTGCAGTACATCGGTATCACGTCCACGAATCTGGATGGATATACCGCTTCCTCCTAATGCACTCAAATCCATGCTGGAAGTATTTACCGTAATCTCTGCCTCTAAATCCTCCGTTTTTCTTTCGATTTGCGCAGCAATCTCCTCCATGGACAAGGTCGGTTCATCCACAGTAACTACATATACCGTAACTGCATTGGTGCTGGATTCACCGGTTCCAATAAGAGACGCACTTGATGAAGAGCTTGCCATAGCACCAACATCCTTTACATCCGTAATCTCCAAAATACGCTCTACCGCCTGATCAGAGACTTCCCTGGTCTCCTCCAGCTGTGCATCCTTAGGCAGCTGAATAGTTACCGTCATCTGCGTAGAAGACATATCCGGCATAAATGCCGTCCCTTTCGTCCAAGCCAATGCTGAGCTGATTACCAGCAGTGCGATAGATAAAATAATTACCAGCGACTTAGCGGATAAGGACCATTTGAGCAGCTTACCATAGCCGTTAATCAAGCCATTAAAGAATCTGCTGTCCGACTGCTCCTTAGTCTTTGTTAAAGTCTTGGATGCCATAGCAGGCACTACTGTCAGTGCCACCACAAGGCTGGCTCCCAATGAATAACCAATCGTAAGTCCCATATCCACAAAAAGCTGTCTTGTAATACCTTCTGTAAACACAATCGGAAGGAATACACATACGGTAGTAAGTGTAGATGCTACAATAGAACCTGCAACCTCCTTAGCACCTTCTATGGACGCCTCCTTCATGGAGTATCCAAGGGACCTGAGTCTGTACACGTTTTCAATTACTACAATGGAGTTATCTACCAACATACCGATACCAAGTGCAAGACCGGACAAGGATATAACATTCAGAGTTACTCCACTGAAATACATACATACGATGGCAGTAATCAAACTAATCGGAATAGAGCATGCGATTACTGCGGTAGGGCGTAAATCCTTAAGGAATAAAATCAAAATCAATACAGAAAGGCCAAATCCAAAGATAATATTGCTGAAAATGGAATCCATAACCAGATCAATATACACCCCTTGGTCACTTAAGGTAATGATGGACAAGCCGTCTTCTTCCGCCATCAGCTGTTCAAATCGTTCTAATAATAAATCGGATACTTCACCGGTAGAATATCCTGTCTGTTTTTGAATCGTAAGCATACAACCGCTGCTACCATTTACGTTGGTATAAATTTCTGCGGAATTGTCTGCGTAGAATACGTCTGCAACTTCCCCCAGGGTAATTACAGGTACCCCTTCCATATTCAGGTTTAGGAGAGGCATATCCCTGAATTCATCTAAATCCGCAGGTTTATCTCCCACACGCACCAGATAATCCACACCATCCTCCGTAACATATCCCGCCGGCATGGAGAAATTCTGTGCCGTAAGCAGTCCCTTAATGGTATCCACCGTTAATATTGCATTGGCATCCGCCTGAGATTTTGCATCCTCTTTCGCATCTGCCAGTTGCTTTTCGCCATCATCAATCTGCTGCTCTGCATCTGCCAGCTGCTCTTCCGCAGTCCTCAGCTGTTCCAAAGCAGCCTCCAGCTGCGTCTCCGCAGAGGTCATCTGGAACTCTCCCAGACTAATCTCCATAGCTGCACTTGAAAACTTAATGGCAGCCGTGATTTCTCCCTGTTCCAGCGCAAGCAATGCATTGTCAATTTGGGCAATCTGGGCATCTAACTGGGCAATGGAACTTTCCGTTTCCTTAATATAGGTTTCCGTATCCATATCACCAATAATCTCTTTTAGCTGCTCCTGCATCAGCTCCTCTGAACTGATCGGACCGTCATAATCCCCCCAATCACCAAATTCAAAATCACCGCCGGATACCGTTCCATCCTCGGGCTGTACATCTCCACCGGATACACTCTCTCCAGCTTTTATGGCTTCATCCAATGCCTTCACCATACTAAGGTTGGTCTGCAAAACCGTTCTGTAGGTTTCCGCCTGGGTCTTTGCTGAACTTAACTGATTCTTGGACTGGGCAAGCTGCTCTATGGTACTGTTCTGGGCATTTTCCAGTTCTTCCTTTCCGGAATTTAACTGCTCCTTACCTTCTGCAAGCTCCTTCTGGCCCTCCAGAATTTCCTTCTTACCATCTAAAAGCTCTTTCTTACCATCTAAGAGCTCCAGTCTGCCATTTGTGAGCTCCTCTTCCGCTTCCTTCATCTTCTCATCAATGGCAGCGTAAATCTTTTCATTTAAGGCATCTACCTTCTCCTGGCGGATAATAACATTTACGCTTTCCTCCAAAAGTCCGGTTGCAGAGACACTGGCTACACCTTCAATACTTTCCAACTCCGGCATAATCACATCCTGTACATAGGCACTTACCTCGGCCTGATTCATGTCCTCTTTACCTACTGCAGCAACCATGACCGGAAGCATGTCCGGATTCAACTTCATAATAATCGGATTTCCCACAGATTCATCCCAGTAGGATGAAATCTGATCCAGATTCTCCCTGATTTCCAGAGATACGGAGTCCATATCCGTAGTCTGTGAAAATTCCATAATTACCAGAGAATAATTCTCTGCGGAGACAGAGCTTACACTCTCAATGTTACTAACGGTTGCCATGGAAGCTTCTATAGGCTTTGTTACCACCATTTCCACATTTTCCGGACTGGCTCCCACATATGTAGTCATAACGATAACATAAGGAAGACTGATGCTGGGCAAAAGATCCGTTGTCATCCTGGTAAAGGACACAATTCCCAGAACGATTGCCAGTACAACGCCAACTAAAACAGTATATGGTTTCTTAACACTAAATTTTGAAATCATCTTTTCCTCCAAATCCGACCGACTGGTCGGCCATATCGTGTTTATTCTATTCTTCCTTACAAGTTTCGTCAATATTTGAAATATAAAAAAAAGATTAAGAAAACGCTACAGCATCTTCTTAATCTTATTCTTAAGTCTCTGCAGGGCATTGTCCGTTGCCTTCTCGTCCCTTCCCAGGACTTTGGCAATCTGCGAATAACTCATGCCCGTAATATATAAATCTAACACCTGCTTTTCAAAATCCGACAGCTCCTGCTCAATGCGCCTCTCCAGATATTCCACACGCTCCTTATCCAGAAAAAGAGATTCTGGATTCTTCTGCTCCGCAATCTCTACAGCAGAAAAGAATGAACCATCCTCACCTTCCGTCTCACTGTATAATGACACATAGGAATTCAGAGGAATATGCTTCTGCCTGCCCGCAGACTGTACTGCAGTATACATCTGTCTGCTGATACATAAATCCGCAAAAGTATAAAAGCTGGCATCTCTTCCCAAGTCATAATCTCTTACCGCCTTGAAAAGTCCAATCATGCCCTCCTGAATAAGGTCATCCTTGTCAGCCCCCAGAATATACATGGAACCGGCCTTACTCCGCACCAGATTTTTATATTTATCCATGAGATACTCCATTACTCCGCTCTCGCCGTCCCGGAGTAAATCGATGAGTTCCTCATCCTTTTTCAAATCATAGTCTCTATCCATATACACCTATTTAAGTCTCTGTCTTACTATCTCATAAGCAAGTACACCTGCTGCCACAGAAGCATTCAGTGAATCAATATCGCCCTTCATGGGAATGGATGCCACCATATCGCACTTCTCACGTACAAGTCTGGATACACCATCACCTTCATTACCGATTACCAGACCGATTGCTCCCTTTAAATCAAGGTCATACATAGTGGTTCCGCCCATGTCTGCACACACAAACCATAAGCCTTCCTTTTTCAGCTCTTCAATGGTCTTGGCAATATTGGTAACCTTTGCCACAGGAGTATAATTCAGTGCTCCCGCAGAAGTTCTTGCTACGGTTGCAGTAAGACCTACCGCTCTGTTTTTGGGGATAATCACACCATGTGCACCTGCAAGATTGGCAGTACGAATAATTGCTCCCAGATTGTGGGGATCTTCAATATTATCCAGCAGGAAGATAAATGGCGGCTCATTTTTCTCCCTTGCCGCTGCAAGGATATCCTCCACCTCTGCATACTCATAAGCTGCCGCATAAGCAATAACACCCTGATGCTTCCCGGTCTCGGACATCTGATCCAGACGTTCCTTGGCAACATACTTAATCAAAGTATCATGCTTCTTTGCTTCCCTCTTTATGGTCATAATCGGACCATCCTGACAGCCGTCCAAGATAAAAATCTTATCGATGGGCTTGCCGCTACGATATGCCTCAATTACCGCATTTCTTCCTTCAATGGTAAATTCTGTATATCCCATTTGCTTCCTCTCCTAAATAGTCATTCCACTTTTCTCGATTCCAAGGTGAATCAGCTCCAGCATCCGGTCTGTTCGTCCCTGTAGATACAGATACCCCATAAGTGCTTCAAAGCCAGTAGCATTCCGGTAATCATTAATGCTGGCATTCTTGGCTGAGGTGTAAGACTTGGCATTCCTTCCACGCTTATACACCGCCATCTCTTCCTCTGATAAGTCCTCCTGCAAGGCAAAAATCATCTTAGCCTGAGCCTCTGCCTTCACATAATGAGTCGCCTTTTTATGCAAGTCGTTTACTGCTTTATTGGCTCTCTCCACGATGACAGAACGAATCACCAAATCATAAATGGAATCACCGATATAAGCCAATGTAAGAGGTGAATATGCTCTCACATCCACCTCTTTACACTGAAACACTTCTTTTATTTTATCCAGTAGTTCTCTGCTTTCTTCCATTAAACTCTGCTCCAAACAACGCCTTCACGGGTATCCTTGATTTCAATACCCTTCTCTAAGAGTTCTGCTCTGATTTCGTCGGCTCTTGCAAAATTCTTTTCCTTCTTTGCAGCCTTACGCTCTTCAATCTTTGCAAGTACAAATGCCTCTAACTCAGCATCCACACCGGATTCCTCGCCGGGCTCTTCCTTGAGCAGATCGAGACTGAGAACATAATCAAAGCTATCAATAATGGCACGCTTTGTTGCACCGTTTAATTCCGCCTTTAAAACATCATAAATCATGGTAATGCCCATGGAGGTGTTCACATCATTACCAACAGCTTCCACGAATTTTGTCTTGTACTCTTCTACCACTGATGTATCTACTGCACCATCCTTAGGAAGGTCAGCAACTCTTTTTTTCAGTTTCTTGTAAGTACCGGTAGCCTGCTCTAACGCTTCGTAAGAGAATACCAATGGCTTACGATAGTGAGACTGTAGACAGAAGAAACGATATGCAACCGGATCATAACCCTTCTCCTCTAATAAGGAAACGGTTAAAAACTCACCCTTTGACTTACTCATCTTACCGGACTGATCATTTAAATGATGTACATGGAACCAATAATTACACCACTTGTGGCCAAGATAAGACTCACTCTGTGCGATTTCGTTGGTATGATGAGGGAACATATTGTCAATACCACCGCAGTGAATATCCATGTACTCGCCTAAATGCTTCATACTGATGCAGGAGCACTCAATGTGCCAACCGGGATATCCAACGCCCCAAGGACTATCCCACTTTAAAGCCTGGTCCTCAAACTTGGATTTGGTAAACCAAAGTACGAAATCATTTTTATTCTTCTTATTCTCATCCTCAGTAACGTCATCACGCACGCCCACCATCAGCTCTTCTTCGTTCTGGTTACCGAATACGTAATACTCCTTCAACTTGGAGGTATCAAAATAAATATTTTCTCCCGCCTGATAAGCATAACCTTTCTCTAAAAGAACCTTAATCATATTGATGAATTCATCGATACAATTGGTTGCCGGCTCTACTACATCCGGAGTCTTAATATTTAACTTAGCGCAGTCTGAAAAGAATGCATCGGTGTAGAACTTCGCAATCTCCATAACGGTTTTGTGTTCTCTCTTTGCGCCCTTTAACATCTTATCTTCACCGGTATCCGCATCAGAAGATAAATGACCTACGTCAGTAATATTCATTACACGCTTTACATCGTATCCTGCATAACGCAAAATCTTCTCCAGCACATCCTCCATAATGTAACTTCTAAGGTTGCCAATATGTGCAAAATGATATACGGTAGGACCGCAGGTATACATATTTACTTTGCCCTCTACATTTGGGACAAAGTCCTCTTTTTCTCTGGTTAAGGTATTAAAAATCTTAATGCTCACGTTAAATCCCTCCTACTTCGATTCTTTCGAAAGTTTTTTCAGCTGAGCTTCCAAATCCAGCAAACGATTGGTAAGCTCTGAATTTGCCTTTTGCAGACCTACAATATCTTCTCTTACAGGGTCAGGCAGATTCTGGTTAAGTTCCTCCTGTGGGAGCCTTAGACTGTTTCTGCGAACTACTCGTCCCGGTACGCCTACTACCGTAGATCCGGGCGGTACCTCCTGCAGTACCACACTACCTGCGCCGATTTTCGAACCGGCTCCAACAGTAAATGAACCAAGTACCTTAGCTCCGGCACTAATCATAACATTATCCTCAATGGTAGGATGACGCTTTCCCTGCTCTTTACCGTTACCACCTAAAGTAACGCCCTGATATAACGTAACATTGTCACCCACAATGGTAGTCTCACCTATAATAACACCATTTCCATGATCAATAAAGAACCCTTTTCCAATTTGTGCACCGGGATGAATCTCGATTCCGGTTTTTCGCACCCCTCTCTGGGAAATATATCTTGCCAGAAAATAATGCTTTTTTAAATATAGTTTATGTGCCAGCCGGTAATGGAGCATTACTTTAAAGCTGGGGTACAGGAACACCTCCCAGTTAGAATGTATGGCCGGGTCACGTTCTCTGATAATGGCAATCTCTTCTTTAATATTCTTCAAAAACTTCATTTTTTAACACCTGCCGAAAACGCAAACTTTATTTTTTAGAACAGCCGGAGCAGCCAGCACATCTTGCGCTGCTCACATCCTCTGATGCAATATACATGGGGCTGGTAAGAAGGCATATTGCCTGAGAGGAAATTCCCTCTCCGGTGCCTGTAAACCCCAATCCTTCCTCCGTAGTTGCCTTTACATTTACCTGCTCTACCAGGATTCCAAGTGCATCAGCAATATTCTGGCGCATGGTATCAATATGAGGACGCATCTTTGGTGCCTGTGCAATAATGGTCGCATCTATATTTTCAATAAAGAAGCCCTTCTCTGCAATCAGTTCTCCCACCTTCTTTAAAAGAAGAAGGGAGGATATCCCCTTATATGCAGGGTCACTATCCGGAAAATGCTTACCGATATCTCCCAGCGCAGCCGCCCCTAAGAGGGCATCGGAAATCGCATGAAGCAGTACATCCGCATCGGAATGTCCCAAAAGTCCCTTTTCATAAGGGATGTTCACACCGCCAATAATCATATCACGTCCTTCTACCAGACGATGAACATCATATCCCATACCAATTCTCATGGTTTACCTCCATTAATTGTCACGCTTCTTTTTCTTCGGAAGAGCATCCATGATACTTCTTCCCTTCCCTTTTGTATAGGGAGAACCGTCTCTGCGCACATCCTCCTTGCGTGGTCTGCGTTCTCTTTTTTCCACCTGGAATACATGACGCTTCTGCTCCTTGTCTGAACGACCTTCTCCTCGCCTGTCATCCCCATGGGAATCCCGTCTTCTGCGACCGTCTTCACTACGCTCCGGGCGACCACCATCTCTCCGGTTGTCACCACGCCCCCGGTCTCTTCTGCCGCCGTCTCTGCGTTCCCCATCTCTTCCACGCTCAGAACGTCTCTCTCTGCGACGGGGTGCTTCCTCCACAGCGATATCCTCGCCGATTTCTCCCACATAACACTTCAAGAAAGCCGCGGCCATATCCAGAGCATCCAGCTCCTCTTCTTCCATTTTCTTGCTGATAAACTTCTTCATCAGCTCAAAATCCTCACTCTCTTTATTTAAAAGAGCCTGAGTCATTGCCTTCTCAGCCTTCACACGCATTACCTTTGATGCAGTGGGAAGCGTTTTCTCTTCTACAGTCGTATGACACACTCTTTCAATCTCACGAAGCTTATAGATTTCTCTGCCACTTACAAAGGTAAAGGATCTTCCGGTTCGCCCGGCACGTCCGGTTCTGCCGATTCGGTGTACATAATATTCTATGTCTTGAGGCAAGTCATAGTTAATTACCGCCTCCACATCATCTACGTCAATTCCTCTTGCCGCCACATCTGTTGCAATCAAAATATTGGTGGTTCCGCTACGGAAACGTCCCATGGCCACATCTCGTTGATACTGGGACAAATCACCATGTAATCCTTCCGCCTGAAAATCCTTCTCTTTTAATAAGGAAGTCAGTTCATCCACCTTCTTCTTAGTATTACAGAAAATCAGACAAAGCTTAGGCTGGTAATATTCCAGAATGCGAACCGTAGCCGCATCCTTATCCTGATTCTTTATTCGATAATAACGCTGGGATACCAGCGGAATGGTAAGCTCCTTAGATGCCACCTTTACCAGCTCCGCATCCTTCTGGAACTTTCCGGTAATCTCTAAAATCGGCTTAGGCATTGTTGCGGAAAACAGTGCCGTCTGGTGCTCATTCTTAATTTCCCCCAGAATCAGCTCCATATCCTCACGGAAGCCCATATTCAACATCTCATCGGCTTCATCCAGCACCACCATCTTCACATCGTCCAGCTTCAGTGTATGCCTGCGCATATGGTCCATCACTCTTCCCGGGGTTCCCACTACAATCTGGACACCCTTAAGGCCGGAAATCTGCCTTCCGATATCTGCACCGCCGTAGACAGGCAGCACCTTAATTCCATGCATATACTTTGCCAGCTTACGCAACTCCTCCGCTGCCTGAATAGCCAGTTCTCTGGTAGGACACAGAATAATCGCCTGCAATTTTCTTATGTCCGGATCAATTTTCTGAATTGTAGGAATACCAAATGCCGCAGTCTTACCGGTACCGGTCTGTGCCTGCCCGATAATATCCTTCCCCTCTAAAAGGTGGGGAATCGCCTGTTCCTGTATGGGTGAAAACTCTGTAAAGCCCATATCCTTTACTGCACGTAATATTCTCCCGTCAATCAATTCATTTTCAAAATTTAAACTCACTAAAATCTCCTTACTAAAGTACCACTTTTAAAACACTTATCAATTTTTCCACATCCACCGGTTTGGCGATGTGCTCGTTCATACCACACTCCAGCGCCTTCTTTCGGTCTTCCTCAAAGGCATTGGCTGTCATAGCAATAATCGGAATATCCTTATGTCCCGGTATACCACAATTTCTGATAGTGGTTGCAGCCTCATAACCATTCATATAAGGCATCTGAATATCCATTAAAATCAAGTCATAATAACCGGGCTCTGAATTTTTCAGCATAGTTACAGCATCCGCACCATCCGGCGCCACATCAACCAAAATGCCCACTTCTCCAAGTATCGTACGGGCGATTTCACTGTTGAGTTCATTGTCCTCTGCAAGTAATATACGTTTTCCGGTAAAATCAATATCCGAAAGTTCTTTCTGCATAGCCTTAGCCTGTGCACTCTCATCCAAGCGGAAGGTCAGGTAGACACAGATTTCCGTCCCCTCTCCCAGCTCACTTTGTACTTCGATTCTACCATTCATCAAATCTACGATATTCTTTGTAATAGAAAGTCCCAGACCACTGCCCTGTATCTGACCGGTCTCCACTCGGGCTTCCCTCTCAAATGCAGCAAACAGCTTTTCCTGAAAACTCTTACTCATACCAATACCGGTGTCTTTAATACGGAAAAGATAGGTTGCCCTATCCGCCGCCGCTTTTTCCACCTGCTTACACTCGAATAGAACACTACCGCCCGGTTTAGTATATTTCTGTGCATTGCTGATTAAATTCATACAAATCTGATTTAATCTCAGCTCATCCACATATAAATACTCATCTTCTATCTCTGCCTGCACAGAAAAGATAAGTCCACGCTCCTCCATACTGATACGGAACAACGACTCTAAGTACGTAACAACAGCCTTTAAATTCACCGGCTTCTCATCAATTGATACTTTACCACTCTCAATACGAGCCATGTCAAGTACTTCATTAATTAAATGAAGCAGATAATCCCCGGAAGATAATACCTTATTCAGGCAATCCACCACACGTTCTTTATCCCCCGCATTGTCCTTTGCAATTCTGGCAAATCCTAAAATTGCATTCATTGGAGTGCGGATATCGTGGGACATATTATTTAGGAAAATACTCTTCGACTTATTGGCAGACTCTGCACGCATAAGTGCATCCTGCAGGTCCTCATTCTTTTTCTCCAAAAGCTCCTGATATTCCAGCTCATGCTTCATTTCATCTACCGATAATGTATAAAGATATAACTGCAAAACCGCTATGGTAATACCGATACAGAGCCAAGGTGAGCCTGCAAAAACAATCTGCAGAATACCAAAGATAATCGGAACGAACACGAAGGAAATCATAGACTGACTTACCTTTTCATTCTTGAACGGCCCTTCTTTAAAAAAGGCAATCATTGTTCGCACCGCTGGAATCGCAAAATAACCGTAGGAACATGAAGGTTGCAGAAAGTATAGGCTCCCCCTATGATACTTACCTACTTCATCAATATAGAAAATCCAATTCCCCATATGGTTGGTAAAAAGCAAACACAGGAACACAAGCAGCGGCATGGTCAGTAACACATCAATCCATAATTTTCCAAACTTGGGATTGGCTCCGGAACGCACGGTATATACCAGCCATAAAAACGGTAATATACCAGTAATCACAAAGTAACACAGATTAATCAGGTACCTTACTGTATATCCTACTTTCAAATATTCGGCATCCACCAATGCCCACGCACCATCCATACAGAAAAATAATGCAGCACCAACCAAGAGCACAGCAAATAGCATATGCTCCTTAGGCTTATTTTTCATAGTAATGAACTTCCAGAAAATCATTCCTATAATCAGAATTGCAAACACATTTATTTCAGCATATAAAATACCTACCATGTGCTCTCCTCCAACAGAAGGCTATCTCCAAAGTGAACTCAAATCAAAACAACGCACATTGGTCCACATGCGGTTAATTCTTTCGTTACCTTCTTTATCAAAATATGCCATAACAACACTTCGATCCACAACATCCTTGGTGGGATATTGTGCAAACAACTGTCTTGTAAGCTGTTCCTCATAGGTGAGAATGGTATAGTCCCCGGTCTCCTCCTCACTTCCGGTGAAGAAATAGTCAATGGGATATTCTACCAAAGTCTCGCCCGCTTCTGCTGCTTCTTCCTCATCAGCTCCGTAACACCAATCCGCATACTGGAACACAGTATCATCCTCTCCACCGCTGATTACGGAAGTATAACCGATATAATACATATTACGGACTGCATTCTCCGGCATGGAAACAAAATTAATAAATGCTTCTGCCGCATGCTTTTTATCTGCGTCCGTACCAATACCGTTCTTCAACATACACCAACCGTCAAACCAGAGATTGGTGGCTTCATCCGGTGCAGCGTAGCAAAGTGTTACACCGTCTTCATCCGCCTGATCCAAGGTATATACTGCATCTCCCGACCACTGCTGATTGGCAACTACCTTACCGGTAACCATATCTGCCTTACCGCTGTCAGTTTCAAAGGAATATACATTATCCTTAATCCTGCTTAAAATCTCCTCCACCGCATCTACAGACACCTCATCGGTAGAATTGAGCATGGTGGTCAGGTCTTCATGATATGAATCACTGCAGGTAAAAGCCTCATCCATAATTATATCATAGTTATAGATGCTGATTCCCGCGAAAAATGCATCACGAACACTATCCTTGATAGTAATTCTCTTGGAATAGTCCTCACTTAGGAGCAAATCCCAGTGTGACGCTTCTTCCTCACTGATTACTTCCGGATTATATACAATTCCAAGAGTTCCCCACATGTATCCCGCAGCGTACTTACTAAGCTGCTCACCACCGATGGATAAATCATCAAAAACTCCTGAAATATACGGAGAAACACCTTTCACATAATAGTTCTCTTCCACACTTTCATCAAAGAATTTCATGGAAAAAGGCTCCAGCATATTCTCCGACATCATCTTCATAATCATATACTCGGAAGGACACACCAAATCATAGGTATCTCCCATGGTAATCTGATTATATAACTCTTCATTGGTACCGAAGGTAGAGTATTCTACCACGACTTCTTTGCCATAGGTTTCATAGTACCAGTTTTCAAAATCCTCTACCACACCTGTATCGGAGCAAATAGAGATTTCTTCTAAATCGATAACCTCATCCTCGCCCCAGTCACCTTCATCAATATACTCTTCCCAGTTGCTGACACGAAGTACAATAACATCCTCTTCCTCACTGTTGCCACAGCCTGCAAACAGAAACACGCTTACCGCAGAAATCAAAAGAAGTGAAATCAATCTTTTTTTCATCTATTTCTCCTCCTTCTGGGGCATCTTATTCATAATCACTACCACAATAATTACAATGGCGAATATCACAGTAGAAAGAGCCCATAACGCCGTCTTAATCTCTGTCTGGGAACCTCTGGTCGCATTTACTACATAAGTACTGATGGTATCAAAGGTAGCAGGTTTTGTATAAGTGGAGATAAAATAATCATCCAAAGACAGGGTAATTGAAGTCATAAAGCCTGACAAAATACCCGGTAAAATCTGAGGAAGTACAACCTTTCTCAGTGCCTGCCCCGGTGTACATCCAAGGTCTAGTGCAGCCTCATAAAGCTGCTGGTCCATCTGCTTGAGTCTGGGTAAAACCGACAGATACACAAATGGTGCACACAATGCGGTCTGACCGACTACCAGCGGAATAAATGTTTCCTTATCAATCTTGAAAATGGCAATCATCAAAATACATACAGAAAAACCGGTCACAACATCTGCATTAACTACCGGAATCTGATTGACCAGCTCAATAAATGTCTTTCCTGCTTTCTTTGAGTAGAAAGCACCGATTGCACCAACGCTGCCAAGTAAAGTGGACAATACCGCCACTCCGAAAGCAAGACTTAAGGTACCGCCGATCATAGACAAAAGCTCCGGCGTAGTAAACAATGTCACATAATTCTGCAAAGAGAAATTACGGATAGAACCAATCATGGTGGAATCGGTAAAGCTGTATACTACCAAAATCATAATCGGTGCATACAAAAAGATTGCAACCATCCAGAGCCATGCATATTGTATAAATTTTTTCATTTACGTTATACCCGCGCCTTTCCCTGCTCTTCCGAATCCGTGAAACGGTTAGAAACCAAAGTTACCACCAGAATCATCACAAGCAGAATAATGGAAATGACAGAGCCATTGTGCCAATCGTAAGAGCTGAAATAGCTTCCGATTAAGCTACCCATAATATAGGTACTGTTGTATACCATATCCAGTACAACATAATTGGTCATAGAAGGTAAAAATACCATGGTAATACCACTGATGATACCCGGCACGGAAAGGGGAATAATCACCTTATAGAACACTTGGGTTCTGGTAGCTCCCAAATCCTGTGCTGCCTCAATCATACTGTCATCCAGCTTTGTAAGTGCATTATAAAGAGGCATAATCATAAATGGTAAGAAATCGTACACCATACAGATGATAGTGTTCAAAAAAGGATGATATGCCAGATTTCCTTCCAGTACTGTAAGAATCTCCTTCATTGCAGTAATACGCAGGGTAAAGTTAATCCACATAGGAAGCACGTATATCATCAGAAGAGCCTGACTATTGTTGAAATTCCCTTTGGCAAGTACATATGCCACAGGATATCCCAGCACCAGACATACAGCGGTTGTCAGAATCGCAATCACCACACTGTAAAGTAGGGTACCGATTGTCTTGGTACTCTGCCAGAAATGAATGAAATTGGAAAATGACACCTGTCCATCCCCATTCGTAAAAGCGTAATAAATAACTACCACAAGAGGAAGGATTACAAATAACACCAGAAAAATTGCATAGGGAATTGCCAGCAACCCTCTGGAAGATTCACTTTTTTTCATCTTTTCTCCTCACTACCCATTGATAATCTTATATACAACTTTGTCCTTAGGAATAATGACGGATACATAGTCTTCCTGATTCCATAAGTCTTCATCATTAACAACATAATCCTCTTCGGATTCGCTACGAACTGTGTACTGATAATGGTCATCCACCCAAAGGAAGGATAGAATATTACCGGTAACAACACCGGCCTCTGCATCATCACTAAGATCAAGGTCATCCGGTGAGAAGAAAGCATCCACAATCATACCTTCCGTCTCAATTACCTTACCCTGTGCATCCATCAGAACACCATCTTCCACCTGACATCCCGGGAAAAGCTGCTCCGGATCAATATCCCAAGAGAAATCTGCGAACTGTACGGTAAGACCTCTCTCTACCTGGTATGCGCCCAGCATGGCCTCATAATGGTTGATACTGGTATCGTAAGGAATAATATGAATCAAATCCGGCTCCAAGCAAAGTCCCACCCTAGTGCCCAATTCATAATTCTTAAGGCTGTGCACTTCAATCTCATTCTTTCCGGATAATACGGAAACAATATAAAAGGTGCCCTTGAAATCAGAAGATAAAATTTCACCCTTAATCTGTCCCTGGGCTTCCGTGGTAATCATAAAGTCCTCCGGGCGGATTACTGCATCAATCACCGTACCCACTTCATAATCATCCACACAATCAAAGGTATATCCGGCAAAGTTGGCTTTCTTCTTGCCCACCATCTTACCCTTAAAGATATTGCTCTCACCGATAAAGTCAGCTACAAACAGATTCGCCGGCTCATTATATATTTCTTCCGGAGTACCCACCTGCTGAATCTCACCATCCGCCATAACTACAATCTTATCCGACATGGTAAGTGCCTCTTCCTGATCATGAGTTACGAAAATAAAGGTAATTCCCAGCTTCTTGTGCATATTCTTCAGCTCTATCTGCATCTCCTTACGCATCTTTGCATCAAGAGCAGATAACGGCTCGTCCAGAAGGAGAAGTTCCGGCTCATTTACAATCGCTCTCGCAATGGCAATACGCTGCTGCTGACCACCTGAAAGGGTATTAATATTTCTCTTCTCAAAGCCCTCTAAATCTACGATTTCCAGTGCCGCAGACACCT
>JAFUKH010000044.1 GCA_017467845.1 Lachnospiraceae bacterium | reverse complement strand
TCATCGGATAATGCACCGGAATCCTTGGCAATGTCCGTATCGTTGAGACGATATCCCAATTCCTCATTACCGGACTCGAATATCAGATGATAATCATAGTCCTTATATTCCTCAGCAATCTGGGTCCACATGGAGGTATAGAGCTCCATAGCCTGTTCTCTGGTTTCCTGAGTAGCAGAACCGAACATTCCCCACCAGCCACCGTCCCAGTGGTCGTTGATGATAACATACATATCCTCATTCAGGGCATAATTAATAATCTCTTCCACACGGTCAAGATAATCCTGCCCGATGGTATAATCACCGGTTTCAAAATTCATAGCATTGGTCCATGCCACCGGAATACGGATGCTGTCAAAACCAGCCTCCTTCATACCGGTAATCATCTCCTGGGTAGTTACGGGATTCCCCCAATAAGTCTCATATGCACTTGTCTCAAGCCCAACACCTAAAGTGGTATGTCCATAAGCTTCCATGGTATTACCAAGATTGATACCATTCCCCATGATTTCCGCAAGTTCCAAGGCTGTCATGGTATTACCGGAAGCTACAGGTTCTTCCGCCTCTACCTCGATAGGCACTTCGATTGGTGCCTCAGTAGGTGCTTCCGTCTCTGCCGGTGCTTCCGTCACCTGCACGCTGCTTTCAACTACACTACTTTCAACTACACTACTTTCAACCGCAGTGCCTTCTGCACTGCCGCCGCATCCAGCCATAAGACCTGTACTTAATATTGCCGCCATGGCAAGACTTAATAATCTTTTCCCTTTCATTTATAACCTCCCACAAAAACATTAAGGGTAACTACTTATAGTAGTTACCCTTAATTCTACATGAATTCTCTTCTGTCAGAAACATTCATTTTTACACTGGTAAAGTGTCAATATTAGAGATTATTCTTCTCCCTTTTTCTTCTTAAGAACTGATGCGCCGGTAATTACTGCGCCGCCTCCTGCAATTGCAGCCACTGCAATGCAAATCCATGGAAGAACGGAAGAATTCTTAGTATCTGTAGCTGCATCTACTGCCGGTGCCTCTACCTGAGGAACCTTCTCCTCTTCAATTTCTACAGGTGCTTCTGTTACCACAGGAGCCTCGGTTGCTACAGGAGCCTCAGTTACCACAGGCGCCTCGGTTACTACAGGAGCTTCCGTTGCTACAGGAGCTTCCGTTGCTGCTGGAGCCTGAGCAGTGCTCTGCTGACGTCTAGGTCTTGAAACAATGCTGGTAACTCTGTCAAAGAAGTTAGTAATTGCATCTCTAACATCCTCTGCACTGTCTGCATTAACAATATCCTTAATTGCATCAGAACCTGCATTAATAATATCCTTAATAGGATTTGAAGGCTTCACGGTTGCCGCCGGTGTAGAAGTAGGCGCAGGTGCCTCGGTTGGTGCTACGGTTGGCTCCGGTGTAGCGGTTGGAGCCTCGGTTGCTTCCGGTGCTTCAGTGGGCTCTACAGTAGGTTCCGGTGTAGCGGTTGGAGCCTCGGTTGTTTCCGGTGCTTCAGTAGGCTCTACAGTAGGTTCCGGTGTAGCGGTTGGAGCCTCGGTTGCTTCCGGTGCTTCAGTAGGCTCTACAGTAGGTTCCGGTGTAGCAGTCGGTTCTTCGGTTGGTGCAGGAGTCACTACAGGCTGATTCATTTCGATTTCACCTGAAGGAGTTCCCTGTCCATTTGCGCCGATTCCACTAGGAGCCTTATCAGTTAACTGAAGGAATCCGTTCATGTTAATTGTTCCATCAGCATTTCTGGTGATTCCACCCTTGATTGCTGCATCCATATCTAATGATACAAACCAATCAGCGGATACCTTGGTACCTTCAGAGTTAGCAGACTGGCTACCATCGAAGTAATAGTTTGTAGTTCCATAAATCTTATTGGTATCCTGAGTTCCCTTAGGCTTTATATTTTCAGCCTCACCTGCTGCATCCTTGTAAGAAATAATACCGGTTGCTGCATAATCAGTATTGATAGCATTGTTAGTATAGAATGCTACGTTATAAGATAAGTTGTTGAACGCAATACTGTTTTCAACCTGAATATCAGGACAGCTGTTGGAATCAAATCCCTTCGCCTTGTTACCAAATGCATAAGAGTTGATTAAGGTATGGTATCCGGTGATACTATCTCCACCCATCTTGAAACCGTTGCCGTTTCCGGCATTCACTTCATTTCCGTTTTCATCAACAACATAACCGTTCTTGAATGCAAGACTGTTCTTAATTACAACCTTACCGATAGCGCCGGTCTCTAACTTAGCAAATAAATCCCATCCGTCATCTGCATTGTAAGCAGCGATACATCCATCAAATACGTTGCCATCACCGATGGTAAGCTTTGCAGCGAAACCATCTGCATCCTCGTAACCCTTATCTGCATTGAGGTAAGAGGTACAGTTCAGAATTAAGTTATTAGCCGGCCAATCTTCCCAAAGGTCAGTTGACTTAAATCTACTAATCTGAATACCGGAATTACCGTTTTTATAAGCGTTTACTCTGTCAACAACATTGTTGCTACCTGAAATCTGAAGACCCTTCTGAGCATCTGCAGACTCAGTTACATCAAATCCCTGTAAGTACCAATAATCAGCACCTACTACCATACCTGCACACTTCTTATTGAAGTCAAGAACAGGTCTTGTCTCAGCCTCAGGATCTGCCATTAAGTAAATCATCTTGTCAGCAGTACCATCCATACCTCTTTCCATAGTTACGGTACGAGATAAGTTATAGGTACCTTCCATCAACAGAATCTGCTGACCGGGCATTGCCCACTTCACTGCGGTGTAGATATCTAAAGGACTTTCCTTAGTACCTTCGCCGTTTGAGGTTCCCTCAGGACCAACATATACAACGGTCTGAATGCTATTTCTATACTCTACTACATGAGTAAAGCTTACTACATCGTATGAGCTTAACTTCTCATATTCTGATGGCTGATAATCAGCATCAGGAGTCATGGTTACCTTGAAGTTATTCTTACCTTCTGCAAGAGTTACACTCTGGCGAACCTTAGTATTTGCTACTACAGTCTTGTCAAGAATTACATTACCATCTTCATCGGTAATTACTAACTGGCCGTCAGCATTTCCGTAATATACCATTTCATAATCTGCACTGTTTGCAGTGGTTGCAGACTCGATGAAGAAGTTAGGAGTTACTAAAGTAACAGGTCTTTCTTCTGCAGGAACATCATCCTCAGGAGAAATGGTAGTAAAGGTAATATCTTCGAAAGTGATATCTGCATTTCTGGAAGCATAGAAACCAACATATACAGAATCGCTATCTAAGTAATTTAATACGTCAGTACCGTAGTACTTGTTAGTTACAGTTTCACCAGCTTCGTTGGTGTAGCTTACGAAGTAACCGGTGTTGTTCTTCTGGATAGTGAGCTTAAACTCTGTAGCAGTATTTTCCACTGTTCCGGTAGGCTCAGTACCGGTATATCCACCTACAATATTGTAGGTTCCTGCACCATTTGCTGCGCAAGATGTTTCTAAAGTAGTCATCTTGGTAGAGAACAGGCTCATGTCATCAAGACTAAGTGCCTCATTGATATTGTCAAGAGTTACACCCTTCTTTTCCTGAGAACCAACGCCAAGCTTCATAGAAATCTTGCTACCGGCATCGCTTACCTTCTCGCCATCCCAATAGTATTCAACCTTGGTTACACTTGCCATGTATGAGTTGTTCCAGAAGGTAGAGCTATCACCATTCTTACCAACTCTATCTGCAGCCATAAGACCAAAGCCTTCCTGACCGTTGGAAAGTTTCCAATTATTTACCTTTGCAGTTGCAGTTAAGGTAAAGTTAGTAGTTTCCGGATTAATCTCGGTATAGTAGAATGCAAGTCCATCGGTGGTATTAGGAACAATCTTTCCTTTACCATTATTGGAGTACACACGTACACTACCGTCATTTGCGTTACCTTCGTAACCATTGTTCTTAGTATCTACACCACTACCAAATGCTGCAAAAGACCACTTCATCTGCTCTTCAGCAGTTGCCTTAGCAACGATAGTAGCTTCTGCACTTACCTCTTCACCACGAAGAGCCTTAACAACAAAGGTGTATTCCTGACCAGCGGTTAAACCGGTTACAGTATAAGCAGTTGCAGTAGTAGTATCCTTAATCTCAGTATCTTTAACAGATACTTCGTAGCCGGTTGCTTCAGTTACAGCATCCCAGCATACTTCAACACTAACAGTTCCATCTGCCTGTGCACCAAGACTGGTTGCACTTGTGATAGAAGGAGTTTCTAATTTAAGAACGAATGCTACGCTCTTTGTCTCGCTACCTGCCTTATCCTCTTCTCCCTCACGAACTGCTACTACAGAGAAGGTGTAGTTGCCGGATGCAGTAGGATTAAAGGTTACGGTATGTTCATTTGCTTCCTTAGAGGAATTTCTGGTAGCAACTACCTCCCCTGCTTCGTCAGTCATGGTAACAGTAATATTATCTGCTCCGTCATAACCAACGTTTGCAGTTAGATTAACTTCAATAGTATTGTCAGCAGAAGTAATCTGCTCTGCACTTATTATTACAGGATCTTCTACAGTAGCCCAATCTGCACGTGGAGGCTTTACAGTACCACCCGGAGTCTCGGTTACTTCTACCTTGAAAATATAGTTATTATTAATGTCACCACCCAAGTAATAGGTGCCTGCTTCTGTAAGCTCTAAAGTAGAGATACAGGTTGCATTCTTTGCAAGAGTTTCAGCGGTCACTGCCACCTGCTCTCCTGCTGCATTCAAGATTGCCATCTGACGATTGTCATCGCCACCTTCTACCCACCAAATCTTTACAGATGCGGGGTTAGAAGTAGTGAACTTCACTGCGTTCTTCTCTAATGCTACCTTACCACCAAGGTTTAATCTCTGGCTGGAAGTATATCCGTCATCCCATGTCTTAGAACTTGAATCAACCTTGGATTTTGCACTGTAGATCACAGTGAAGTAATCCTCGGTACCTGCCTTTTCTTCATCGCCATCAGCCTTTACGCCTGCTGCAAATGCAGTTAAATCTGCTGCGGTATCTAAAGTACTTACGATGGGCTCTGCCGGCTTTTCTTCCGTTACAACGACCTTGAAGATATAGTTATTATTGGTTGCACCACCTAAATAGTAGGTGCCTGCTTCTGCAAGCTCAAAAGTAGAAATGCAGGTTGCATTCTTCGCAAGAGTCTCAGCGGTCACTGCCACCTGTGTTCCTGCTGCATTTAAGATTGCCATCTGACGATTGTCATCGCCTCCTTCTACCCACCATACCTTTACGGTTGCAGGATTAGAAGTAGTAAACTTCACAGCGTTCTTCTCGGTTGATGCTGCGCCACCGAAGTTTACACGCTGCTCTGAATAATATGCATCATCAAAGGTCTTCTTACTTCCGTCAACCTTAGACTTTGCACTGTAGATTAAAGTAAAGTAATCCTCGGTACCGGCTTTCTCGGTATCTCCGTCAGCCTTAGTTCCCTGTGCAAATGCAGTTAATGCACTTGTCTCTAATACAAACTCAGTAGTAGCTGATTCCTCATCATCTTCTACAGGAGCGTTGTCTACCTTATCGGTAGGCATTACAATTGTCATATCCTTGCCTGCAAAAGCATCCCAGTTGCCTAAGAAAGCTTCTACAGAAATTGCAGTACCGTCTGCAAGCACTGCACCGGAAGTTTCATTTAAGGTTGTAGCCCATGCAACTCTACTAGCCTGGTTATCTACATCCTTAGCCATCTCATAGCTTCCGTACTCTGCACTCATTACAGACTCGCCACTTAAGGTTGAATTCCAGCCTTCAGGCAGAATCATAGAAGCAGATGCCCCGTACCAATGAGAATCGGTTGCGTCGATTACAGTATAGTAGAACACTGCTTCACCGGTATTTGTTTGCCAAGGTCTTCCGAAGTAACCGGCCTTAGAAGGATATTCTGAAGCGGTATCTACGCCGGGAACAGTACTGGTAACATGACAGTTGTACATTAACATACCTCTGCCGGACTTGGTCTGTGCAGCAGTGATGTAACCTTCATCGTTACCATCTTCACTGGTATTGAATACTAAATCACACTTTGCAAATACAGCGTTCATTCCACCAAAGATATAGTCGGTACCACCGTAAATTGCACAATCATAGAATGCTGCGGTTACGCCGGTTCCACCATATAAGGTATCCTGACGCCCGATAAACTTACAATTGTCGAAAGAAACCTCTGTACAATTGTTGTAGATTGCAAGTGCTGCTGCTCTCTCTACATACTTCTTATCCTGAACAGTAGTATCGCCTGCTTCCATATCGGCACGCTTTACACTACCTTCCTTTGCGCCTGACTGAGCTACGATTACATCGTTAGCCGCCTTCTCAGAAACATACTGGTTGAAGGAGTTCTCGAAGATAATACCCTCTGCCTCTACACCGCTTGCATTAATTACAACGGTTGCATTCCAGTAGCTTCCGTTAGTAGTACCTGAACCCGGATTCTCAAAAGAAGCATATCCGTTCTCTTTGTTTACTGCTAATATCTCTTCATCATACTTACAATCGCTACCCATACTGTAGTAGGTATAACCATGTCCATAGTAGTGAGTAATACGAACTGCATTTTCATCAATATCTACACCCTTGTTCTTGAGCTCAATGCTTGGGGTAGCACTTGCATTCTTTAAGGTTACGTTAGGAGTATCAATTACTAACATCTCCTCATAGTTGCCGGGAGCGATAGAAATGGTTACTCTCTCCCCGTCAGAACGATCCATTGCACGAACAGCATCAAGTGCATCGTTGATAGTTGTATAATCACAACCCTCTGCACCTACGGTTACGGTCTCTTTATACGCAACCTTCTCTACAACTTCAATCATCTTAATGTATGAAGTACACTGTCCTCCTACATTAATGGTCACGCTATCACCGCTTCCGGTATAGTTGTAGGATACAGTAATATCTCCACTGTTGGTATTGTCAAAGTAAGCTACAGAACCATCCTCAAAGCTGATATCCCAGTTGTATCCAACACTTACTTTTACCTCACATGCACCTGACACAGGAACAGTGATAGTAGCATTCTTAATCTGCATACCATAAGTAGAACCATGCTTATTGAAAGAACCAGAAATGGTAAGTCCGTTGTATGGCGACTGACCGGTGAAATCAGCTGTTCTGAAATCCCACTCGGTAACGTATGAAATAAACTTAATCGTCTTGGTAACATCTGACGCCTCTACCTTAAGGTTGGAAGTAAGCTGCTGAACAAAAATACCACTGTCAGAAACTTTCACTTCATACACACCATCACGTAACTGGATGTTCTCAGTTCCGGTAAAGGTATATACGTAACCCTCTTCATTTAAATTAGTGAAGGTAAAGGTTGCATTTGCAAGATCAGATGCGGTTGCACCCTCCGGAGCAATTGTTACATTATATACAGGCTTCTTCTCGAAGGTAATATCGATAGTGCCCGCTTCGGTAATCTTTACAGTAGCAGGTGATACTAAGCTGTAATCATTGATACCGGATTCCTTAACGGTATACTCGATACCACTTTCTAATTCGGTAGAGTAGCTTGATCCGTCGATTTTTACTTCCGGAACGAAGATTTCGTCAGAAACAAATTCTAATGTAAGATTTGCAATTACGTCATCCGGTAAACCGATTAAGCTACCTGTAACAGCAAACTTCTCAACTGCAACAACGGTAATGTCAGCAATTGCGCCGGAAACACCATCTGCTAAAGAAAGTGCTGCGCCTTCTGAGATAACATATCCGTCTGCATTTCCGAGAGTTAATGTGTAATCATACCCTGCGTAAAGAGACGCAGAATACTTTCCATCGGCTACCTGTGCGATAGTAGTTGCACCACTCTGGTTATTGGTAAGGATTACACTGTAATCAGCAAGTCCTTCCGGTGCGGTTACGGTGCCGGTTACGGCAACTTCCACAGCCGGCTCAATGTAAGCACGGCAGATAACAAGCTTCTCTTTGCTTGTGTAAATCTTATGAAGACCTTCTTCTGTTGCATAAAAGGTTAATTCAGCTGCCTGTGTACTTCCATCATATACATTTTCATAAGTAGTCTTTGCACCGGAAGGAGCTTCTACTACATAATCCGCAGCAGTTCCGTTAGATGAAATAATTGCTGTGAGCACTTCACCCGGATTTAAATCAAACGCAACATATACCTCTGCAGATGCTGCTTTATTAGAATAAATGAATCCGGTATAGGTCACATCGCCTAAGGTCTTGGTCTTCTCATCATATCTTGTCACAGCAGTATTGGTTGTACGAAGTCTGTGAGTTGCAGAATATCCACCATCATTAAAAGCAAATAAAACATTGCCCTCCGCGTCGGTCACGGAGCAGCTTGCAAGATTCTTTCCTGCGGTTCCAGGCTCAACACCCGGATACCAGCTGTTCATGATATCAGCGGTAAGCATGTTGTTATATACGGAAGTATCTAACTGCTCTCCACCAAAATCCCAAACTTCCGTCTTGGTAGGATCATATTCTACTGCAGGAGCTTCTGTTGCTTCCACTTCAGGCGTAGCGGTTGGCTCTTCCGTAGGTACTGCGGTAGGTTCTGCGGTTGGCTCTGCAGTGGGTTCTGCATCCTGTGCTGCACCTTCTGTAACTGAAATCTTATAAAGATAGTTGTTACCTTCCAGGCCGCCTAAGTAGTAGGTGCCTGCTTCTGCTACGGAAAGCTCTGAGATGTACACCTCGTTCTTTACAGATTCCAGTGCAGTAGCAGCGATTACCGTCTTAGCGCTGTCGAATACTGACACCTGACGAGCGTCTCCGCCGCATGCCCACCATACTTTAACGGTAGCAGCGTCAGAGGTGGTAAACTTTATGGCATTCTTTGATGCAGAAGAAGATCCGCCAAAGTTAATTCTCTTTGTTGCCACAAAACCATCCTCAAATGTTTTGCTATTGTCATTTACAGCTGCTTTCGCGCTATAAATAATAGTAAAATAATTGTCTGTTCCGGCTGCCTCTTCCTGGCCATCTGTCTTTTCACCAGATGCGAATGTAGCAAGGTCAGCAGGATTCAGGACATATTCTTTTACTGTGGCACCATCACCGGGCGTTACGGTATCACCGGACGAAACGGTGGTTGCCTGAACCTGAAAGCTTGTCAGGTTTGACAGAATCATTGCTAAAGATAACATCCAAGCTAATGTCTGTCTGAAACTTTTTCGCTTCTTTGAATTCTTGAACATATCAAAAATCCTCCTCTTTCTTCCTCCCGCATGTCCACACTATGTAAACACGCTAATTTTGCCTGTTTTCTTCACAAATTGTAGCGATACTTAGCATTTCACCCACAAATGTAAGCCCTTACATTTTAAACCGAAAAAAATTTGGGGCACGCGTAGGCTCCCCACCAAGCAATTTAGGTAAATTTTAGCAAGATTGACAGTTTTTCGCATGAGACCTCAGTACCATTTTAACAAAAAACGCCGTAAAATTTTTGTAACATTTTTTGTCTATTTTTGCCAAAGTACTTTTGTCCCAGTGTAAACATTTTCAACACCTTTCCTAACAACAGTAAAACAAAAAAGACAGCCAAACATCTGCATTCCGCAAACATTTGACCGTCTCAGTCATTTACAATTTTCTATTTTATTCTAACTTGAACTTTGCAACCTGCTGCGCAAGATTTTCCGCAATTTCCTGATTAAAGCCTGCCTTTTGTTCAATATCACAGATGTCTCCGGTCAAACCGGAGGAAGTCTCTGATACCACGGTAATTCCCTTTGTGGATTCTTCTACCGCAATATTGATTGCATTCATCGCCTCATTAATCTGTTCTGAAACACCATCCAGTTCCTCAGACTCTCGGGCAAATTCCTCCATAATAGTTAAGAAACTATCTGCATCCGCTCGATAATCATCGCAAATATGAATCAGCTTATTGTAGCCCTCCATGGCAGTGGTTCCCATGAATTCAATCATCTTCTGTGATTCCCCTGCCAATTCTTCCACAGCACGAACCACATCTGCACTTACCTTCTTAATCTTTCCGGCTGCATCAGCAGAGTCTGTGGCAAGCTTACCTATCTCACTTGCTACCACCGCGAATCCTCTTCCAGCCTCTCCGGCACGGGCTGCTTCAATGCTTGCATTGAGTGCTAACAGATTCGTCTGTTCTGTGATACCAATGATATTCTCTGTCAATACATGAATCTCATTGACTGCTTTGGACAGTTCAATTTTTTCTGCTACCGTCTGAGCCATCTCATTGGCACTTACCTTTGCCTCTTCCTGCTCTACAGACGCAACCTCATAAGTATCCTTTGCTCTGCCGCGGATATCTCTTGCAAGAGAATCTCCCTCCATCGCCCGATTGGCAATATTACCGATACGTGCGTTCATACCATCTACAACTTCTGTAATCTGATTTAAGGAAGCTGTAGTCTGCTGCATACCGGCACTCATCTCTTCCATGGTTGCAGAAACATCCATGAGTCCCTCTCCGGCATTGGCAAGACGCTCTGCTATCACATCACTGGACTCCTTAATATCATCTGATCCTTTGGATATCTGAAGCATAATTTCTTTAATATACGCTAATAGCTCATTGACCAGTCCGGCCATTATCTCCATTTCATCGCCGGAACGAACCTCCAAAGTCTGGGTCAAGTCCCCTTCATTATGAACTAATTCATAAAGCTTTTCGTTTACCTTACGAATTCCCTTCATCACTGCCTGAACTACCCCAAGTACAAGAATGAGTGAAATGACAAAAATCACTGCACCAATCTGTGCAACTTTGGTTTGGAAGGAAGCATACTGCTCTGATACCACTGACGCATCAAAATCACTTCCCAGAATTCCCACTACCTGTCCGGTATTATTCTTAAGGGGCACATAAGCACTAATCAGTTCCCCTTCTTCCGTGTAATCTATATAGTCCTGCACATAGCTTTCACCGGCAAATACACCGCTTAATTCTTCATAGGAAACCTCGAACTCCTCGCCGATAGCACATCTGCTCTCTGACTCATCTGCATCTACTCCGTAGTAGACCTTACTTCCATCCGTCCACAAGGTATATACATACATGATTCCGCAAGTATCTCTGGCATCCCTAAGTGCCTTAGCAATTCCTGCATACTCCGGTGTATTTTCTTCTCCGGCTTTTAGCTGTACTAAGGTTTCCACATTGATACTGCCTGCTGCAACCTCCGCTGCTACGGAAGCCTGAATCACAGCCATATCAACCATCTGCTCCTTAAAACGCTTGGCCAAATCATATCCCATATACCCGATAGCATACAAGATTGTCGCACAGCATACCACCAACAATTTCACACGAATACTTAGTCTTCTGGTCTTCATCTTCACGTCCTTCTTCCCCCCGATATTAGCCTCTTCTTGTCATTTGTTTTTGCTCATACATTTTCTGATCTGCTTTCGCTACGTAGCCATGCAAATCTACATTCTCTCTGGGATCAGTGAGCACAGCACCCATACTGATAGACAATCCGTGCTTCCCTAAATCCTCACGCACATTGCCGCAGTAATCATCAATATGCTGCCAAGTCGCTCGAGGGAACATTACCACAAATTCATCTCCACCATAACGGCAGACAAAGCCCCCCATCGGACAGTTATTCTTAAGAGACTTTGCGATATTCTTTAAGGCACGGTCTCCTGCCTCATGCCCGTAATTGTCATTTATCTCTTTGAAATAATTGACATCACAGAATAAAATGGCGCATTTTTCATTCTCCATACAGAAGGTCTCAAATGCCGGAACCATCTTCTCCACGAAGGCGATTCGATTATAAATACCGGTAAGCTGATCTCTGTTATAAATATCTCTAAGCTGCATCGCTGCTGACTCAAGCTGCTTTTTCTTAAATCGGTTCTCCAATGCAGTAACGCTTGCTGCATGTATATCATAAAAATTAGGATTGTTGTACAGAAAATTAGCGTTTTTCAATATCACAAATCCCACTGCCTGCTGCCGGAAGTGTATGGGAGAGAACGTATAAGAGCAGCTTCCCTCTTGTGCTTCTATATGATTTGTAAGCTCCTGTAAGGAATGAATCTTCAAAAGTTCCCCATCCTCTACTGCTCTGGCTACAATACAATTATCCAAATCATAACCCTTCGAGCCGAAAATCGTATCGGGATGTGCCTCATAAAGCTTCTTGTCCACCACAAAGTAAACAGCATCACAATCCTTGGATTCGTAATACTCGGAAGAGCACGCAAAAATATCTTCAAACTCCCTTCGTTTAGCTAACTCAACTTCCAGCTCCATCAGCTGCTGGGCATTCACATCACGCTTAACTCCCCAGATAATCTGATTCTTAGCATAATCTCTATAATCTACAATGTTATTATTCGGACATCCACAGCTCTCTCCATACACACAGCTACTCCGAATGAGATTTTCTTTGGGTACCTCTTCGCATGCCCAAATTCTGGAAAGAATGTCCAGACACACACCACCGGTCACTTCTCTGGTACTTGTTACAGTAGTAATCTGTGGTTTAAAGAAAACTGCCTTATCCAAATTATCAAAGCCGGTTACTCTAAAATCCTTTGGAATGGAATATCCCATATTAGCAGCCTCCGAGCAAAGCCCCGCAGCAATGTTATCATTGGCACATACAAAGGCATCTGGGATTTTTAATCCATTATCTACAATATATCGTAAATGACTGACACCATGATAAAAATCAAAATCACCATCAAGGATAGGATTATCTTCCAGATTAAGTCCAAACTCCTCAATACAATCAATGAATCCTTGTTTACGCTGCTGATTCTCGTAATTATCCTTCGGACCGCCTGCGAAGACAAAACTTCTACACTGATGCTCATCATGAAGATGATGCATCAACTCTGCTATTGCACTCCTATTATCAATACCGACGTAATAGAAGCCTTCAATTCCCAAAGCAACACTTACGATGGGTACATTGTACTTTTTCAGTTTTTTGATCAGCTTGTTACGAATACTTACATCATTAATATTTATTAAATCAAGAACTATGCCGTCCATCTTATCCAGCTCCGGCAATTCAAAGATATTGTACTCGCCTAAGTTATGTAATTCATCATTACTCCAGTTTCCATGGCAGACGTAGTGATAAAGACGCACTTCCTCGTCCCTGTCCCATGCTCTTTTCATAATACCGTCCACCCAAGCATATGTCATCATTCTTTTCCAGCCATCAGAAAGTAAAGCGATTCTCTTCATAACCCATTTCCCTCTACGCCAACATATATATAAAAATAGTACCACAGTACTCGATAAATTTCAACTTTTTTGCGGTACTATAGCACTATTTATATATAACTCTATTGTTTTTTCAAAATCTTCCTACAATTCGATTATTTTAGTGTTCATTCGGGCTCTTCTTGTAGCTTTTCAAGCTTTCATATTCTTCCATAGTAATGGTCAGAATGGTTCCATGCTTATAACCATAAGGGAAAGAGAAATCACTGTCACTTCTTACAAATCTTCCACCATCCAGCTTCTCTGCCACAAAAGGAACATATCCCTGCTCGGAGGCCTCCTTTGTCCCAAAGAAGTCCAGCATCAGAGTCCACTTTCCATCCGGCATTTTAAATGCGGTAGGTGCCTCATATGCCTCGTTAATAACTCCTTCCATACATTCATCAAACCCTTCCACCTTGGTCCATGGGCCGGTGATATTCTCACTCTCCAGCATAAACACACGAATAGGATTGCCAACTCCCTTTACGAACAGATAAAACTTACCATCCTCCTCATACATTGCAGAGTCGATACAGGGATTCTCTCCCTGATACAGAACCTCCGGTGAAGTAAAAGTCTCAAAATCCTTTGTTCTGGAATAATAAATACACATAGGATCGTAGTTTGTATCCTTGTGAGAAGAAGACCAATGGATAATATAGTCCCCTTCCTTTTTATCAAAAATAATATCCGGAGCCCACATACATCCAAAATCCGGAGTACCAATAGGAAGCATCTTCTGTTCTGACCAGTGAATCAAATCCTCTGACTCCCACATCACCAGCTCCTTACTTCCTACTCGCTTCACCTCACCCCATGAATTCTTATACTTATAACGAAATTCATAGGAAAGACTAAGGTCTGTTGCCAGAATTACAAATCTACCGTCCTGAGTTCTGGTGATAGTAAAATCGCGGACACCCTTATCCCCTTTATAGCTCCAGAGCACCGGGTTACCATCATTTACCTTTTCCCAATGATATCCGTCGGTACTGATGCCAAAATATACCTGTTCTCCCTCCGGAGTTCTTGTCTCTTTAAAATGTACAAATAAATATGCTTGCATCGCTATATCTCCTTTATGAAAATACCATTACTGTCACGCTGTGAGGCGGGAAGGTGTAGGTAAGCTGATTGCCTATCAGTGTCATATGCAACTTTTTGGTGGTGATATTATCCGGCTCGTCCAAGGTATTTACTGCATCTAATGCACAACCTGCAAGAGAAGTAATCTCTGCCTGCTTCTTCTCTCCACCATCCAAGGAAAGAAGTACATTTTTTTCTTCCCCTGTTAGGTTTACTGCCTTCACAATGGTGGTTCCTTGCTCCTTATCCACACTTGCGGTAACATATAACTCTTCAATCTCCGGTAAACGATCCGTTACATCATTATAGTTCTCACCATTGACATAAGTCTTAATATGACGTCCATCCACCTCAAGCTTCAACGTATACTCCATATCTTCTACATGGAAGATTCTGTGGGAAATGGTAGAACCTCTGCCCTTACTGATATTGCCGATATTACAATCCCAGTTGTCCCAGCCACCGAATTCCCACTGTAGGAAATTCTTATCGTCTCTCTTACCGAAATAAATCTTTAATCCCTTTCTGCCACTATCCCGCTTAAATTTAAAGGTAAGGCTAAATTTCTTTCCGGTAATATTCGTAAGCTCGTGCTGTGCATTATCCGTAATCTGCAAATCCTCCAGACTTCTTCGGGTACCGTCCTCTTCCACCTGCACATCCCAGATACTACCGGTGACGTCATTACCGGTGATGGTGATTCCTCCGGTTAAATTAACCTCATCTGTCAGAGGGATAATTTCATCCAGTTCCTGCATTTCAAATTCCGCTGCATCGGTACCCTGATTCTCCATGAACATTTTCTGCACATAATAATTGGGAGTCTTCATAATACGATGATTATCAAACCAAAGCATATCCGGTTGCCAATTCACATAGTCCACATTACAAAGCATCGGTGCATAGCACGCCAGTGCCACCGCCTTAGAACGCTCCAAATGAGTCATATAGGCAGCTTCCACAATAGCATTATAATAGGTATTGCCCCAGGACGCGTACTCTCCTAAAAATACCTTAGGTCCTTTCTCGTCATAATCCTCATAATGATGCATATTGGCAAGAAACCACTCCGGTGAAGAATAGTAGTGCTCATCAATCAGATCACTGCCATGCTCTCTGGCACTCCTCCAGCCATCCTCATAGCCTTCCCCCACAGCAAAGGGACCTGCCGTATTAATAATCTTAATATCCGGATATTTCTCCCGGATAGCCTTATGGAAATAAGGATATCTTTCAAAGAATCCGGCTCCGATCTCCTCATTGCCCACACCTAAGTATTCCAGTCCGAAAGGCGCCGGATGTCCCATCTCGCTACGCACCTTACCCATGGTTGTGGTCTCATCTCCATTGGCAAATTCAATTAAATCCAGCGTCTCCTGTACCCAGCTACCAATCTCTTCCAGCGCCACGCCTTCTCCCTTATGAGGATTAAAGCCTGCAGGCACTACAGGAAGGGGCTTTGCTCCCATATCCTCGCAGAAGCAGAAATATTCATAATATCCAAGGCCCAGGGTCTGGTTATATCTCCAGTTATTTCTCCAGCTTGGTCTCTTCTCAATAGGTCCCAAGGTTCTCTTCCAGCGATACATAGAATTCCTTGCATGGTCATCCAAAGCTCCGTCATGTGTCAGACAGCCGCCTGGGAAACGCATAAACTTCGGCTTCATATCCGCCAATGCCTGTGCAATATCCTTACGCAGACCATTCTCTCTGCCCATGTATGTATCCACAGGGAAAAGAGATACCATATCCAAATCGTAGGTACCATCTTTCTCAAAGGTGATATATAGCTTCCCATTCCATGTAGTAGCAATTCCCTTTAAACTCACCTGATACTTTACAAATTCCTCGGATGCTTCTAAAGTAACTTCTGCCTGAGCGCACACTGCTCTGCTTTCATCCTCTACCGAAATCTTCAGTATAGCGCCTTTCGCTGAAGTACGCACATATATAGAAAAAGTATACTCCTTATCCTTCTCCACGAAGATACTGCTGTTAAAGCCACTGTTCGCCACATAAGAACCGCTATTTGCAGATACATGCAAATAATGTGTGTTCTCCTCATTTAATGGCTTCTCAGTGAGTATCTGCCACTGGCAATCCCGGGATTTCTCCCAGGCCGTCAGACGATGATACTCCGGCTTGTCAATCTCGCAGAACTCAAAGGAACGGTTCTGCACCAGCTCCGCGTATAAGCCGCCATCTGCCGCATGATTGATGTCCTCAAAAAAGAGACCGTATAAATCCCCCAATTCCTTATAGGTCTTTTCCTGAAATACTTTTATCCCTTTCATATGTAACCCCTTTTGTTATGCTAAAATTCACTAAAGTAAGGATTATCCTGACTCACCGTCTGCTGCGGCATTACCGGAGTTCTCTCTCTTACGATTTCACGATAGAACGCCGCAAAGGCCGCCTCTCTGTACGGTCTAAGGAACAATGTACCAATCCCTAATGTAAATACACATAGGATGGACCAGCCGATAAAACTTAAATCCAGACAAAATAATCTCCATTTATTGCCGTCCATCAGTTCCTTGGAAGCTGTAATTGCATCTGATGCCGTCATATCCGGATTCTCCGCTGCAATATATGCAGCCATAGAATAGCTATAAGACTTCACCAGCCCCGGAATGACAAATAAAAAAGTCCACAATACAATAAACAATCTTCTTAAAAACTGCACGCAAAAGCCTTGCCCAAACTGACCAAACTTACCGAACAAATCTGATAACTGTGGATTAAATCCATCTACCAGATTTAAGTTATACTGTGCATAACCTAAAGTAATCGGACCACCGATAATCATAATCACGATTGCCCATACTACCAGTACAATCATAAGTGCCCCCAGAACCATCATCATTGCCTGCACAATAGGATTGGTCAGAATCTCCGTCATATTCAAACCGGTCTGTTCCAGCATCTCCAGTTCTTCCTCAGTAACTTCACTACTTGAGGAACTACCACCGCCGTTACCATCCAAAAGAGTGGTTGCTGCCCCAAGCATAGTAGCCACTAGTCCGGTCAACACTGCCCATAACCAATTATTTTGCAGCGCCATACGCGCTCTTTCTCTAAAATCTGCCGCACATAACATAAACTCTCCTCCTCACGCAAAACTAATTATTTTTAATATTTTTCTTCTCCACCCGAAAGTAAATCTGCATCAGCACCACTGCCTCAATGAGAACGTATAAAGGCAACAGATTGGCCCACAGACCTTCACTGGTAAGACAGAAATAACAGGTCACCTCTGCAACCGCTCCAAAGCCCCAGATGAGAACCGCACATGCATGATTATAAGCCTTCACATCCTTCAGAGACAGATTCCTTTTGTTAAATACCTTCGTCTGGCCTTCCTCATAGAACACTCTCATCCCCGCCATAATACAAATAAATGCAATCACTACATATAAAACCATCTTCTGTACTCCTCCAATCGTTAGTCTTTTCAGTATATCACAATTCCCCTGAAACGCAAAGCATTCCCCAGCCAATCCGCTCATTTGGATAAGAATTAATCTCCTGCTGCCGCCTTGCTCTTCTCTGAAGTACAGCTTTCACCTTTTCCCCATACATATAGATATCCTCTCCCCGCACAATGCCTTGCTCCATGAGGAGTGCCGCAGCTCCCGATACAATAGGGGTAGCAAAGGAGGTTCCGGTAAAGGAAGCCATGCCTCCATAGATACTGGGTGCCGGAATATCCACTGCCGGTGCTGCAATATCCGGCTTGGAATAGGTCACCAGTGCAGAATCCGGTGCCACATACCCTCTCCCGGAAAAGGGGGCGTAGGAGTTATAGACACTATTGTAGCCTGCCACACTGATTACCATCTGCGCTGTGGATGGAATGGTCAGTGTTTCTGCAGGTGTGGGCTTTAAAAATACCGTATTCTGCCCTCTGGAATCCTGAGAAGGCAGATAGATTTCCAGATTCCCGGAGACCACACTTCTCCCTACGATTTCAAGTTCCCAGATACCACCGTTGATAAAGCCGCCTGTTACCGGCAGCATCTCTATATAAATCTCCCTTTTCACAGAATAGGGTGTAGGCAATCCAAAATACACCAGCAGTCTGGTGTTCCCTGCAATCACCTCATACTTGCCGTCCCCAATCTGGGCAGGCAGGGGGAGCCGCTCCCCAGCCGGTGAGTATATGATAAATTCCAGTTCATCCACATAATTCTGCCACATCTGAATGGACAGATTGGGCTCATAATCTGCCACAGAAAGCTGGACGATACTTCGCTCCGATACCCGGGCATTCACATGTCCTCCCGTATCCCCCTCATTGCCCGTACCTACGCAGATTACATTCCGCCCGATACCGCTGACCGTATCCAAATATCTTGCAAGAAGTCCACTGCCATCGTGAGGGCCGTAGGTATTGCCAAAGCTTAGATTAATCACAAGCGGCCTTCCCAGCTCCTGAGCCTTTCGAATTACCTTATCGAGTCCTCGCATAATCTGGGTGGTCATAGGGAAGCCGTCTCCCTGCTTCGTTCCCAGCTTTACGATAAGAAGTGCCGACCGAGGTGCCAGCCCCGACCTACTACCTGCCGCGATTCCCGCAACCGCCGTACCATGTCCTGTGACATCTGCTCCGGGTAGCAAGGTATCAGAAGTCTCCAAAAGCCCATTGATACGTTCCTGCGAATACTCCTCCCCGGTCTGCTGATCCCACAGATAAACCACTCTTGTGGTTCCGTCTTCCTTTTGAAATTCCTTATTCTTTAGGTCAATTCCTGAGTCCAATACCCCAATCAGTACCCCATCTCCCGTAAGAGCCTCCCTTCCCGTAGTCAACGGATAAAAACAGCTCTCTGCCTTTACATCTATCACCTGATAAAAGAATCGTCTGGGAAGCTCCGCATACTCTATCTGCTTTACACTTCCAAGATAGTCCATCTCCTCCTGGGGTACCTGCAATATGGCATAGTCCCCCAACAGATACTCTACAATGATTCCCCGGCTTTCCAGTTCTGCGAGAGAACCATAGTATTTCACTATCACCTCCCAGCGTCCCTCTGTCTTCTCAAAGGCTGCATTCAGATTGTCGCTTTGCTCCCTAATTTCCTCCTCCGTCTGTAGTGCCAGATTTAATGCATTGTCGAATTTCTCACTCATAAATATTCCATAGCTTTTTGCCATTTTATGAAGAAAGCGCCGGACCTATGCCCCAATGTCATTTAGTTTAGAAATGTCTCTGTTCAACAACGATATGTCTTATTCAGACACGTTCTCGCTCCGTGAAAAACGTAACAGTACTAAGCTCGAAAATACCTCGCTAAGTGCTGACGTTTTTCAAGGGTCTTCATAAGACATATCATTTTCTCACAGAGACATTTCTAAACTAAAGACATTGACCTATGCCCGACGCCTTTTCCTATGCCCTGATTTTTGCCAGATAGTATAACCAGATATTCCATTCTTTTAAAAGCTTAAAAATGTCTTCCTGCTCCTTCAACGCAAGAATAATGTCCTGCTCTCCGATTTCCTTATCGCCGTATCGCAGATTCTCTAAAATGACAATGAACTCATATGTCATCTCAAACTTTCTTTGCAGCTCTTCCAGCGTTTCTTCCGGCAATCGCTGAATTCCCAGCTTGGATAAAAGCCAGAGGTTATTCATTGCCACATATTCAAACCGCTCTTCCTTTGACATCCTCTTAAAACGACGCTTCCGCAAAGCATTGTCCATCCAAAGGAATAACGCCACACATCCCAGAATAACGCCAATGGTGCTCACAACAAAAAATACATTTTCCGGTTCAGCTTCCTCCTCTGCATCCAACTCCACACTGGTAATATTCTGCGCAATTTCTGATTGAGGCTCCCAGGGAGTATAGCGAATCTCCGCATACCCCGGTGTAGGTTCAAAAGGAATCCAGCCCACTCCTTCTAGGTACACCTCCGGCCATGCATGAGCCATATCGGAATATACTGTTACCTTCTTGTCAGAATTAATCGGAACGGAAAATCCTTCCACATACCTTGCGGGAATTCCTTCCACTCTGGCAAGAAGTACAAATGCGGTGGCAAAATAAGCGCAATAGCCCTTTTTATTCTCCAGAAGGAAATAATCCATAAAATCCGCCTCATCCTGTACCCACTCCGGCAATGCACCGGGAGTCATAGTATACTCCAATCTCTGAAGTGCCTCTTCAATGGCAATCAGCTTTTCCACATCCGTATCTGCATCTGCAAGAATCTCATCCAGATAAGCCTGCACCTCTACAGATACCTTAGTCTCCGGCAGATAAAAATTCTTGATATCCTCCCGCCTTTGCAGAAGCTCCTCATAGGTAACCTTCCTCTCTCCCTTTGGAGTGTAATCCCCGGTCACTTGATTCCAGCGATCCTCACTTTCCTCCTTTGCACTGTGGACAAAAGCATAAAAAGAAGGATGATTAATATTTAACTGATAATAGTAGGTGCTGTATCTGGTGGAATATCCCACCTGCTCGTTAAACCGCAGATTAGGTCCATCAAAGGAATACTCCGCATCCACGACTTTATAAGTCTTTAAGGGTGCAAATAAATACCCCGTATTAAAATACAGGTACTCCACTGTCAGCTTGGTTCCGGCAAAATAATCCTCCTGAAACTCACTGTCATATCCCTCCAGATAATACAGACTTTCCATGGTGTCCACAAAACGATCCTGATATAAATCACTGTACTGACAAGTCCAGTCATTTCCTGAAAAAGTATCATAGACCTTTCCCATCAGGTACACATTGGTTTTTAGCCCCCTGTTTCCCTGCAGACGCAAAATCTCCTGATTTCCGTGTGCAAGAGAACTCATTAATCTTCCATCCTCGGAAAATCCTGCCACAGCCCTTCCGAAATCCTCCTGACCGTCACGTCTCATATCCTCCAGCCAAGTAGTAACCGCCTGAGAAATATTCCGGTATGCATCCTTTACAAACTGCCAATCATAGGGCTTTTCCGGTGCCGGTGTCAAAAGCGCCATTACCAGATAAATCACGGAAAAAGGCATCAGCCACACCACATAATTCTGATACGGATGCTCCTTATGCTTCTTCCAGAAATGCTCTGCCACCTCAATCAGATATAACATAAACGTCCACATCAACAGGATGGCACTTGCATGGCTGACCTCATATTCTCCGAAAAGACAAACCAACAGATAAATAAGGATTCCCAGCCCTACGATCAGCTTAAGCACCAGAGCCTTCTCCAGCAGTATTTCTCCAAGGTAAATAGCCGCGCACAAAAGTAACAGCCTAACGTAAATATTGTCGCCCAGCTCCCCCTCCGGAATCCTGTGAAGTCCCAGAATCAAGAGTCCGGCAGACAAAAAACCTACAATTACCTTTCCCCTGACCTGCAAATAATTCAGGCACGCCAAAAGTAGGGTAACTGCTACAATAAAAACAAAAGCCGGCCCTGAAAGCCCGGGTCCCCAGCCTCTGTCAGCACAAACGCTGAGTGTTCCCACTGTCAAAAGCCATACATAGAACACCCTGTAAATCATATTTTCTTCCACACCAAAGAGAGAAACCTTCTTCATCATAAGACTCCCTCCAGCTGCAACCTGGTGGATATCTTCACAATACGAATTCTCTCGGAAGCCTCTCGAAGCACTGCGTCCCCATCATCATCCGTAATGAAATATATCACCACCATCATTCCTTTATCCGAAAGCTCCCTCAACTGCCCCAAAAGTCCCTGAGAGACTTCATGACACACCAAAATCAATAAACGGCTGTCACTTAATAGCCCACTTCTATTCACATCCTCCAGCTGTACTTCCACACTACTCTCTTCATCAAAGGTCATGGTACTCATATAAGAGTACAACCCCTCATATGTATTCATTCCCTGCACAGTACAGAATCTTTGCTGTTTCCATCCGCTATATACATTGTATCCGATTCCCTTACAGGTAAAGAAATAACTGATTGCCAACGTGGTCTCCACCAGCTGACTTTCCAGTGGGAGATAACGATACATATCCTTATCATAACGTTTCCGGTCACATAAAACCGTGATTCCGATTTTTTCCTCTCCGGTCTGCAACCTGGTCTTCAACTTCTGCTCCTTTGCGGAAGCCTGCCAATGAATACGCCGCAGAGAATCTCCACTTACATAATCACGCACCACTACATCCATTTCACTCTGTCCCTGTCCGGACTCCTTCTGCTGCGCAACCCGCACATCTGAAAGGGCGCTAAGCTCACTTACCGGAATAGTTCGTGGATGAACGATAGCCTTGATGGTACTGGGTATTTTGTACTTGAAAGAGAATAAACGGAAAAAGTCCGTCACCACAACCTCCTTCACACCAACCTCATACTCTCCCTTATATCTGCAAATCAGCTTGGTATGGAAGGTCTGGCGGTCTCCCGGAAGCAGCTCATATTCCATATCGTCAGGAATGTCCTCCACAAAGGAAAGTCGGGAAAACATCCGTACACTAACCCCGGATAAGCCAAAGAAAGAACCATTTTCCAGTACATAATAATAGGACATGGGTTCATTACACACCATGTCTCTACTATCCACTTCCTGATATATACGAAATCCAAAATATACCGCAATCAAATAAATGACAGATACTACAGGAACCAGGGTAAGCATAAAGAAAAATCCATAGCTGACCGCTCCGCCATAGAAGCTGATTCCTACCAGCGAAAACATCCATAATGCGGCAAATACCCATCTTCTCAGTTTCATAATATGCTTCCTCACACAGGAATTCTAGCTTTTACAATCAGACTTTGGAGAATCTTCTTACTATCCTCCTTACGAATCCTCGCTTCCGAAGTCAGGGCTACTCTATGTAATAAAACATCAGATGCAATCTGCTTTACATCATCCGGCTTTACAAAGTCCCTGCCGCATATATAGGCCTTTGCTTGGGATGCACGAATCAAAGAGAGCATGGCTCTGGGACTTGCTCCCAACACAAAACGCTCCTCGTTTCTGGTAAGCTGAATTAAATCCTGAATATACCCCAGCACCAAATCATTTACCTTAATCTGCTCTACCTCTGCCTTCATTGCCACAATATCACTACTGCTGCACACCTCTTCCACTTTATCCGGGGTCTGCCCCTGTAAAAAAAGCTGCGCCAGCTTCAGTTCCTCCTCCTTGCTGGCATAGCCAATGGACAGGCGCATCATAAAGCGATCCATCTGCGCCTCCGGGAGAGGATATGTTCCCAGAAACTCCACCGGATTCTGGGTAGCAATCACCATAAAGGGCTGAGGCAGTGGGTACACCTCACCATCCACCGTTACCTGCCCTTCCGCCATAGCCTCTAAAAGTGCCGCCTGGGTCTTAGGCGAGGTTCTGTTAATCTCATCTGCCAGAAGAATCTGGTTCATTACCACGCCGTCTCTGTGCTGAAACTCTCCGGTCTTCATATTAAAAACACTCATTCCCACAATATCTCCCGGTAAGGTATCCGGCGTAAACTGAATTCTTCCAAAGGAGCACTGCATGCTCTTTGCCAGAGTATTGGCAAGAGTGGTCTTACCCACTCCCGGTACATCCTCCAAAAGCACATGTCCCCCCGCAAGAAGACAGATTAATATCTTATCTACAATCTCTGCTTTTCCAACAAAGACTTTATTTATCGCAGCCTGCAGCTGCTCAATCTTCCCCTGATATACCATACTCTCCCCCTATAATCTACTCCTGATAGAAAGCTTTAAATGCCTCAATGGCATATGCTGTATCCTTACCGCCACCGGTCTCCACCGCAGAATGCATAGCCAGCTGCGGAAGTCCCACATCTACAGAAGATAAGGAAACATGAGATGTAGAAATATTGCCCAGTGTTGAACCACCTAAGATATCTGAGCGATTATGATAGGTCTGGAAAGGAACTTTTGCCTTCTCACACATCAGCTTCATCTTCGCCGTAGATACCGCATCTGTGGTATACTTCTGGCTACCATGATACTTGATGACAAGACCTCCGTTAAGATATGGCCTATTGGTTGGATCAGCCTTCTCCGGATGGTTCGGATGCACCGCATGAGCGTTGTCTGCAGAAATTAAGAAGCTGTCTGCAACCATACTCAAATACTGATTTTTACTAAGCTCCAAACTTTCCCCGATTCTCTCCAGAACATCGCAAAGGAAGGTAGAATCTGCCCCCTGCATGGTACCACTGCCGATTTCCTCATTATCAAACACTGCTGCCACAGTGATATACTCCGAAGGAGCCGCCGCACAAAATGCAGTCACCTGCGCGTACACACTCTGTAAATCGTCCAGCTTAGGAGATAATACAAACCCTTCATCAGCGCCGATAACTCTACCTTTATCACGTACATACAAATACAAATCATGCCCTAAAACAGCATCTTCCGAAATTCCAAGAGTCTTACTGATTTCCTTTGTCAGTAGTCCCTTGCAACCGCCCTCCTGCTGCATGGACATCAGCGGAAGCATATCCACCTGAGGATTGTACTCCACACCCTTATTCATCTCACGATTCATGTGAATTGCCACATTGGGAATCACCAATAAATCCTTATCCACATTAACACAGGTGATCTTCACCTGACCATCCTCTGCCTTGTATACCACACGTCCCGCCACGGAAAGAGGTCTGTCCAGCCAGGTAGAAAGAATCATTCCACCATACTTCTCGGTGTTTAACTTCACATACTTTTCTTCCACAGCCATCTCAGGATGCTCTTTTACCTTAAAGGTAGGAGAATCGCTGTGAGTTGCAATAATATGGAAGCCCTTGGCATCCTGCTTTGGCATACGGAATGCAATGACAGAAGAACCGTTTCGGGTCACATAATAATCCTTACCATATTCCACCTTCCAGCATTCCTTTTCCGAAAGCGAAATGAACCCTCGCTTCCTAAGGGATGCTGTGATATTCTCCACTACATGATAAGAGCTTGGGCTACTTTCAATAAAGCTTAAAAGCTCATGATTTACATTCATAAAATCCATTTTACAACCTGCCTATCTATACACAATCTCTTTGGCTTTCTTATCTGCCAGTTCTGCACCTTCCAATGCCTCAATAATTGCCAATGCAAAATCAATGGAAGTACCCATACTTCTGGAAGTAATTACCTTACCATCCACACACACATTATCAAAGGATACCTCTGCTCCCTGCAGATGCTCCTCAAAGGATGGGAAGCAGCAAGCCTTCTTGCCCTTCAAAATACCCCTGCGTCCCAAAATACTTGGCGATGCACAGATAGCTGCCACATACTTGTCTGCTTTAAAATATGCGTCCACAAGTGCCATAAGACCATCATGTGCCTCTAATTTCTTATGTCCTGCACCTCCGGGAAGAACTACCATATCATAGCTGTCCTTATCAATATCATCAAACATAAGCTCACAGCATACTGGAATCTGATGTGCTCCCATTACCTCTTTTCTTTCCATCATGGATACCATATCCACTTCAATCCCGGCTCTGCGACATAAATCCACTACGGTAAGTCCCTCGATTTCCTCGAATCCATCTACAAAAAATACAGCAATTTTGCTCATAAAAACGTCCTCCTGAAACATATTTTTACAAATATTCAGAGCCACATTCGCAAAACCGCCCTTACATGGCTTTCCTTTTGCTCATGAATGGCTTCTCGCCATATAGATTTATAAAAACAGACCTTTGCGTGCAAGCTCGCATAGTCTGCTTCCATAAATCTGCATGGCTCTGAATATTTTAATAATATCAAATGTTTTACTTTTTTTCTACCTGGTTTTGAGATATACTGAATATAACAGTTCAGTCATGCATGACCGAACTATAAAATACATAGAAATGAGCAAAGAAAATGGAAATTGAACGTAAATTTACTTTAAAGAGCCTTCCGGAAAATCTGGAGCAGTATCCCTGCCACCATATCGAGCAGGGCTACCTAAACATCAATCCGGTGGTACGTATTCGTAAGCAGGATGAGACCTATATTCTCACCTATAAGGGAAAGGGCATGATGGCAAGAGAAGAATACAATCTGGCACTTACCAAAGAAGCCTACTATCACCTTCGTGAAAAGATTGACGGAAATTTGATTTCCAAGAAAAGATATCTGATACCATTAAAAAATCCCCAGTTTGAAAAAGGGTTCCCTGCACCTCCGGAAGATTATACCCTGACGATTGAGCTGGATGTATTTGACCCACCCTTCGCCCCTCTCGTTATGGCGGAAGTTGAGTTCGGTAGCACAGATTCCGCAGAGGGCTTTATCCCCCCTGATTGGTTCGATAAGGACGTAACCTACGAAAAGGAGTATCATAACTCCACGCTTTCTGTGAAACAATTTGAGTGATTGTTCAGAGCCATGAAAAACGGAAGACCCTAAAGTCTTCCGTAATTTTTTGTCATTTTATATATTGTTGCAGCCAGCTTGCCGGTCAGCGCACCGTCCTTCATACGCCACTCCCAATTGCCACCTAAGGTAGACGGAGTATTGATACGAGCCTCGTTGCCCAGTCCCAAATAGTCCTGCATAGGGATTACAACGGTCTCTGCAACTGAGGAGAATGCGGATGCGATAAACTTCATGTTCACCTCATCGCCATCCTTAATGCCCAGATATTCATCTGCATAAGTACGATCCTGCTCATCTACACTCTCATACCATCCCATTATGGTTTCATTATCGTGGGTTCCGGTATATACGATGCAGTTTGACTTATAATTATGTGGTAAATACTCGTTGGTTGCATCAGTTCCGAAGGCAAACTCCAGAATCTTCATTCCCGGGAATCCACATTTTTCAACAAGCTCGATTACTGAATCAGTAAGGAATCCTAAATCTTCTGCAATTACAGCCTTATCACCAAGTTTTCTCTTCATGGTCTCAAAGAGCTTATATCCCGGTCCCTTGGTCCAATGACCGTTCACTGCGGTCTCATCACCATAAGGAACAAACCAATACTCATCAAAGCCTCTGAAATGGTCAATACGCACAATATCATACAGCTCGTAGCAGTATGCAATACGCTTCATCCACCAGTCAAAATCTGTCTTCTCATGATAATCCCAGGCATATAACGGATTACCCCAAAGCTGTCCTGTCTCACTGAAAGCATCCGGCGGACATCCTGCCACACCAATTGGAAGATTTTCTTCGTCCAACTGGAAAAGCTCCGGACTTCCCCAAGTATCTGCACTATCAAATGCCACATAGATAGGAATATCACCTACAATCAGTACGCCCTGCTCATTAGCATACTCCTTTAGTGCCTTCCACTGCTTTGCAAACATGTACTGCTGGAACTTATAGAAGCCGATTTCATCTGCCAGCTTCTCGGTATATTCCTTGATTGCTGACCGCTTTCTTAAGCGGATATCCTCATCCCACTCTATCCAGCACACGCTGCCAAAGGAATCTTTCACCGCCATATACAGAGCATAATCCTGTAACCAGTACTCATTCTTACTTTCAAACTTCAGATATGACTTCTCTCTCTCAAGCCCCTTTGCAAGAGCGCGATCATAGGCCTTGCGAAGTACCTTATAACGGCTTAAGTATACCTTCTCATAATCTACATATTCCGGATTGGTTCCGAAATCATAACTGTCACACTCTTCCTTAGTCAGTAGCCCCTCTTCAATTAATTCCTCTAAATCAATGAAATATGGATTTCCTGCGAAAGTAGAAAATGACTGGTATGGAGAATCACCATAACCGGTCTGGCCCAGGGGCAGAATCTGCCACAGCTTCTGCCCTGATGCCTTTAAAAAGTCCACAAACTCATATGCCTTTTTTCCAAAAGTTCCGATTCCATACTCTGAAGGAATACTGGAAACGGGAAGCAAAATACCACTTCGTCTCATGCGTTACCCCTTTTGCTTATCTAAGCTTCCAAATATCGTCGTTGTACTCAGCAATGGTTCTGTCAGATGAGAAGAAGCCTGCCTTCGCAATATTTACAAGGCTCATTCTCTTCCACTTTGCCTGATCCTTATAATCCGCAAATGCCTGATCCTTCACCTTGATATAATCCTCTAAATCAAGTAAGGTCATGAACCAGTCTTTGTTCAGGAGCTCATTGTAAAGACGCTCTAAGTTCTCCTTCTGTCCAACAGCCAGTGCCTGCTTGCTTACGATGAAGTCCACTGCTTCCTTAATTACAGGACTCTTCTCATAGAAGTCCTTAGAAACATAGTCAGCCTTCTCATAATGCTTAATTACAGTATCGGACTTTTCACCGAAAATGTAAATATTTTTATCACCAACTAATCCATGAATTTCTACATTTGCACCATCACTGGTACCTAAAGTTACTGCACCGTTTAACATAAACTTCATGTTACCGGTACCGGAAGCTTCCTTACTTGCAAGAGAAATCTGCTCTGAGATGTCACATGCAGGGATTAACTTCTCAGCATAGCTTACGTTGTAGTTCTCTACCATAACTACCTTCATATATGGAGAAACCTCAGGGTCATTATTTACGATTTCCTGTAATACAAGAAGTAAGTGAATAATATCCTGTGCAATTACGTAGGCAGGAGCTGCCTTTGCACCAAAGATGAAGCTGATTGGTGTAGCCGGCTTCTTTCCACCCTTAATCTCCAAATACTTGTGGATGATGTAAAGAGCGTTCATCTGCTGACGCTTGTACTCATGAAGTCTCTTAATCTGAATATCATAAACAGAGTTCGGATCAAGCTCTACACCCTCTGCCTTAGCAATGTGTGCTGCTAGAGCTTCCTTCTTACCCTTCTTAATTGCTGCAATAGCATCTAAAGTAGCTTCGTCATCCTTGAATGCAAGAAGCTTCTCAAGCTCTGCTGCATCCTTCTTAAAGCCTGCACCAATCTTCTCCTGTAAAAGTGCGGTTAATTCCTTATTGCAGGATAATAACCAACGACGGAAGGTGATACCATTGGTCTTATTATTGAACTTGTTAGGATAGAGCTTGTAGAAATGATTCAGCTCGGTATCCTTTAAAATCTCAGTATGAATAGCAGCGACACCATTTACAGAGTATCCGAAATGGATATCAATGTGAGCCATATGCACACGGTTAGTCTCATCGATAATCTGTACCTTTGGATCCGGATAAGCCTTCTTAATACGTCTGTCTAAATCCTTGATAATCGGTACAAGCTGTGGAACTACCTTCTCAAGGTATGCAAGAGGCCACTTCTCAAGTGCTTCTGCAAGGATGGTATGATTGGTATAAGCACAGGTCTTACTTACTACACTTACTGCCTCCTCGGTGCTAAATCCTTCTTCCTTGGTAAGGATACGGATTAACTCAGGGATTACCATGGTAGGATGAGTATCATTAATCTGAATGGTTACATACTCATTCATCTTGTGTAAATCCTGACCCTTAGCCTTCATCTCATCTAAGATTAATCTGGCACCACTTGCTACCATGAAGTACTGCTGATAGATACGAAGTAAGTTACCTGCTTCATCAGAATCATCCGGATATAAGAACAGAGTTAAGTTCTTTTCGATTTTTTCCTTATCGAAGCTGATACCATCTTCTACTAAAGACTCATCAATGGTCTCAATATCAAATAAATGAAGCTTGTTCTTACCCTGCTCATAACCAACTACATCAATATCGTAAAGGCGGCTCTTAACCACTCTGTCGCCGAATGCGATATCATAGGTTACATCAGTCTTAGTAAGCCAAGACTGCTTCTCAATCCATTCATTCTTCTCAGCAGTCTGTAATTTATTCTCGAATACCTGCTTAAACAAACCAAAGTGATAATTAAGTCCGATACCGTCGCCAGGAAGTCCAAGACTTGCAATAGAGTCAAGGAAACATGCAGCAAGACGACCAAGACCACCGTTACCAAGAGATGGTTCCGGCTCAACCTCTTCTACCTCTGCAAGGCTCTTACCCTTAGAAGCAAGGAACTCTGCAACTTCATCATATACACCTAAATTGATAAGATTGTTGCTCATCAGCTTTCCGATAAGGAACTCAGCGGAGATGTAATACACCTTCTTCTCGCCTTCGATTACAGGCTTCTCATCAAGAAGTGCCTTGCTGGCATTTAACAGAGCATAGTAAATCTCTTCGTTGGTGCAGTTTTCAATTTCTTTTCCGTACAAGTTTTTGATTTCTAAAGCTAATCTTTCTTTCATAATGAACCTCTCTTCTTTCTTACTAATTTCCGAAGGAGCAGTCATAGTACCTTATAAAAGGTTCCGATGCAGTGGCAAGTCACCTTTTTATAAGGTACTATGACTGCTCCTTCTCACTTTACTGTTCAAGTTCCAAACTACTGAGAAAACGCTAAGGAAAACGTTTTCTTTAAATAGATATTACTACCATTTTCTGCAAATGTCAACACCTAAATAGGAATCATAAAAATTTAATATATGATGTTAAAATTTTATGATTCCCTTTCGTAAACTGTTGTATTCAAATAAAGGTTCTACATGGTTACTTTATGGCATTTTTCATGCGTTTCACATATTCACCCACCGGCTCAGAAGCATCTGTTCCGTACTCAGCCATCAGCTTGATAATGGCTGAGCCCACGATAACTCCATCCGCAATACCGACCATCTTTCGTGCCTGCTCCGGTGTAGATATTCCAAACCCGATGGCACATGGAATATCAGTATTCTTACGCACCACCTTGATAATAGAAGATAAATCCGTGGTAATCTCGCTTCTGGCACCGGTTACGCCCAGACTGGATACGATGTATAAAAAGCCCTTAGCTTCCCTCGCAATCATAGCAATACGTTCCTTGGATGTAGGCGCAATCAAGGAAATCAAATCCACATCATATTTCTGACACAGTGGCTCGAATTCTTCTTTTTCCTCAAAGGGCAAATCCGGTAAGATAATCCCATCGATACCAATTCCTCTGCATGTGGAGATGAAAGCCTCTGCGCCATAAGAGAACACCACATTTGCATAAGTCATAAATACAAGCGGAATCTTTACATCCTCACGTAACACTCTTACAAAATCAAAAATCTTATCTGTAGTAACTCCCCCCTTAAGAGCCCGAATATTTGCTCCCTGTATCACCGGTCCCTCTGCGGTGGGATCTGAAAAGGGAATTCCCAGTTCAATTAAGTCCGCACCACTATCTACTGCTGCCCGCACCAGCTTACCCGTAGTTTCCAAATCCGGATCACCACAGGTAATGAATGGTATAAACGCTTTTCCCTTTGCAAAAGCAGATTTTATGTTACTCATAAATATCCTCCCCTCTATAGCGCGCAATTGCTGCACAATCCTTATCTCCTCTTCCGGAGATTGTAATAACGATAATCTGATCCTTGTTCATGGTAGGAGCGATCTTCATTGCATGAGCCACTGCATGGGCAGACTCGATTGCTGGAATGATTCCCTCCATCTTGGATAAGAATTCAAAGGCACACACAGCTTCTGCATCTGTTACTGGTACATATTCTGCTCTACCCATATCATGAAGATTGGCATGCTCCGGTCCGATTCCCGGATAGTCAAGCCCTGCAGAAATAGAGTAAACCGGTGCAATCTGACCGTACTTATCTTGGCAAAAATAGGACTTCATTCCATGAAAAATCCCTAATTTTCCCGTATTAATTGTTGCTGCTGTTTCGAAGGTATCAATACCTCTGCCAGCGGCCTCGCAACCTATCAAACGTACTCCTTCATCCTCAATAAAATGATAAAAGCTTCCGATAGCATTGGAACCACCACCCACGCAGGCGATTACTGCATCCGGCAGGCGATGCTCCTTCTCCAGAATCTGCGCCTTGATTTCCCGAGAGATCACCGCCTGGAAATCGCGAACGATTGTAGGGAAGGGGTGCGGTCCCATAACGGAACCCAGGCAATAGTGGGTATCGTCAATTCGGGAGGTCCACTCACGCATTGCCTCAGATACCGCATCCTTTAAGGTAGCGGTTCCGGAGGTTACCGGAATTACCTCTGCTCCCAAAAGCTTCATACGGTATACATTCAGTGCCTGACGCTTGGTATCTTCCTCCCCCATAAATACCACGCACTCCATATCCATCAGTGCCGCTGCCGTTGCGGTTGCAACCCCATGCTGCCCCGCACCGGTCTCTGCAATCAGTCTGGTCTTTCCCATCTTTTTAGCCAGCAGTGCCTGACCAAGTACATTGTTTATCTTGTGGGAACCGGTATGATTTAAATCCTCTCGTTTTAAATAGATTTTTGCTCCCCCAAGAGTCTTGGTCATCTTCTCTGCATAATACAATCGGGAAGGTCTTCCCGCATACGCATCCAAAAGCTCCGTTAATTCCCGGTTAAACTCAGGATCATTTTTATAATGATTATAAGCTTTTTCCAACTCTATTACCGCATTCATCAATGTCTCCGGAATATACTGTCCACCGTGCACACCGAATCTTCCATTTGCATTCGTCATAACCTATCATTCCTTTCTATTTTCCCTCTGACAGCTTTCACAAAAGCAGTCATCTTTTCTTTATCCTTATAGCCATCCCTTTCCAAAGAGGAGCTGGCATCCACACCGTAAGGACGAAGCAGTGCTATTGCCCAACCCACATTTTCCGGTGTAAGTCCTCCTGCCAGAAAATAGGGTCTCTTAACTTCCTGTAAAAGTGACCAGTCAAAGGTCTCTCCACTGCCACCACCGGAATCCAAAAGTACATAGTCTGCGAAGGAACTATTTGCAAATCGAACATCCTCACCATTTTGTATATGGAACGCCTTGATTATCGGGCTGTTCGTATATGTCCGAAGCCTTTTTATATACTCTTCATCCTCATTTCCATGGAGCTGGGCTACCTCAATGATGCGCCTCTCCAACAAATCTGTAATCACTTCCGGCTCTTCGTCCACGAATACTCCCACAGGAGTAATGCGTTTATCCAACTGCTTTCTTAGCTTCTCAGCCTCCATAGATGTCACATATCTCTTACTTTTTGGAGCAAAGACAAATCCGATGTACTCCGGGAGCAACCCATTCACATAGGATATATCTTCCGGTCTCCGCAGTCCGCATAGCTTAATCCGGGTCATACTTTCCCTCCTCACTTTTATCTTGGCTTGCCTGACATTTACTTTATTCTGCGCTTCCTTTCAGCTCTGCCAGCTTTGCCTTCTTATCCGCGGCTCTCATCAAGGTCTCGCCGATAAGCACCGCATCCACGCCATTTTCTCGTAGAAGCTGAATATCCTGAGCAGTCTGTACACCACTCTCTGCCACAAAAAGAATGTCCCTGGGCACCAGCGCTCTCATACGGCGGCTGTTCTGAGTATCCACGGTGAAATCCTTCAGGTTTCGGTTATTCACTCCGATGATTCTTGCTCCGGCTTTTACGGCGGATTGTATCTCCTCTTCGTCATGAGCCTCTACCAGCGCGGACATTCCCAGTTCATCACAGATTCCCATGTACTCCCGAATCTGCTCTGCGGAAAGGATGGAGCAAATCAGCAGCACTGCCTGTGCGCCCAGAAGCTTTGCTTCGTATATCATATATTCATCCACCGTAAAATCCTTGCGGATGCAGGGAATAGATACCACGTCTGTGATTTCCCTCAGATATTCATCACTGCCCAAAAACCATTTGGGCTCTGTAAGTACGGAGATGCAATCTGCTCCGGCAGCCTCATATTCTTTTGCAATCTGCAGATATGGGAAATTCGGCGCAATCAGTCCCTTCGACGGAGAAGCCTTCTTGCACTCGCAGATAAAAGAGATTCCCGGCTTTTGCAGCGCTTTTTCAAAAGCAAAGTTTCCCTTTGGCAGCTGATACGCCAGTTTCTTTATCTCTGTAAGAGGCATATTTTTCTTTGCCTGCTCTGTACGCTCTCTTGCATAGTCTGCAAGCTGGTCAAGTATGGTCATTTTTCTTCCTCCCCGCTGTTGCTCACCTGAATAAATTTCTGCAGCGTCTCCAGTGCTTTTCCGGAATCAATAATGTCCGCAGCCAGCTTCACCCCATCTGATAAGCTCTCTGCCTTACCTCCAATGTAAAGTGCCGCACCAGCATTTAAGAGCACTGCATTTCTCTTATGCCCCTTTTCTCCTCTTAAAATAGCACGGGTAATCTCCGCATTTTCTTCGGGAGTTCCGCCTACTAAATCCGCCTTGGTGCATCTTTCAAAACCAAAGTTCTCCGGCGTAATAGTATAGGTCTTAAACCATCCATCCTTGAACTCACATACGGTTGTAGGTGCGCTCATAGAAATTTCATCCAGCTTATCCTGACCGTACACTACCATTCCCCGCTTTACGCCCAGATTGATAAGAACCTGCGCCAGTGGCTCCACCAGATACTCGTCATATACTCCTAAGAGTTGCATCTTAGGGTTGCCCGGGTTGGTCAGCGGTCCTAAGATATTAAATACGGTACGGAAGCCCAGTTCCTTACGGATAGCACCTACATATTTCATGGAAGTATGATACTTCTGTGCAAAGAAGAAGCACATTCCCACTTCCTCTAAAAGCTTTTTGCAAAGCTCCGGACTCTGATGGATGTTCACGCCAAGTGCCTCCAGACAATCCGCAGTGCCGCTTTTGGAAGAGGCTGCGCGGTTACCGTGCTTTGCAACTTTCATCCCACCTGCTGCAGCAACCAGAGCGGAAGTAGTGGAGATATTAAAGCTATGTGCATTATCACCACCGGTTCCCACGATTTCAAAGATATCCATACCGGTTTCCACCTTGGTAGCATGGTCTCTCATAGCAGCTGCACACCCTGCAATCTCATCGGTAGTCTCCGCTCTCGCACTCTTGGTAGAAAGAGCTGCCAGAAACGCTGCATTCTGTGTGGGTGATGTTTCTCCACTCATAATTTCATTCATTACGCTATATGCTTCCGTATAGGTGAGATCTTCTTTATTAACAATTTTAACAATGGCTTCTTTAATCATGATTCAATCTCCTTTATCTTAATTCAATGAAGTTTTCCAGCATCTTCTTTCCTTCCGGTGTCATGATGGATTCCGGATGAAACTGCACACCATAAATAGGATAATCCTTGTGCTGAACTGCCATTACTTCCCCGTCTGTGGTAACTGCGGTGATTTTTAGTTCTTCCGGAATAGTACTGCTGTCCGCTGCCAGAGAATGATATCTGGCTACAGTCGATACCTCCGGACAATCCTTAAATAATAGGCAGTCCTTATTAAACCTTACTTCGGACTGCTTTCCATGCATCAGCTCCTTCGCATAAGTAACGGTCGCTCCAAAGGCTGCACAGATGGCCTGATGACCGAGACACACCCCCAGGGTAGGGATTTCCTTTCCCAAAGTCCTTGCCACTTCGACGATAACTCCCGCATTCTCCGGTCTACCCGGTCCCGGGGAGAGAATGATTCGGTCCGGCTTTAGCAAACGGATTTCATCTACCGTCAACTCGTCATTTCGAATCACCCTAATGTCCGGAGAAATCTCACCGATGAGCTGATATAGGTTATAAGAAAAACTATCGTAATTATCAATCAATATAATCATATGTCCGCCTCCTCTGCCTGCTTTAGCGCATTTACAACTGCCTTGGCTTTATTGATACATTCTTCAAATTCCTTCTCAGGTACGGAATCAGCAACGATTCCCGCGCCGCTTCTCACGAATACCTTGCCATTTTTCTTGTAAGCAATTCGGATAGCGATACAGGTGTCCATATTTCCTGCAAAATCGATATATCCGATAGCACCACCGTAGATGCCGCGCTTATTATTTTCCAGTTCTCCAATTAACTGACAGGCTCTGATTTTCGGGGCTCCCGATAAGGTTCCTGCCGGAAGCACCGCTTCAATGGCATGCAGCCCATCAAACTCCTCTCTGATTTCTCCCCGCACCGTGGAACCAATGTGCATTACGTGGGAATATCTCTCGATGGAATGAAGCTTTTCCACCTGTACAGAGCCGAACTTACTGATTTTACCCAGGTCATTTCTTCCCAGATCCACCAGCATGTTATGCTCTGCCAATTCCTTTTTGTCGGCAAGCAACTCCTTCTCCAATGCCTCGTCCTCTTCCGGGGTCTTACCTCTTGGTCTGGTTCCTGCCAACGGGAAAGTATGAAGTACGCCGTTTTCCAGCTTCACAAGTGTCTCCGGAGAAGCCCCTGCTACCTCCACATCTGTTCCTGAAAAGTAGAACATATAGGGCGACGGATTTAAAGTTCTGAGAGTGCGATAGGTATTTAACAAACTTCCTTCGAAGGGAGCGCTCAGGCGGTTGGAAAGCACAATCTGAAAGATATCCCCCTCCCTGATGTAATGCTTCGCTTTCTCTACCATGTCACAGTAAGTTTCCTTATCAAATAATGGAGTTACCTCACCGGTCAGGTGTCCGCCCGGCTCCTCTTTCGTTCTACCATTCTTAAGAAGTTCACAAAGATGCTGAAGCTCCAGCACTGCTTTGTTATATCCCGACTCCGGGTCTGTCAGGGACATGTTCACTATCAGGACAATCTTCTGCCGGAAGTTATCAAAGGCGATAACCTTGTCAAACAGCATCAGATCCACATCCTTGAACTCTTCCGTATCCTGCACCTTCGTTCTCACTGTAGGTTCGCTATAGCACAGATAATCATAGGAGAAATAACCCACCAATCCTCCGGTAAAGGAAGGAAGATAATCAAATCCGGGGCTCTTATACTCCGCTAAAATCTGGCGAAGATAGGTGGATGGGTTATCTGTCTGCACCTTCACATTGCCTATTTTCATTTCGCCATCCATACAGGTGATTTCCATCTTGGGGTCAAATCCCAGGAATGTGTAACGTCCCCAGGTCTCCCTCTCTGCCACAGACTCTAACATATAACAATGTGTGGATACATTTTTCAGAATCTTAATCGCCTGAATCGGTGTACACACATCTGACAAAATCTCGCAGCTCACCGGCAACACTTTGTATTTTCCGGTTTCTGCGATTTTCTTTACACCTTCAAGACTTGGTAAATAGTTCATACTTATACGCCTCCTTTTTACACAATAAAAAAACGCCCTTGACAGAATTCTAGATTCTGTCAAGGACGAATAAGAACGTAATACAAAATACGCCCACTTTATCCGCGGTGCCACCTTGATTTACAGCCACGACAGCTGTACCCTTAGCAGGATACCTACATATCCCCGGCAACTAACGTATGCCCACACGTCGCAGAATACTCTGCACTGCATAGCAGCACATTTGACTGCACCCTCAGCGGTCCATTTGATAATCTGTTTTTCACCCGACTCTCAGCAACACGGGCTCTCTGTGGAATCATAATTACCGTTATCTCCGCTTCAACGGTTTAAAATTGTTTTATTTGACTACATTAAAACACCATGGGTTTTATTTGTCAATTATTTTTTTAAATTATTTAGAACTCTTCTCCCGCTTCTACTACTCTCCTTTGAGCAGAATTGAATCAATCTCCTTAACAATTGCGCTACTCAAAAACTTCCAATCAGAAATATTTTTCAGATAAGGAATATGTATGAATACCATCTTGGTATCAAGTTCATTCTGCTTAATATATTTCAAGCCGTTCAAATATAGTTGGTTGCAAAAAGATGTTCCCGCATTATGTGAAAGTTTAGCCGGAACACCATGTTGCTCCAATTGAGCCTTTAACTGCTCGCAATCAACGTTCGTCTTAATTGAAAAATCCCCTTCTCGGGCAGTCGTTTCAATATGGACTTTGTCCTTGATACTCGGCCTCTGCCCGAAGCTGATGATATAATCGTAGTTTTTCCCCGAAATCGCTTCTATCAACAATTCAGAATCCTTTATCTTATCATTTGGAAGAAGAAGGAGCTCGTAGTTCTCAAAGCCCTTAAGTAACCATTCCGCAGAACTGCCACGAAAGGCGGTTAGCAGAATCTTCGTAGTATTCCCCATTGGCGATTTTCCTCCTTAAATTCCTCACGAATTGTAGTCTCTATTTTCCACTAAAACAGGACGTAACGAAAGCATTTTTTCATATACGCCCTCCGAAAATTCACTACCTATCCTTTACTCCAATGTTTTAACTTCGGCAGATATTCCTCAAAATAATTGCGCGCCTGCTCCGCCGGCCATTGTTCATTCGACAGCTGTTCCACTAAGAAATCTGTCAGCTGTTCCAAGCCAGAATATACAAATTTACCATCTGTGTAACACCACTTGCAATATTCTTCATTAACTCGCCGCAGGCTGTGATCTCGTTAAAATTAATCCTCTGTTCCTTCATTTAGCCGTTTCTCCATCAGATAAAAGCTTTGTATCACCCTTCAAACCGGAACACATCCGGGCAGCAACCTTCTCCAAAGGTCTTCACCGCCATGCGGTACATGGCTTTTCCGTGTATTCGGTCGTGCCAGATAAATCTTCGCAGCATTTTTCTGACAGACCATTCTTCGTCATAGCTACCCAGAATCACCGGATTATCCAGAAAGTCCTTCTGCTGCTCTAAAAGTTCGAAGCCCTTCTTGCGACACTCATAAATTGAGCCCTCATTATCCGCATCTACGCCGATTTCTCCGAAATAGTAACTATTTACGCTTCGGGTATGTACATACATCTCTTCCGCAGTACGACTCCACTTCGCTCTGCATTTTATTTAAAGCAATCTCCTTTGATGCACCTCTGGTAAATGCTCCCACAAAATTGCTGGAATACAGAAGTGTATCCTCCCCGTTATGTTCCCATACACACTTTATCTTCATGGTAAATCCCCCTATTACTTAACCACTGTCTCTATCTTCGTAATCTTCTCCGCATCTATCTCCTGCCCTGTTATCAGCTTCACATAGTCCTCACCTACATCACTGATGAAGACCCCCAGTATCTCGGTCTCCTTACCAAATAATCCACTGAAAAAATGCTTTTCTTCCAAATAGATATTGGACAGTCGATTCACAAAAAAGCTCCTGTTCATATTTTGCAATTCCGACAGCTTTGCAACACGCTCTCTATCTTGTACGCAATATGTGATCTCTTCAATATGCTGCTTAGATAGTGCTCCTACCTTCGTGTGCTTCCTCTCTATAGAAACATAAAAAACATATCTCTCGTCCTGCCCCAAAAGATAGGATTCATATACCCCATCGTTCCAATCTGTCATATCAATGTTACACTTTTTCCCCATATATGTCACGTAATAATTCTGCTCCAAAGTCATAAACACGCCCTCCTTATGACAGTAATCTATCGTAACTGTTCAGTACCCTCACAGTTACGACCGCAAGCCCATGCAAAATCGCTTCGCGATGGGGCTTGCTTCTGGCCGTTCTACGTTTTCATACGGTCTCAGCAGCAAGTGCTTCGACCTGTTCTGAACAGTTACAATCTATCAAAAGAAGAGCGTGAAATCAGGGCGTATTTGTCGACCAGGCTCCGACTACCTTCCACCTGATGCATATTCGTTCATATAGATATCAATCACCTCGCGCACCGGCTGTATTAACGAATTCTCATACTGACAGCGCCACATGACCTCCCGGCTCATTCTGCCGTCCACTACTCCATCAATAGGGTCTCCACTCTTTATGGGATTCTCATTGTCAAATATGTACGACAGCACATTGTAGGCATGGTTGACTACCCAGTTCTGATTCATCCCATGAAAATGATACTGCAAGTCCGGCAGAAATAATGTATTCATCCCCAGACTATCTACCAGCATGTCCTCTGTGCCCTGAATATTGAAAAATCTCACATTTACCGCAAAATAGATAAATCTGCTCTCCCGCGGTATCTTATGCTCACGAACCATCTCCGCAGTAAAAAGCTTCCCTGAATTATTGAAGTAAACTGCCTTACATGTAGGGTATAGTTCTATAAGTGCCTCCAGAAAATCCATGTCCAGTTCTGCGCGTTCCTTATAATGCAGTGCTGCTGCCATCATATCGGTAGCAAAAACCTGATATTTGCAAGAGTCCAGAATTTGCTCACTTTCTGCACAATCCCACATCTGGCTTCGCTCCATCACTCCGATTTTGGATGCATCAAATTCATTGCAGGCCGTAATCATGAGCTGTGGTGGAACCTTAGCATCCTTAAACTCCGCAAGATACTTCTTTACCGCAAATCCGGCCATTTTCTCATCATAGGAGAAGTTGTCTATCTCACCAAGATGCTTCTCCATTACAGAATTCATTTGTTCTCTTTCCGGCATGTCACACGGTTCTTCAAATAGAAGCTGCATAACAAATACAGCCCCCGGCCTAGCCTTTTCCTCCAGATTCTGCTCTAACACTTCCTTCTTCTTAAATACTTTACCAAATATGCTCATATATCATGTCCTCCTCCACTTCTACAACACTACTTCAATTGCTTCTCAATCACAATAATAGACTGTTCATTAACACCTATCATCTCTACAGAAATCTTTTGAACCTCAGTCAAAAATCGATGACTTTCATTCTTAATAGCATCGTAAGCATCATCTAACTCCTGTGGCGTAGGCAATTTCCCGATGGTCATATGCGGAATATATGGATATCCCTTGTCAAATTCTTTAAACTCATTCTCATACAAAATCCGATGAATTTGACTTATTTCCTCTCCGCCTCTTATAACATCCAGAAACAGATAGTTTCCAAAAGTATCTTCCTGCTTGCTGATACCACATAATTCTAATGCAAAAGGCTCTATTGCTTGCAGTCTTTTCTCTAATATCTCAGCAAGCTCTCCCTTACTCATCGGACTTTCGAAAGGAAATACCAGCGTAATATGTGGACGTACCAGGTCTGCTAGTGGATCGTATTTATCTCTAATTTGGTCGATTAATTCCACGTTATCGAACTGTGGAAAAATCATTATTGTTCGCAGGCTCATACCACTCCTACTTTCCCTTATTATTTCTTACAACGGGGTCTATACCCAAAAACTTTCTTCCATACCCCGAATGACCTCATTCGAGCCATTTTTTCATTAAAAATTGGCCTCGCGGGGTCTAAAATACACCATTCTTTTTCTGAGACCCTTTTCCCGGAAAAAGGAACCGCCACAGACTTACGAAAGCACCACGCGACATTTCTCAATTCCATAATACTCGAAAACAGCTATCGCTTCCTTGCTAATTCTCTGTCCGCATACCACAATGGGTACTGCCGGCGGACAGCCTACCGATGCCGCTGCCAGAATTCTGCCTTCCGCCTCAGCCACAGGTATTTCTTCGCTCAGAGAAAGCATCGCCTCCCGAATGGACATCCTCCTTTCACAGCTCACAAACGTCGGGACCATCTCCAATTCACAGTTCTTTCGAGGAATCGAAATCAAAGTCTCCTCCAGCCGCACAAGCCCCTCTTCTCCGTTTTCCGGTGTCACCATAAACACAATATAATCCGGATCTGCAAACTCGCAGACAATATTTTCTTTTAAAAGTAGCGCAGCCAACTCCATGCCCTCATATCCATAAGCCTTGGCACAAATCGTTATTTTCAAAGGTTCATCTCCGGCAAGTACATACCCATGGGCAATCAGTGACGTCTTACATTTCCCCACTTTGAGAATAAAATCCTGCAATCTGTCGCGGTACCCATCTGCCAGATACGCATTAGCCTTATCCAAGGACTGCAATATCAAATACGACGGACTGGTGGAACCAAAGAGAGCCAGAGCATTCTTCGCCTGCCCCACAAGATACTCCGGTGCACTGCTGCCAATATGCAGATATGCCCCGCCGGTCAACACCGGTAAGGTCTTATGAGCAGAATCACAGCACAAATCTGCGCCCAAATCGCAAGGATGTCCGGACTCCTTCAAAAACTTTAAGTATGCTCCATGGGCATTGTCCACCAAAAGAAGTACTTCGTGGCGGTGGCACACCTCTGCAATTTCCTTAATCGGTGCCACATTTCCCAAATAATCCGGACTGGTCAGATACACTGCTGCCGGCTTCTCCGATGATTTCCGCAAATATTCTTCCACCAACACCCCATCCAGCTTACAGGACAGATAGGAAGCCTGTTCTTTGGGATACATCCACTCCACATCCAAGTCAAGTAATGCTGCTCCACTCAGAAAAGTCTTATGTACATTCCCTGCTGCCAATATGAAAGGCTTTCTCCCCGTCCTTTTGGCATGAAGTACAGCAAGATAGAGCATAGCACGGATACATTGGGATGATCCTTCCGTAGAAAAAAGGGTCGCACAGCCAAACAGACTACCGGCATTATCCTCACTCTCCCTGATAATACCGGCGGCCTCGTACAGACTGTCCGCCCCTTCTATTTCCGTAATATCAAGAGCTTCCACGCCAAGAAAGCTACAGCCCTTATGTCCGGGCATGTGGAATCTTAGCGCGCTGCTCTTCTTATATTCATTCACAAAATCACAAATCGATGTATTCATTTTAATCCTCTAACGCTTTTGCAATGGCAAGCATAATCGCACATTCCATTCTCTTACGGAATAAGGTACAACCATACTCATACACTCCGGTGATGGAACCGGTGGAGTGATATGCATTCGCAGCACATCCACCCGAACAGTAAAGTCTCGCCCAGCAATCCTTGCACTCCGGATGTGCATATACGTTACAATTTGCAAACTGGCTCTGAATCTCGGTATTGGTTACCCCATCCCAGATATTACCCAGCTTGAACTTCTCATCACCTACAAACTGGTGACACGGATACAGATCTCCCCAAGGAGTCACTGCCATATACTCAGTTCCTGAACCACAACCGGAGATACGCTTGTAGATACATGGACCGCCGGTTAAGTCAATCATATAATGATAGAAGGTAAATGGATTGCCTTCCTTCTCTCTCTTCAGCATCAGT